>NZ_DATJYB010000529.1:0-10142 GCF_035499775.1 Mycobacterium sp. | reverse complement strand
GCGTTCTGCACCGGTTTCGACCTCGACGAGGTCGAAGTCATCTCGCGGATGTCGGTGTCGGACTTCACGGATCTGGTCGAGACGGCGGCGTCGGGGTCGACCGGGCTGCGCGCGCTGCCGTATCCGGTGATCGCCGCGGTGAGCGGTCCGGCAGCCGGCGGTGGTCTGTCACTGGCGCTGGCCGCCGACATCCGAGTCGCCGACAACACCGCGAGTTTCAGCGCGGGCTTCGTACGGGTCGGGCTGTCCATCGGCGAGCTCGGCACCTCGTGGAATCTGGTCCGGCTGATCAGACCCGGCCGTGCCGCCGAAATGGCGTTCACCGGGCGCACCGTGCGGGCCGCCGAAGCCCATCGCATCGGACTGGCCGACCGGCTCACCGAGACGGGCAGCGCGCTTGACGCGGCGATCGAGTTGGCTGAAACGATCGCCGAAAACTCCGACGGCAGCAGGAGATCCACGAAGAACGCGTTCCTGCGCAACCTGGAGAACACCTCCTTCCGATCGGCGCTCGAGGTGGACAGCCGCGGCCAGTCGCTGGCCGTGCAGGTGCCGACGACCCGAAGCGCGCTGGTGAACCTGCGGAACGAGGCGCGATGACCGCACTGCGCGACGGGCTCGGTCCCACCGACGACCTCCGGCACCGGCCGGTGGCCGGCGAAAGAACACGCGACAGCCTGTTCTGGGAGTTGGTCATGCCCGAGGAAGAACTCGGCGTGCAGGTCTACCTGTACCTGACCGGCAGCGGAAAGGCCGGCTACAACGTCTGCGTTTGGGGGCCGGACGCACGCCCGTTGGCGCTGCACCTCCATCAGGGGCGGGTACCGGACCACGCCGATCTCGACGAATTCTCATTCGGCGGGCTCACTCTCACGCAGCCCGAGTTGCGTAAGTCCTGCCTGCTGAGCTACGACCGCGAGGATATCCGAATCGAGTTCGCGTTCAACGGGATTCACGACGCATTCAGCTATCACTGCAATCCGGACGGATTGCCGTCGTGGTTTGCGGTCAACCGGATCGAGCAGACCGGCCGAGTGCGCGGACGGCTCGAAGTCGCAGGCCGCCGCATCGAGTGGGACCGGATGGGGCATCGCGACCACTCCTGGGGAGTGCGCGACTGGGGCGTGCCACACCATTGGAAATGGTTCGTCGCCTACACCGAATCGGGCCGGGCGCTCAATGGCTGGATATGGATCGCCAAGGGCGAATGGGGTTTCGCCGGCTATGTCGTCCGGGACGGGGTCACCTACCCGGTACGTCATATCGACCACCACGCCGAATACGGCGAGCAGATGCGCCAGCGCCGGTTGTGCGCGACCCTGACCGACATCACCGGTACGCGAACCGAGCTGGAGCTCGATGTCTTCGGGGTGATCGAGCTGCCGACGCACGACAGGTTGCAGACGGTAATTCGCGAAGGGGCCTGCCGCGCTGTCATCGACGGTGAACAGGGAGCCGGCCAATTCGAAACACATTGGCAGGGCAGCTACCTGGACTATCTATCGGCGCTGGACACCTGATGTGGTCATGGTCTGACAGCGAACTGCAGCAACTGGGACGGTTCCTCGCCGACCACGGACTGTGCGGCCCGATGATAACCGCACAGGCCATCGGCGATGGCCATTCCAACCTGACCTTCGTGGTATCGGACGGGCACTCGCAAGTCGTAGTCCGCCGCCCGCCACCGCCGCCGCTGCCTCCGGGCGCACATGACGTGCTGCGGGAGGCGCGGCTCCTTGCCGCCCTCGAGCGGACCGATGTACCCACTCCGCGAGTGCGCGCTATCGCGGCCGCCGGAGAGCTTCTTGATGTCCCAGTGTTCGTGATGGACTTCGTCGATGGGGTTGTCATCACCGAATCGACGCCCGCGCCAAGCGCCGACGAGCAGCTGCGCCGACGTATCGGGGAATCACTGGTCGACACCCTGGCAGCGCTGCACAAGGTCGCGTGGCGCGAGGTCGGCCTTGGCGATTTCGGCAAGCCAGACGGGTTCAACGCCCGGCAACTGCGGCGGATGCGGTCGCTGATCGCGGTGGACGGAGCGCTGCCGCGCGCCTTCGCGTCATTGGACGATTGGCTCCACGCACATCTTCCCCCCGAATCCGGAACCGCGATTGTTCACAACGATTTTCGCATCGGCAACATGATCGTCGACATCCGAGCAGGTTGCGTCGGAGCAGTGCTTGACTGGGAACTCGCCACCATCGGCGATCCGCTTGCCGACCTGGGATACCTGCTCACGTCCTACCCGATGGCGGGCGAGCCGCTGGTCCCGACGTCGGCGATGGGTTCCGCGGTGCTCGAGAGCGGCTACCCCGGGCGCGCCGAGCTGATCGACCGATACGCAGAGCGCACCGGAGCCGATGTGTCCGGGGTCAATTGGTATGCGACGCTGGCGATGTACAAACTTGCCGCGCTCTACGAATACAGCCGCCGGCGGTTCGTAAGCGGCGTCGGCGACCCTTACTATGCCGATCCCGGTTTGGTCAGCTCGTTTCTGGCCGCCGGCGAGCGACTGGCCGCGGAAGGGCCCATTCACTCTGTCGGAGGGACAATATTCCGCTGTTCGGGGGACGCGCACCGGTGATCTTTTTCATAGGGTGACCACGTGCCACCAGTCGATCACGAATTGAACCTCATCACACAGGCGATCCTGACCAATGTCAGCTGGGCGCTGACCGCTGTGCTGCTGGTGATTGCGGTCCGGATGGGTATGCGAGAGCGGACACCGTTTTATGCCCTCATGGTGCTGGCGGCCCTGGTCGGCGCATTCGCCGAGCCGCTTTACGACACAGCGATGATGCTGTACTTCTACTCCACACATGGCATGTGGACGCATTTCACCGCGTTCGGTATCCCGCAACCGATCTGGACGCACAGCGGCTACGTGGTGCTGTATGCCGCCCCGGGCACCTACATCGCTCACCGGATCGCGCGCGGCACGATGACCCGCCGCACGCTGTTCGTCTTTGCGGGCATCACACTGCTTGAATCGGCCGTATTCGAAATCATTGGCATCAACGGCGGGCTCTACAGTTACTGGGGTCCGCATGCGTTCCGAATCTTCCAGTACCCGTTGGTGATCGGCGTGCTGGAAGCCGCGCAGGTGATGTGCTTCGCCGTGGCGGCATCGCAGCTGCGTGCTCGCTGTACCGCTCAGTGGCAACTGGCGGGCCTCTTCGTGTTGTTCCCGGGTACGTTTTTCATGGCCAACTTCGGCGCCGGCTGGCCCACCATCATCGCGGTGCATCTTGAGCACACCTCGGCGCCGGTGGTTGCCGCCGCGGCCGTGCTGAGCATCTGCTTCGCGGTGGTCCTGGTGCAGGCTGCGGCATCCTTCCTGCCAACACGATCGGCCATCGAGAAGGATGATGAGCCCAGAGACGGACAGGTCCTCCGCAAAGCCCGGCAATCCGCATGACGGGTGGCGCGTTGTCGCCCGCATTGACCGCTGAGAGCATCGTCGCCGAGCGTGCACTGGCTGCGAAAATCGGCGCATTTTCGCAGTGGTTTCACGCTCGGCCTCTGGGCTCACCACAAAGTCCAGGCGACCAGTCCCCCTGCATCACCGCCTCGGCTATTGCGGCGGCATGGCCGGCGGCGGGTACACGCCGCGCAGGATCCAGGGGAACCAGTTGATGCCGAATTCGATCTCGTCGCTCGCGTCGTAGTCGGGCGCCGGGTCGAGCGGTACGTTCTCCTGCATGACAACCGGCGACGGAAGCCCTAAGTCCGGCGCAATGTTTCGGGGCGGAACGGGATGCTCAGGCTGTCCGTAAACGGCCACCACAACGGTCCGATCCGGAGTGTTCTCCGACCACACCCCGATTTGCGTGTTCGCGCAGTTGGACATGATCCCGAAATACGCGGGGTTGGCATACCACTGGTTCATCAACTCGACGCCACTGATCGCTATGGCGGGATGGATCGCCACGGTTTCGGCGACGCTGCCGTGGAAGCCGGCGGCATTGGCCCGACCTTGCGGGTTGGATCCGTCAGAACCGATGTCGCCATCGAGGTTTCGGTTGTTGAGCACATCAAGGGTGTGCCATTGCGCGGCCAGTTGCAGCTGCGGGTTGATCTTCACGTCGTTGGCGCAGCCGGCCTGATGTTGAATGGTGAACACATTGGCGACCACGCTGTCGTTGAGCCGCTTGTTGTCGGCGTGCGCGGCGGGCATACCCAGAACGGAGCCGGCTGCCAAAGCGAGCAGCGCGGAAACGGTGAGCTCTCGATGCTGCATGTCAGTATTTCCCTTCCGTAGGCCGGTAGTTCGCAGCCGAGTCCCGCAGCTGCCAAATCAACTCGGGGCAAAGCTCGTTGACGGCCTGCGAGATCAGATATGAAGCCTGGTATTCGTCGGAGGTGTTGAAGTCGGCCTTCACGTCGCCCATCACCTGGGGATAGGTCCGGCCCTGAGATATCTTGTCGCAGAGGCCATGCCCGTACTGCAAGGCAGCATCAGCGTTCGCGAAGTGGTAGCCGGGACGCATCGTCACATTGACCAGATAGGCCACCACATCGGCCCGGGCACACGGCGCACCGACCGATACCGCGATTCCGGACAGCGCAGCGCACACCAAAGCCGCACTCGCAAGCACTTTTTCCGCGGTGCGATGGGATCCGGATGGGTTCATCGTCGGAAACTCAGATCGGGTCGAATTGCGAAATCAACCACCGGCCCCCGATCCGGTCGAGGCCGACCCGAACGCCGGACGAGCTGCTCGTGGGTGCCTCCTGGCCGACGACGATGGTCTGGTTCACGAATACCAGCACGACGGCATGGTTGGCGCTCACCGACGTCGATGCAGCGGCCGGAACGGTCGCCACAGCCGAAATCTGCTTCTTCTTCGCCCCCGGGATCACGACATCGTGGGTCAGCGTCGTGTAGGCCTGCAGGAACGTGCCAGTCAGTCGGCCCCGCGCGGCGTCAAGGTCCGATTGCACTGTGTCCGCGCGATAGGACAACAGGGCAATGGTGCCGTCGGTGGCCGCACGGACGGATTCCGCGCGCGCCACCGCGGCGTCGCCCACGGAGCCGTCCTGCCACTTGAGCAGACCCACGACCGGCGCCAGCACCAACGCGAGCGCCGGCAACACCCCGAAAGCGATCGCCCGGGACCAGCTGATGCGGCGCCACCACGGCGAGGGTTGCGCGTCCTGGTCTGGCTTGTCGGCCGGCGCCGCGGCTTCGGTCGTGGTGGCCTCGTCCTGCACCGCCTCGTTGTCTACGGTCAGCGTTTGCACTGGCCCAGAAGGTGTTTCGGTCATCGGGTCGCCCTTCTTGCGGTTACCGGTACGGCGTGTCATGACACGAACCCCACGTTGGCAACCTTGACGTGATCGCCGATCTTGCGCACCGAGATCCGCATACGCCATGCCCGGGTAACTGGGTCGGGCTCGCCGGCATTTGACGTCTGGACCGCCACGGCCACCAGCACCTCGGCGCCGTCAGCCGTCTCCGATTCCAAGCCTGATTCGGTTATCCGGCCCTCCGTGCTCGCCTTGGCCTGCTGAAGCACCTCGATGAAAGGCTGTGACCGCTTGGAAAAGTCGTTGTAGAAATCGCCTGTCGCGCCGTCCAAGATGCGCCGCACGTCGGCCTCGGCGTGCTGCCAGTCGATGGTCGTCAGGTTCAGCGCACCCTGTCGCGCCACCTGAACAAACTGACTTCGCTGGGCCTGCGCCTGCTGAGACTGATGCAGCCGGAAGCCCCACCAGCCGGCCAGAGCCGCCAGCGCAACGACGACGGCCAGACCGAACAGCATTGCGCGCCGCAGTGGCGACCTGGGTTGTCTGCTCCGCGCCGCGGGCACGTCGTCGGTGTCGGCAACGTCGTCGGCGTCCTCGTCAACGTCGACAACTTCGTCGTCGAATTCCAGTGCCGGATCACTTATTACGGTCATGCCGTCCTCCGTCCTGATTCGTGCCTGATACGTGCATTAGCCGTCACGGTCCCGGCGGTGGCAGCAGCATCGATTGCCACGTCTTGTCCTTCGGGGCGGCTTGCGCCAGATCCGACCGGGTGTAGCGATGCCCGTCGGGCCCGATGTAGGTGCCGGTGGCCGGGTCGTACTGGGCAGCGGCGATCGGTGGTGGGGCCGGACCGGGTCCGGGCGGAGCCGCGCCCGGCGGCGCCACCCCGGGCGGCAACTGCGGAATGCCCTGGCCGGACAGCGTGGCGTTGGGGTCGCCCTTCCAGTTCCAGCCGTCATTGAGGGGCACATACTGCTGATCGCTTTCGCACAGCTTGACCGTGGGTGCGCGTTTGCCGGGCACCGTTTCGCATGGAGTGTTGCGCGCCCCGCGCACGTTGAGCTGCGAGTCTTGGGGCACCCTGCAATACAGGTCGCCGGCCGGTCGTTGCGGGTAGTCCTCGAAGGTGGGGATGCGCTGCTGCTGGGCGGGCAGGAATCCGGTGGTGCACGGCGGCGGCAGGTTGAGGTTGAGGTTAAAGCTCAGGTACTGGCCGTGGTAGGCCTGCTTGGTGTTCAGGTTGCCGAGGATCCCGGCCTGTTCGGCGCTGATCGCCATCGGGAACACCACCAGCAGCTGTTCGATGTCGTTCTGGTAGGTCAGCGCGACCTGGCCGACGCTGACGAGGTTGGCCAGCAGGAGCGGCAAACTGGGTTGTACGCGATCGATCAGTTGACGCATCTCCGCGAACGCCGGGCCGCCGTGGTCGATGGTTCCCGCGACCGCGCCGTCGTGGTCCCGCAACTCCGCGGTGACAGTGGCCAGATGAGATGCCCAGCCCGCGATCGCATCCGATGTGTGGGTCTGCGAATCCAGTACCGGCTGCGCTCGGTCGATCAGCGCGAGCATCGGGTCGAGATTCTTTCGGGCATCGATCGCCAGGTTGGACGAACCCGCAACCAGGCGGGAAAGTTCGGGGCCGAGTCCGCCTACCGCGGTGTAGGACTCGTTGATCACGGTCTGCAGGTTGTCGTGCGGTATCGCCTGCAACGCGGTGTTGGCGGCGCTCAGCAGGGCGTTGATGTCAGGCGGCACCGAGGTGTCGGCCTGCGCAATCACGTCGCCGTCCCGCAGCGGCCGCGAGGTGCCGTTGCGGGGCAACAACTCCAGGTACGACTCGCCGACCGCGGATTGGCTGTGCACCTCGGCTTTGAGGTCTGATGGGATGTCGATGCCGGACTTCAGCGACAGCACGGCTTCGACGCCGCTGTCGGTCAGGTGCACGGATGCCACCTGACCCACCTCGGAACCGCGATAGGTGACATTGCCTGTGCCATACAGCCCGCCGGATTCGGCCAGCTCCACCTTGACGGTGTAGCGGCCGACGCCAAACAGCATCGCCGGAAGTTTCACGAAGTGCAGCGACATCACCGACAGCGCGACCAACGCGATCACGCTGAAGACGGCCAGCTGGATCTTGACTCGACGGTGTAGATGCAACATCTAGGGCCCCTGATCCCAGCGGTACGGAATAGACAGCGGATTGCCGGGGGTGCCCCGGTATCCGGAGGTGCACGGGCTGGGGAACTGGCCGATGGTGCGGCCCCACTGCAACTCCAGCTGGGTGAGATGGCATTCCCAACGGGTGCCGGTGAACAGGCCCTGGTCGATCCGGCTCAGGGTGAGGTCGATGATCGCGGTCAGGTTGGCGTAGTCGCCGCGCTGGAAGTTCTCAAAAGTCTCGTTCGGGAACGGGAACGTGGCCAGCAGGCTGAGCGCTCGGGTCATCGCCGGACCGGCGTTGGCCAGCGACTCCAGCACGGGCCCAAGCTCTTTCAATTCCTTGACCAGGTTCGCTTTGGTCTTGTTGACCGAGTCCACCGTTAAGGCGCTGAATTTGCCCAGCTTGTCGGCCGCCTCGACGAGGTTGTCCCGCTCGCTGTCGAGCACCGCGAGCGCGTCGGGGATGGTCGCCAACGCCCGATCCACGACGGGCTGCTGCTCGGCGAACTTGCCAACCAGGCGGTTCAGGCTCTCGGCGGCCGCGATGATGTCACCGGACTGCTCGTTGAGGTCGGCGGTGAATTTGTTCAGTTGGCCGATCAGGCTGCGCAAGTCCCCTTCGCGGCCCCGGAAGGCGGTGCTGAACGCCTCGGTGATGTCTTGCACCTGGCCCAGTCCGCCGCCGTTGAGCACCAACGAGAGCGCCGCCAGCGTCTGCTCGGTGTTCGGGTAGGCCGCGCCGTGCGACAACGGTATCAGCGAGCCTTCACGCAGTTTGCCTTGTGGCGCTTCACCTTTCGGAGATCCCAGCTCGATGTGATAGGAACCCAGCAGGCTGGTGGTGCCGATCTTGGCGGTGGCGTTGGCCGGCAGGGTGACGTCGCTGTTGAGCCGCATGGTCACCAGCGCATGCCAGCCTTGACGCTCGATCTTGGTCACGTGGCCAACCGTGACGTCGGCGACCCGCACCCGGGAGTTGGGTTGGATGTTGTTGACGTCGGGCATCTGCGCCTGGATCGTGAACGCGCCCTCGCCGCTGCCCTGGGTGCCCGGCAACGACAGCGAATTCAGCCCGCGCCATCCGCAGCCGGATACCGCGACGATCAGCAGGAGCAGTATCGCCGTCGCGCGCAGCCAGCGGATGCTCACGAGCCACCACCGGGCGGGACCATCATGCCCCGCAGACCCGCCGCTGGGTCGGCGGGCACCGGCGCACCGGCCGCAGCGGGCGGCGGGGCAGCCGGAGCCGGTGCTTCGGCGGGCAACGGCGCAGCGGGCGCAGGCGGCGGCACGTTCGTGGCCGGCGGCACGAAATCGGGCCGCATCCAGTCCTCGCTGAAGGTGACCTCGTTGGGCCTGGCCTGCGCACCCACGAACAGGTCCTCCCCCAACGGCGGGTAGTTGTATTGGCGGTTCTTGAAAATCGGCGCCATGTACTGCGCGCACAGTTTCGCCGCCTGCTCGCCGCCCAGCCGGGAAGCGGCCTGTACCGCCCCGCACAGGAAGCCGATCGGGTTGGCCATGTTGTTGCCCGCAAGCGCGCCGGTCAGCGCACCGTTGGCCGGCTCGAAGATGTTGTTGAAGTTCTGCAGCACCGTCGGGCCGATGTGCAGCGTTTGCTTGATGTCGTCGAGGCTGGCGACCAGTGCGTTGGTGATCGACGTCAGTTTGTCCGACGCGGTGCCGACCGCCTCGCGGTTGTCGGCGGCGAAACTTCGCACGTCGGCCACGACCGCATTGAGCGCCTCGACGGACTGACCGACCTTATTCGGGTCGTCGGCCAGCACTGAGGACACCGCCGCCAGGTTGCGGTTGAGCTGCTCGAGTAGATCCGCGCTGTCGTGCAGCGCCGACACCAGTGTCGAGAGGTTTTTGAACGTGACGAAAATGTCGTTGCTGTGGTCACCCAGCGCCGAAACGGTCTGCGACAGTTTGATAATCGTGTCGCGGATGGTGGCCCCCTGGCCGCGCAGGTTGTCGGCGGCGGTGTTGATCAGGGAGCCCAGCGTGCTGACGCCGCCCGGTTGGGTAGGTTTGAGCAACTCGGTCATTCGCTGCAGCTGCACGCGCAGGTCATCCCACTCCACCGGCACCACGGTGCGGTCCTGTGGGATGACGGTGCCGTCCTGCATCGTCGGCCCGCGGGTGTAGGGCGGCGTCAGTTGGATGGCGCGTCCGGTCACCAGCTGCGGCGACAGGATCGCAGCCTTGGCATCGGCGGGCACCTTGTACTTGCGGTCGAACCAGAACGAGATCTTGGCGCGCTGAGGCTGCGGTTCAATCTTGACGATCTTGCCCACCGGCACGCCCCGGATGCGTACGTCGTCGCCGGCAAACAGGCCGGTGCTGTTGTCGAAGTAGGCGGTTACCAAGGTTCGAGCGGCGTGGTCGCCGGCGCGCATCGCGGCGAACACCCCGGCAATGAGCACTGCGACCAGAGCGGTCGCCAACAGCGCGCGGCGTTGTCGAAGTCTCGCTGTCACCGTTGGCCTCCGGGCTGCTGGGTGGGCGGCACCTCACCCGGTGTGGACTGCAGGCTGGGCGGTGGTAGCGCCGGGGGCCCGGGCGGTGGGCCGCCGGGCGGCGGTGCCGGCGGCTCCGGCCGGAACGGGTAGCGCGGATCGCCGGGGTTGCCGGTGATCGCGTCGGGAAGCGTCAAGCGCGGCGGGCCGCCCTGGCCGGTACGCGGGTAAGGCATCGGCAATGCCGGAGTTCCGGGCTGG
>NZ_DATJYB010000528.1:0-2075 GCF_035499775.1 Mycobacterium sp. | reverse complement strand
ATTCGCAGTGGTGGCCGCCGAGACGACGGCGCTGGCCCGGCAGCCGCTGCCGAACATCGAGAACCGGCTGCGAGCACGGGACATCGGTTCAGCGTGGCGGCTTCTCCCGGACCTGCAGGTGGGCATCGTGTCGCTGCGCTCACCGGAAACGGTCGAGCCGGTCGCCAGGATGCTGCGGTCGGCCGCGACGGCCCGGATCGGGGTGAGCCCGGCATATAGCGGCCTGGAGAAGACCCCGCAGGCGCTGCACCTGGCCCGGGTCGCGCTGGCCAGCTGCGTGCCGGGCAGCGTCGAGGTGTGCGTCTTCGACGACGCCCCGCTGGCGGTGCTCGTGGCGAGTTCCCCGGCGACGTCCTACCGGATCGCGGAGCGAGTGCTGGGCCCGCTGCTGCAGATTCCCTCGGACGAGCGTGAGATGCTGCTGGACACGCTGGGAACCTACTTCGCGGCCCGGGGCTCGGCGATCGAGGCCGGGAAGCGGCTGTACTGCCACCCCAACACGGTGCGCCACCGCCTGCACCGCATCGAGCGTCAGACCGGCCGCTTGCTGCAAGACCCCAGATCGTGCGGGGAGCTACTTGTCGCTTTGGAGGCGCTGCGCAGGCTACCCGAGCCGGCCGACGGCTTGGCCTGAAGCGGATCGGATCAGGTGAAGGCGCTCTGCCCGGTGATGTCGCGGCCGACGAGGAGCGTCTGGATCTCCGCGGTGCCCTCGTAGGTGAGAAGTGCCTCCATGTCGCACATGTGGCGCATCACGTGGAAATCAAGCAGGATCCCGTTGCCGCCGAGGATGTCGCGGGCCATCCGGCAGACGTGACGGCCCTTGACCGTGCAGAAGTACTTGGCCAGGGAGGCCATCGTGTCGTTCAGCTTGCCGTCGTCGATCAGCCGCCCAAGCCGGATGCAGTAGAGCTGCATGGCGGTGACCTCGCCGAGCATCTCGACGAGCATCGACTGGATCAGCTGGTTCTTCGCGATCGGCCGGCCGAACTGGGTCCGCCGCTGAGCGTAGGTCAGGGCGATGTCGTAGGCGGCGACCCCGTGTCCGGCCGAGGCCCAGGACACGGTGTTCCTGGTGCCCTTGAGCACCCGGGCGACGTCGGCGAAGGAGTTGCAGTTCGCCAGCCGGGCATCGTCGGAGACGCGGCAGTCAGTGAGCGTGATGTCCGCGTTCTGCACCATCCGCAGCGCGACCTTGCCGGTGATCTTGGACGCGGCGTAACCGGGGTTGTCCTTTTCCACCACGAACGCCTTGACCTGCCCGTCTTGGATATCCCGGGCGTAGACGACGATCACGTCGCACCACACGGCGTTGCCGATCCAGCGCTTGCGGCCGTTGAGCACCCACTCATTGCCGTCGCGCCGGGCGGTGGTCTCCAAGGCGACTGAGTCGGATCCGTGCTCGGGCTCGGTGAGCGCGAACGCCCCGATCTTGTCCATCCTGGCCATCGGCGGCAGCCAGCGCTGCTTCTGCTCCTCGGAGCCGAGCAGGTAGATCGACTGCATCGCCAGCCCCACGTGGACGCCCAGGAACGTCCCGAGGCTGCCGTCGACCCGGCTGATCTCATACATCACCAATCCCGCGCCGACGGCTGACATCGGCGTGGTGCCGTAGCCCGCCATGGTGTCGCCGACGATGTTCAGCCCGGCGAGCTTGGGCACCAGCTCGAACGGGAACTCGTCCCGCTCCCAGTACGAGCCGGCGACCGGCAGTATCTCGGCTTCGGCAAACTGCCGCACCTTGTACAGCAGCCCCAGCTCGTCCTCGGTCAGCTGGTCCTTCATCAAGTAGTAGTCGGTCTCCCGGGCGAGCCCGATGTCCTGCGCCAGCGCTGTGACTGTTGTCGTCATGCCAAGCCCTCCTGTTCGAGCACGTCCTCGGAAACGTAATGCGGCCGGGTCGCCTGGCGGTGCCCGGATGTCGCCGCGCCGGCGGGATCTCCGTTACTCCTCGCGCGCCAACGTGGTGCGCACGGCGCCTGCGGCCTCGTCTTCTGATTCGTAGATGTGCGGCGCGACGCCGCGTGATTCGAGCGCGTCGCCGAGTTTGGCGCGCATGAACGCGCTGGTGGTGA
>NZ_DATJYB010000527.1:0-7625 GCF_035499775.1 Mycobacterium sp. | reverse complement strand
GTGGATGGGCTTGAGTCGGGACCGCCACAGGGCTCGTTGACGCTGTAGTCCCAACAGGACATGCCGTGAATGTAGTTTCCTGTCGTGATCTGCTTGCCTTCTTCGGTGTGATACCAGATGCCTCCCGCAAAGCCCGCAATGTTGTTATCGACGACGCTGACACCAGACGCCTGAATATCGATCCCTTCCCATCCGCGGTTGGCGGAGTTCGGGTTGCTAGGATCACCATCGATCGTGCTGTGCTCGATCGTCACATTGTTCGAGAGGATTTCAACACCGATCGAGTTCGGTCCGTGTGTGCCGGTCACATGTACGTTGGTGATTGTGAGCCCGTCGTGGCCCGAAGGGATGTTGAGCGAGACTCCGTCTGCAAGCCTGAGTCCAGTTGTTGCTGTGCCAACATCTCCTGTGACGTTGATCCCGGCGCAGGTGTTAGCCCCTTGCTTGTAGCAGGCCCAGCCAGAGCCCCTCGTCGCCTCGCTGGGCACCTTCGTGAACGTGACACCTGGCAGCGTCCCCGTATTCGAAGCATCAGGAAAGCCGCAGCCATGGGGCTCTGCGACACAACCACTGCCACGGGGTTTCAACTCGACCGCCGCCATGTCCCAGCCACCACTGCCGGTTCCGCGCGCGCCGAGGGTTTCACGCTGGCCCGCGCGCGTCAGTGAGCGGTTGCGTTCAACCCAATAAGTATTTGTCGACGTGTGAAACCGATGCAGCATTTGAGAGCCGGACGTGGCCCGGCGAGGCGACTTGCGATCGCGTGCGACGCCGACGGCATATACATAGCCATGACCGCTGCGTGCGGTGAGACTGACAGACGGCCTACCACTCTGGCCGCCTGAGGATGTATGTGCTCCGACGCCACTGGATCCGCGGATGCCGATGCTCGTCAACGTTCCACGACCGCGACCCCGCCTGACTGCGGTGATCTCACACGAGGATTGCGGGTGTGGTGCGTGCGCAGACCACACCTCTACATCGCCGGAGTGATTGGCATGGTGGACGAGACGGGACCAACGCAGACCACATCCTTTTAGCGCTTTAACGTAACGGCCGGCGCCCGTGCTGGCCACCAGCACAATCAACTGTTCATCCACGGTGGTGCGCACACCGTGCAGCACGATCTTGTGGTGGGCGCCTCGCTGGTTTCGGGTCAAACGCTGCGACACGCTGAATGGCACAAGCGTTGCAGACGAGTGAGCCACGACCGCCCCAGACGCGGGCGCTGACTGATGCGCCGCGACCGCAACGTCTGCTCCTCGACAGGCCGTGAGTCCAAGATAGAGCACGACAAGCGCCGATACCCGCATGTGACCCTCGCCGAGCCTCATCTCACCTCACAAGGGGTCTAGGAATGCCAGCCGTGGCGAGGTTCCAAGGTAACTCAAGTGATTTCGGGACGAATGCCGTACCGAAGGTTCAGCCGTCACCGGCAACGTCGCCTCTGTCGCGGCTTGAATGCCGGCTTCCGGGGTTACCGGGTCAGCGCGGCTTCCTGGCTACGAGCAGGTAGCTCCCGTAGAGCGCCAGCGGAAACCTGCTGCCCAGCACTCCTGATACCTGACCGCTTCCGGTCACGACATCAACGTGGAGCCCTTTCCATTCCAGATACTGCCTCAGCGCCGTCGGGCACCAGACACTGACATGTGCGCCGCCGAGGACCGTGCCACCCGCCCGGCGTCTTAGCAGGACGTAGTGCGGGTTCGGGGTGGTGAGCAGCAGGTGTCCACCGGGTCTGAGTAAGCTTGTGACCCGGGCGATGAGTGGGTCGATTGCTGCGAGCGGCACATGCTCGATCAGCTCCCCCATGAGGAGTGCGTCGTACGGTCCCGCGCTGTCCGGGACGTCTTCCAGCAGGCCGTGGTGCACCGTTCGATACGTACCGAGAGGTACTTGCGTGATGCGCTCCGGTAGCAGCTCTACGCCGTCCAGGACCCAGCCTGGCGCGGCTGCGGCGAACGCTCGTCCGCCGCGCCCGGTGTTGCAGCCCACGTCGAGAGCGCACCCTGTCGTCGTTCGACGGAGGTGGCGCGCGAATTGTCGATAACGGCGCTCTGTGAACGGATCGGTTTCAGAATGCACCTGATTTCGGTTGATCCGCTCGAGCTCGTCTTCCATCGCGTGCCCTTCGTCGCCCACAGGGTGGCCAAGCAATGCCGCGTTCCGCGGCCGGTGCCTCGTGGGTACGGCGTTGCAAAGTGAGTTCTCACCCTTGCGACCCACCGAGAGTACGGTACCGACGGTCTTCAAAAGTGTTCGCGTTCTGGTGTGAGGAGAAATGCCTTCCGACGCGTGGCATGCGACCTGGACCTTCAGGCTGCGAGCACGACTATAGCGGCGGCGACTAATTGGTCGCGGCTTCGTGGTCAGGTGCCTGGGTACCACTCGGAGTGATCTGCGGATTTGCCGGCGTATGGTCCGTCGTCCCAGTAGTTTCCGTACTGGACGTCCCCGGTCCCGACGTTTCCGGTGCCGTCGGCGGCGTAGCGGTAGAAGAGGCCGAACACGCCGCCGTTGGCGCCGTAGGCGGTGCTGATGTCGTTGTTCGTGGTCGTCACATAACTCTGCCCGTAGGAGCCGTAGGCATCCCCCCCACCGTTGTTGATCAGGAAGGCCCCACCTGAGAGCAGGTTATCGTCGATCGTCACGTGGTCGTTGAGTTGGGGCCCGAAGTCAGGGAACAGCGAGATATCTGACGAACATGAGGCGTTCCCCGTGAGGTCACAAAGGACCGTGTTGTGCTGGATCAGCCACGACGACGTGGTGTCAGAGGGGCCTGAAGAATCAGCGATCGGGTTTGAATGGTCGGACGTGGATGGGCTTGAGTCGGGACCGCCACAGGGCTCGTTGACGCTGTAGTCCCAACAGGACATGCCGTGAATGTAGTTGCCAGTGGTGACGTCTGTGCCTTCTTCGGTGTGATACCAGATGCCTCCCGCAAAGCCCGCAATGTTGTTATCGATGAGGCTAACGCTCGAAGCCTGCACATCGATTCCTTCCCACCCTCGCAGTGCGGAGTTCGGGTTGCTCGGGTTACCGGAAATAGTGCTGTGGTCAACGGTGACGTTATTCGACTTGATCTCGACGGCGGTTTCGTTCACGCCGTGCACCCCGGTCACCCACAGGTTGCTTACGGTGATCCCGTCGTGTCCTGGGCCGATAACCGCCTCGGTACCGTCCTCCAGTTTGTACCCGGTAGTGGCGGTGCCCAGATTCCCGGTGATCTCCATGTACCTGCAACTGTCGCCGACTCCGTTCACGGCGCCTGACAGGCAGTAGAAGTTCGATCCGCTGGTCGCGTAGTCCGGGCCGACCATCGTGAACGTGACGCCTGGCAGGGTGCCCGTGTTGGACGCATCGGGAAATCCACAGGCGCTCGGGACCGCTCTGCACCCGGTGGTCGCGGAGGTGCTGGGGGAGGTGCTGGGGGAGGTGCTGGGGGAGGTGCTAGGGGAGGTGCTGGGGGAGGTAGTTGGCGAGGCAGGTGGGGAGGTGCTGGGGGACGGCTTCGCGTGGGTTGCTCGCCTGAGCTGCAGGATCACCGGCTGCGGCAACCTAATCGAGTTTGGCCCTCGGGTGGAGGCGTGATTGCCAGACATGCTGTTGACGGCCGTCCCGACGGCCGGATCGGGGGCAACGGCGGCAATCAGCACCAACCCGCCAGCCGCGAGTGTCGCCGCCCTTCCGATCATCCTGCCGCGCGTGTGGGCCGATTGCCGCATCTGCTGCTCCTCCGTCAACGGACCCGATGCGCTAATTGGCGCAACCGTTCGCAGGAGATATCGGGCTCGCGATGTACCGGTCTGGTGAGCCGAAGGGGTGAGACCCGGGCAAGAGTTGGCACAAAACGGGTCGGCCGTTGAGCCGCTCAGACCTACGTACGTGGTCCGAATTGGGGAGCGAGCGGGCCGACCCTCGGACTAGCGCCAACGGTGATCGAACTCGGCTCCTGCGAGGAAGAGGCGAGTCGCCTACCCGTCAAAACTGGTAGGACCGACGCAGCTGTCGATTGATCAGAGAGTTGGAGGGAGCGCTCACAGACCTACGGTTGTCCGCCCTACCGCTGTCGGTTCTTAACCTCATAACTGCGCCGCCACCGACCGATTGCGCTTCGCCGGCTGGCTATCCAGGCGGTGACGGGAGCACACGCCAAGGCGACCCCGATCACCTTCGGGCGGACCGTCCATGTCCTCGCCGCTGGGTTGAGCAGGCCGGAGTCCCCCCACTTTGCGCGGAACAACAGGTCGGTGCGGACGAAGCTGGTTCGGGAGCCGTATGTCCCTTTCGTGGCGTGGTATACGTCAATCGGCTCCACCCGGACTCGCATCCTCCGCTTTCTCGCTTGCAGGCAGATGTCAGCGTCGTACCCATGCCATCCGTCAAAGCGAGATTCGTCGAAGTCGAGCGCAGCGACTGCTGCCGGGCTCAGCGCGAGAAACAGTCCGTCCAGGACCGTCACGTCTTCCGGTTCGTTAGACGCGACAAGCATCCAGCGCGCGTCCTCCACGGCACCGCGAGTGTCATCCTGTGAATGCCAGGCTAACGATTTCGGACTCACGCAGCCGTATACCCCGACCACTCCGACGTCGGGTTCTGCGAAGGTATTGCGAAGCGTCGCGAGGCAGTCAGGATCGCGAATGTAGACGTCCTCGTGGATGAGGATCAGTCCTTCCAGTCCCTCAAGGGTGCGAGCCTCGGACAGAATCCGGTTGTATCCGACGAATATCGATGGCTGACCTGACAGCGCTATGACCTTGGTGTCAGGCTCGCCGATCAGGTCGATGCCGCGTTGGGCCCACTGGTCGAACTTGTCCTGGCTACCCACACACACACCGATGGCAAACAAGGGAATCCTTCTCGATGCGTGACCGTAGACTTCGCTGCGGACAACAGTGCAGGAGTGACAAGGCCCGTGTCAAAACCGGCGCTGAGCAATTGCGCTGGGTCTTTCGATGCACGCTTCACTCAAGTGTGGGTGGCGGCGGCTGGCTTAACAACAACGGACCTTCACGGACTTCCATTGCCGATTCCACCGTCGAGACCAGGGCGATGTCTTCCAGACTTTCTCCGGCGTCCGCTTCGTCACCGGCTGGGTGGGCGCCTTGGCGCCAGTACATCGTACGAAGGGTCGCCACAACTTTGATCAGCCAGGTGCCGGCCAGGAGGAGATACACGAGTAGCCCCACTGTCGCCCCGATGAGCACTTGGAGGATCTCATTGGCAACGAGTTGGGTCGCGCCGTATCCGAAAGCGGCCGCGAACACCGACGCAATGAGCGGCCGGACCGTAGACTCCGAAACCCAACGCAGGCCTAGAGACATCGACTTACGGACGGTGTAGATGTAAGCAGGCGTTACGACAAGGATGATCACAATGGCGTGTGCGACTCCCGCTCCAACGATCCCCCAGAGCCGAACGCAGATGATCATGGCCGGGGTCAGCGCCGCAAGCCACGCGAGTTGGATGAGCAGCAATCGGCGGGTCATGCCGAGAGCGATCGTCAGATCCGAGAACAAGGTGAGAACTGATCGCGCCGCTCCGAAGATTCCGAGCACTATCAGCGCGGTGTACGCCTCATGCCAGCGCTTGCCGTACACGGTGTCGATCAGGGGAGCAGCGAGTGCTGAAAGCAGAGCGCACACAGGAAATGAGGCAGCCGCAACTGCCGACAGCCCGGCTCGCAGGTGTTTCGTGAGTTCGGTTGGCGAATTCCTGACCCTCGACAATGTGGGCAGGGTCACGCTGACCAGGATCGTGGTGAAGATAGTCACGGGCCAGCCCGAGATGGCAAAAGCGAGGTTGTAGTACCCAAGTTGCTGGGCGCCCATGTTGTGGCCGACGACAATGAAGTCGACGTTGGCGATGCCGACAATCAGAAGTTGCGACCCAGCGAGCGGCAACCCGAATGCGAGGAGCGGCTTGGCGTGAGCCCAGGAAAACCCCGGGAGGTAGCGCTCCGGCGCCATGATGAGCATGAGGACCATGGTCAAAACCTGGGCTCCGACTCGCGAGATCGCGAGGCCCATCACGGGATGACCGAGTTCAATGAGCACGAGCATTACCGCAGTTCCGACCACCAGGTTGCCGACATCGATGATGAACCGCTCGCGCTGCATGAAGTCCCGGTTCATCAGGGAGCCCGGCACAACCGTCAAACCGCCCAGCAAGACGACCAGGGACAGGACACGGATCGGCGCCGCGGCCGACGGCGCGCCGAGAGCGGTGGCGAGCTCTGGCGCGAAGATGAGCATGATCAGCGTCAGTAGAGCGCCGTTGCAGACGGCGATGGTGAATACCGTCGGGGCGAGCTCCTTGGACCTAGTGGGCTCGCGGACCAGGGCGGCGCCTACACCAATGTCGGTGATTGTTACGGCGACCGTGTAGACAGTGAGCGCCACCGTGAAGACGCCAAAATCGTACGGAACGACGAGGTGTGCAACCGCGAGGCTGACCGCAAAAGTGGCAACCCTAAGCACTGCGGCGTTGAGCGCGCTCCACATCGCGCCGTGGGCCACCTGCCGACCGACAAGCTCCGGTCCGTCGTCAATCGGAGGCTCTGGGGGAGAGGTCTCGTCGTCGGCGATTGGTGTCCACCTCCCATGTGTCGCGGCCTGTTTAGTGCCGGTGCGGCTCCTACCCTCGCCGTTGTTGTGGGGTACCGCATTCTCACTCCCGAGAACTCCCGGTCGTGTCATTGCCGCGCAGCACGCCGGTACCGATGGTCGCAGATGAAACGGGCACACGCCCGTGGGCCAAACGGCCCAAATTGCGGGCCTAATCACTCAGTCGGTCGTCATCTGCGCTGCAACAACTTGGGAGAGGCCCGGGGCGGTCGCCCGAGGATTGGGCCGGGGCGGAAGTTCTAGTGAAGCTTCCTGGTCTGAAAACCGCGCCTTACCGCGACAATCGCGGCAGCGGTGATGCCGAGGCCGACCAGGAGCGTAGCGGCTTCAGCCCGCGTGTGACTCCCGGAGAGGTAGATCGGCGTCACGGCCGGCGGTTGGTCCCTGGTAACGATCCGGTCGGCTGGGGGAACATCAACTTGCACGGCCCTGAGTTCTTGCCGAATCTGCGCAATCTTGCCGTTCATCCGGGATCGGACCTCGGCGTCGCTGCTGCCAACTGCCTGGACGTCCAGAAGCGACTGGTCGTAGTTGTTCGCCCACTGACCCCCGTCATTCGGGAGCCGCACCCAGGTGCCGTGGCGCACGCCGAGGCTGTAGAGCGGCACGGTGGGAGAGACTGGCTGTGCTTTCGAGGCGTTTTGGTTGATGATCGAGCTCACCAGGCCTGCTGTTGCGATCAGGTTGCCGGAACCGGTCCCGATAGGCGCGGGATTGGATGAACTCGGGTGCTGGGCGAAGATGACCTTGGTCTCAGCCCAGAAGACGCCTGGTTTGCGGTGTGCATTTGCGGTGAGGCCCACTGTCGCCCCGAAGCCGACCACGGCGATCGCCACGATCAGCAATCGTGGGAGGCGTTCGCGTCTCGCGACCGACACTTCGCCGACATCTACTATCAAGGGTCGCGAGGCCGAACCAGCGGGCACGTTGTTACTCCTTTTGCGCCTACAACCACTTGCCCCTCAGACGTACTCTAGTAGCGAACGGGTGCTACCGGAG
>NZ_DATJYB010000526.1:0-6282 GCF_035499775.1 Mycobacterium sp. | reverse complement strand
GTTCGTGCTGGCGCGCTCGCTCGACCCGCGCCGCTACGAGGTCCATTTCGCCTGCGACCCGCGGTTCAACAAACTCCTTGGCCCGATGCCGTTCTCGTACCACCCGATCCGCAGCATTCCCAGCGAGCAGTTCCTCGCCAGGATGGCCGGCGCCCGGCTCTTCCTTTTCTTCAGCACACGGGCGTTGCGGCGGTACATCGAGGAGGACCGCAGGGTGCTGGCCGAGGTCGCACCCGACGTCGTCGTCGGCGACCTTCGCGTTTCGCTGTCCGCCAGCGCCCGACTGGCCGGCGTTCCCTACGTCGCCGTTGCCAACGCCTACTGGAGTCCCTACGCTCGTCGGCGCTTCCCGCTGCCGGAAGTGTTCTGGAACAAGATCTTCGGGGTCCGCTTCGTGCGCTTCGTGTTCCGCTTCGAGCGCCCACTGCTCTTCGCGCTGCAGTGCCTGCCGCTGAACTGGCTGCGCTTCAGGCGCGGGTTGCCGACTCTCGGCTGGGATCTCTGCCGCATCTTCACCGACGGGGACTACACGCTCTACGCCGACGTGCCCGAGCTGATGCCCACGTATGACCGGCCGGCCAGCCACCAGTATCTGGGCCCGGTCCTGTGGTCGCCGGCGGTAGTGCTGCCGGAGTGGTGGGACTCGCTGCCGACGGACCGGCCGATCGTCTACGCGACATTGGGCACCTCGGGCGGCCGAAACCTGTTGCAGGTGGTGCTCGACGCCCTGGCTGACCAGCCAGTGACGGTGATCGCGGCCACCGCCGACCGCAGCGACCTGACGAACGTCCCGGCCAACGCGTTCATCGCCGACTACCTGCCCGGTGAAGAGGCCGCGGCCCGCGCGTCCGTCGTCGTCTGCAACGGCGGCAGCCTCTCCACGCAGCAGGCCTTCGTGGCCGGCGTGCCGGTGATCGGGGTTGTCGCAAACCTGGACCAGCACCTCAACATGGAGGCCATTGAGCGCGCCGGCGCGGGTGTGCTGCTGCGCACCGAATGGCTCAACGCCCAGCGAGTAGCAGCGGCCGTGCAGGACGCGCTGAGAAATCCCGACTACCGTCAGGGCGCCCGGCGACTCGCCGAAGCCTACGGACGAGACTTCGCCGGACTCCCGGAGCACATCGAAAGCGGGTTGGGTCTCAGCGCCGAGATCATGCCCGCGAAGGCGCGGACCGCTTAATCGCCCCGCCAAGGTGCTCGTTGGGGCGGTTGCACCCAGCTCTGCAAGACTCTGCGGCCGATCAGCTGACAGCGATGTGTGCCCGCCAATTGCCTTGCCGCAGAAGTGAATTCCTGGTTGCTGAACACCATGCTCCGGGCGCATCCGTGGTGCAGGGCGCCGGAGACCACCTGCTGGACGGCCGCGACGCCGACGGGTTTGCCGTAGCGCTTGCACTGGATCGCCACACACTCGCCGTCCTTCTCGGCGATCAGGTCCACACCGTAATCGCCCACCGGCGGAGTGAACTTGACCTGCCAGCCCGCCCGTCCTAGGCGTGCCGCGACGTAGCCCTCGAACTCGACGCCGTCCATGGCGTCGATTGCGGTGATGTCGGCGTCGGCTCGCCCGCCGCGCGGCCACCGGCGTTTGGTCGACCAACCCACCAGGACCTCGAACAACAAGAACAAGTAGAACGCCACAAAGCCCGCCCCCAAGCTGTGCTTGACGATGCCGATGAAGAGCGCAAAGACGAGCGGGAGGACCAAAAGGGCCTTGCTCATGCTGCGCGAATCAGCGGGGCGGTCGGCTGCACGAGCTGATCATAAGGGCGGGCCAGGACAAGCAAAGGGTCAATCCGGGGCGTGCAAAGGCCACGTGTGCAGGCCGTGAACGGGATATGAATTGTGGGGACGGTATGACGCCGCAGTGGCGCGGATGACGGCCGTACCGGGGAGACTGTTGGGGTGACCAAAGACCATTCTGATTGCAATCACCCCCACTTCTTGCGGTCGGTAATCCGTTGGCTGCAGGCCGGCTACCCCGAAGGCGTGCCCGGGCCCGATCGCGTCCCGCTGTTTGCCCTGCTCCGCAGCACACCGCTCAGCACGGACCAGCTCAAAGAGGTGGTCATCAGCCTCACCTCGAAGGATTCCCCCGCGGCCGCCGACGGCGTCATCGACGGCAACGAGATCGCCCAGCAGATCACCGAATTGACCCACAAAGACCCCGGACCCGAGAACGTCCGGCGGGTGGCCGCCACGCTGGCCGCCGCCGGCTGGCCGCTGGCCGGCATCGACGTCAGCGAGGTTATCCCCGGTGACGAAGACGGGGAGGCGGCCGAAGAGGTCGCGGCAGCGCTGCGAACTGTGTCAGAGGCTTGAGATATCGATGACGAAGCGGTAGCGCACGTCGCTGGCGAGCACGCGCTCGTAGGCTTCGTTGACGTAATCCGCTTTGATGACCTCTATTTCGGGCGTCACGCCGTGTTCGGCGCAGAAATCGAGCATCTCCTGCGTCTCGGCGATCCCGCCGATGTTGGAGCCGGACAGGCTGCGCCGCGCGAGCGCCAACCCGAACGCCGGCACCTCCATCGGGTGCTCGGGGATGCCCAGCTCGACTATGGTGCCGTCGACGTCCAGCAGGCCCAGGTACTGGCCGAGATCCAGGTTGGCCGAGACGGTGTTCAGGATCAGGTCGAAGCTGCCGCGCAGCTTCTTGAAGGTGTCCGGGTCGGCGGTCGCGTAGTAATTGCTTGCGCCCAAACGCAATCCGTCTTCCATCTTCTTCAGTGACTGCGACAGCACGCTCACCTCGGCGCCCATCGCCGCGCCCAGCTTGACGCCCATGTGGCCCAGCCCGCCGAGGCCGATGATCGCCAGCCGGGTGCCCGGCCCGGCCTTCCAGTGCCGCAGGGGAGAGAAGAGGGTAATGCCCGCGCAGAGGAGGGGTGCCGCCTTGTCCAGCGGCAGTTCGTCGGGAATGCGCAAGACGAAGTTTTCGTCGACGACGATCGCCTGGCTGTAGCCGCCCTGCGTCACGGTGCCGTCTCTGTCGACCGCGTTGTAGGTTCCGGTCGCGCCTCGCTTGCAGTACTGCTCGAGCCCGGCCTCACAGCTGCTGCACTGGCCGCAGGAGTTCACCAAGCAGCCCACTCCGACGCGGTCGCCCACCTTGTGCTTGGTGACCTCGGAGCCGACGGCGGTCACCACGCCGGCGATCTCGTGGCCCACGACCAGCGGGTACTTCGGTACACCCCACTCGGCTTTGACGGTGTGGATGTCGGAGTGGCAGATGCCGGCGAACTTGATGTCGATCGCGACGTCGTGCGGGCCGGGGTCGCGGCGGTCGATGGTGGTCTTGGTCAGCGGTGCGGTGGCGGATGTGGCGGCGTATGCGGAAACAGTGCTCATCTTCTCTTCCTCGGTGTCGATTCCAGAAAAAGTTTAGTTAGGTTAAAGTTATTTTTCCAGCCGGAGGGTGCGGCAGCCGTAACGCCAGCTTATGGCGGTCCTTCGCGAGACGGCAGCGCCGGAAGAGCCGACCACGTAATCTATGCAGCGCGTATGCGCCTGGCGTGGGGAGTTGGTGCGGTGGAAGCAAACTTCGGCCACTATCGATTGCTGGAACCTATCGGTCAGGGCGGGATGGGCCAGGTGTTCCGGGCCTACGACACCGTGCACGACCGGGAAGTGGCGCTGAAGGTGCTGGCGGCGCACGTCGCGCAAGATCCCACGTTCGAGCAGCGATTCCGGCGCGAAGCGCACGTCGCGGCGCGGATGAGCGAGCCGCATGTCGTCCCGATTCACAGCTACGGCGCGATCGACGGCCAGTTGTATGTGGACATGCGATTGATCGCCGGCCGTGATCTGGCGTCGGTGCTGGAGGAGTCCGGTGCGATGGAACCCGCTCGGGCCGTTGGGATTATCGAGCAGGTCGCCGATGCGTTGGACGCCGCGCATGCGATCGATCTGGTGCATCGCGACATCAAGCCGTCGAACATCCTGCTGGGCCGGCGAGACTTCGTCCACCTGATCGACTTCGGCATCGCCCAGGACATCAATGCCACCCGGATCACCAAAACGGGCCTCGCGATCGGCACCTTCGCCTACATGGCTCCGGAGCGGATCGACACCGGTCAGGGCGGACCGTCGTCGGACATCTACTCGCTGGCCTGCGTGTTCTACGAGTGCCTGACCGGGCAATTGCCGTTCCCGGGCGACAGCCTGCAGCAGCAGATCGTCGGGCACCTGTCCAAGCCACCGCCGCGTCCGTCGGCGGTTGGTGTGCCGCCGGCTTTCGACGAGGTCATCGCCAGGGGACTGGCCAAGGAGCCGGGCCAGCGGTACCCGACGGTGACGGCGTTCGCCGAAGCGGCCCGTGCGGCGCTCGATCACCAGCCGCGGGAAACGCGGGTGTTGCCGACGCAGGTGGCGCCGACGCGACAGGCGCCACCTTTTCCAGGGTCGGCATTCGTCGGGCAGGCACCTCCGAACGTCGCCGTAAATCGGGGCCGCCAAGATGTTTTGCCAATCGAATCGCGCGGTCAGCAATTACCGCGGCCGGTGAATTTCATCGCGCCGGGAGTTCTCATTATCATATTTGTCGTGGCTGGCATACTGTATCTGACATTTTTAGGGTGATGCAATGCAAATAGAAATGGGACAACAGGTCCTGGTTGCCTCAGAAGTCGTCGCCCTTCCGGCGGCCCCGTTTTTTTCTGCGTTGTCGTGGTTAGTGCTGGCAGTCGCGTTCGGTCTTGTCGCCAGGCGTTGCTGGGCTGGTAGGCGGGCGGTGGCGATCACTGGCTTGCTGACCTGCGTGGCTGCGTTGGCAGGCGGAGTGGCGTCTGTGCTGGTGAGCGCCAGCGCGCTACAGCTGGTGCTCAGCTTAGCCTTTTTAGCGCTCATCGCATTCGGAATAACCGCACACCGGCCATTCGGATGGTGGTGGTCAGTTCCGGCAACGGTCGCCGGATTACTCGGTGCGTCGGGAACAATTGTTCCGGCATTTTCTTATCTCGAAGAATTGAGCTACCCTGAATATTTTTATTATGGCTGGCTTTGGCTGGTCCCACTTTTAATCCTCGGCATCGGCATGTGCCGGACCCGAGTAGAGCCGCCGACGCCTAATTAATCGGCGCGTTGATTCAGCGCAGGTCAGCGTCGGCGCGCTAAGTGTGGGGCCCCGCAGCAGGTCACCGGATGCCGTCGGCCAACGCCGAAAGGGTCTCCGCCGAGGTAAATTTCGGCTGCCACCCGAGCTGGTTCTTGGCATTGCTGGTATCCATCACCACCGACGTGCGGCCCGCGTGCAGCCACTCCAGCGCCGACGGAACAAAGGGCAGCCGTGCGATGACCTCTGAGGTGGCCACTGCCGCGACGCGCGGCACCCGCACGGGCCTGCCACCGAGCGCGTCGGCGACTTCCGACATCGACACCACGCCGTCACCGGCGATGTTGTATGCCCGTCGGCGCCGATGTGGTGACCGCCAAGGCGATAGCCGCCGCGACGTCATCGTGGTGAATCAGCTGCAACGGTGTGCCCGTGCCCGGGTCCGGGAAAGGCGGTTTAACCAGTTGCGCCACCCGACGCACCGGCTGGGGAAGCTGGTTCCACGGCATGGCATCGGCAAGCGCGGGGGCCTTGGGTCCGGCCACAATGCACGGCCGCAGCACATAGACCTCGAGTGCTGACCCCGCGGTGATCTCGGCCAGCGCCGCCTCGCACGCCGCCTTCTGCTCGGAGTAGTAGTGCTCGGGTGAGCCGCGGGGCGGAACATCCTCGGTGATCGGGACCGGATTGTCGGAGTGATAACCGTAGGCGGCTACCGACGACGTGTAGAACAACCGCCTCGGACGCCCGGCGGCCACGGCCGCTTCGAAGACATTGCGGGTGCCCTCCAGGTTGACCCGTGCGCTCTCCTCTCGCGAGCCCATGATGATGAACGCCAGGTGCACGACAACGTCGACATCGTCGACCAGCGCATCGACAGCGCCGCGGTCAAGGATGTCGCCCTGCCGATAGACCGTCTTCGACCAGCCGTGCTCGGCAGGATCAAACGGCCGGCGCGCCATGCCGAAGATCTCGGTCACGTCGGGATGGTGCTCGAGTGCCTCGATCACTGACATCCCAATGTCACCCGTTGGCCCGGTGACGGCGACGCGCAGTGACATGATCCGGCAGTTCCCGCTGGGCCGTCGGGCAAAACCTGCTAGCTGACGCCGTGGGTGTGCCGACCGCATGTGCGCCATATTATGCACTCATTTACGCGCTGGATAGTGGTGTACGATGAGACGCATGAGCAAGCGAGTCAGTTTGATTCTCAAAGACTCCGACGAGGC
>NZ_DATJYB010000525.1:0-3557 GCF_035499775.1 Mycobacterium sp. | reverse complement strand
CTGTCATGCCAAATCGAGGAAGGGCTCGAGACCGACTGTGAGGCCGGGGTGTTCGCGGACCGTGCGGACGGCCAGCAGCACACCAGGCACGAACGACGTGCGGTCCAGGCTGTCGTGCCGGATCGTCAGGGTCTCCCCTTGGGTGCCGAAGAGCACTTCCTGATGCGCAACGAGGCCGGCGAGACGCACCGAGTGCACCGGAATGCCGTCGACGTCGGCGCCACGGGCACCGTCTAGACCGGTGCAAGTGGCATCGGGGTTGGCCGGCAGCCCTTTTCGCGCCTCCGCAATGAGACGAGCGGTGCGGGCTGCGGTGCCGGACGGCGCATCGGCCTTCTGGGGATGGTGCAGTTCGATGACTTCGGCGGATTCGAAGAACCGGGCGGCCTGCTTGGCGAAATGCATTGAGAGCACCGCGCCGATGGCGAAGTTCGGGGCGATGACGACAGCGGTAGTCGGCGACTTTTGCAACCATGCCTTGACTTGCTTCAGGCGTTCGTCGGTGAAGCCGGTGGTGCCGACGACTGCGTGGATTCCGTTGTCGATCAAGAACTTCAGGTTGTCCATCACGACGTCGGGGTGGGTGAAGTCGATGACGACCTCGGTGCGGCTGTCGGTGAGCTGGGTCAGCGGATCCGCCGCGTCGACCCCGGATGTGAAGGTGAGGTCTTCTGCGGCCTCGACAGCCGCAACCATGGTCGCGCCGACCTTGCCCTTGGCGCCAAGCACTCCGACCCGCATGCGCCTACCCTAGCTTCCGGCGCCCTGTGGATGATTTTCTGTGTTTTTCGGTGGTCCGAACTAGCACTTGAGTTTCGCAGTTTGACGCCTGTGACGCCTGTGATTTCTGGGGCTGTTGTGGCGTTGTTCGGCGTGTCGCCGTGATCCGGTGGTAAGCATGACGAAGCATCGGCGGTTGTGAAAGTTCAACCCCGAGATGGAGTTCCGCCGATGCTTCCGGGCCTGACCCTACCCTCATCGTGGCGCTCGCTGTTGGACGTTTTTCGGCCCGCGTTTCGCCGCGGATCGACGTTCGCGTTGTTCGCGCTGCTGGCTACCGGGCTGGCGGCACGCACCACCCGGCGCACGGTGGTGGGGATGCTCGCCGGAGCGGGCATGGCCGCGGCGGTGTCGTTCCACTGGGCGTGCCGGTTCTTCTCCCACCACGCCTGGGACGTCGAGGCGATCGGGCTGGTGCTGACCCGGCTGATCGTGGATCGGCTGCTGCCCGACGGGGCGCCGATCACGGTGGTGGTCGACGATACCCTGTTCCGTCGCTGGGGGCCCAAGGTGCACGCCGCGTACTGGACCCACGACGGCTCCGCCCAGGACCCCAACGCGCTGGGCCGCGGCAACCGGTGGGTGATCGTGGGCATCGTCGTCATGCTGCCGTTCTGTACCCGCCCGGTGTGCCTGCCGGTGTTGTTGCGGTTGTGGCGCGGCAAGGGCACCGCCTCCCCGGTGCAGCTGGCAGGAGAGATGATTTCACTTCTGGCCCAAGCATTTCCCGACCGCCGCCTGCACGGAGCCGGGGACGCCGCCTACCACGGCAAGGCCCTGCTGGTCGAGCACACCACGATCACCACCCGGCTGCCGGTCAACGCCGCGCTCTACGCGCCCGCCCCGCCGCACACCGGCCGACGCGGCCGACCCCGGCTCAAGGGAAACCGGCTCGGCCACCCCGCCGACCTCGCCGCACACGCCGACTGGCGACCGGTCACCCTGACCCGCTACGGCCACACCGACACCGTCGAGATCGCCCTGTGCGACGCGATCTGGTACGGCGCGTTCGGCAACACCGAAGGCCGCACCGTCCTGGTCCGCGACCCCGCCGGCGACAGGGTCCTGGCGATCTTCACCACCGACACCGACAGCGACGCCCAGACCATCGTGGAACGCTACACCCACCGCTGGTCAATCGAGACCGCCATCGCCGCCGGCAAACAACTACTCGGCATCGGCCAAGCCCGCAACCGACTGCGGCGCGCGGTGGAACGCACCGTGCCGCTTGGCTTCTGCGTCTACAGCCTCGTCATCGTCTGGTACGCGCTGCACGGATACCACCGAGACGACCTCGCCGCACGCCGCGAGGTC
Organism: Mycobacterium sp.; assembly: GCF_035499775.1. Classification (GTDB taxonomy): domain Bacteria; phylum Actinomycetota; class Actinomycetes; order Mycobacteriales; family Mycobacteriaceae; genus Mycobacterium. Next base: position 1,463 of record NZ_DATJYB010000525.1, on the reverse strand, counting down.
CAGCCCTGGTACCCACACAAAGACGAGCCCGCCTTCGAAGACATGCTCGCCAAACTCCGCAGAACCCTTATCGCATCCCGAATTACGGGCGTTGCCGCAGCTCAGCCCGATCCACACAAATACCGCGACTACGAACTAGCCTGCGCCGCAGCCGCCGCGTAACTGCGAAACTCAAGTTGCTACCCTCAATCAGTTATTTCCGGTGACGAGGGCCTTACCACCGCGCAGTTACGTTGGCAGCGATCTGATTGGCAATCTTCACCGCCGAGTCAGCGGGGTTAGCGCTGCACGTGTTGATGTCGATGATGACATTGTTTCTGAGCGCCAGCGCCCGTCCGCAGCCCCAGCCGGGGGCACTGGCATTCAGTTCAGTCGCGGTGGTACTCAGCGTGCCGTTCGCGTTGGAGACCTGGCCGACGGCCCACTGCGATCCGCTGCGCGTGTGGGTGTACTGGCGGCAGGCCGGCCACCGCTGGGCGGAGACATCGAAGAAGGCGCCGGCTTTTTCCACGAGGGGAAATAGCACCACCGCCTGCTTGAGATAGTGCGTGAAGTTGTCGCCGTCGTTAAGGCTCTGATCGCGTTCGGCGCGGAAACCGCTGTTGAGATAGTCCGACGCCTCCGCCGCCCCGTCGATGGCGAGGCACTCCGGAGGCGCCATGGTGGCGCTGTTGTCAGACATCGAGGTCTGGGCATTTGTCACCGTCATTGCCGTCGCCGCCATGGCGACGTTCACCTGGTCGGGGCTGAGCAGCAACTCCACCAGCTCACGCTCAACAAGAGGACGCGGAATCATCGATCGGGTGCTCGTCGTCGACCCGGCAAGACCTTTTGTGCTGCCGCACCCGACGACCAGCACGCAGATCACCGCGACACCCAGCGCGGCCGGTGGTTGGCGCATGTGTTCCTCCCATTGCGGCCGTGCCCAACCGATCAGCGCGGCGCGATGTCCCCCACGACGCGGCGCGTGAATACCAATCGTGCAGTGGTGCCGCCGACGCCGATGTGAAATTGACGGTGTTTCTTGATAACGATGAACGGTACTGTCCGGCTCCACCGAACGGGCGCCAAGCACTTCCGCCACCCCGTCGTCGATGAGCTCGATCTGGCCTTCGGGGCCATGGATCTGTGTCGGCAGATACCGGCCTGAAGCTCACCGTGTACAGCGCCGAGACAGAGCCGGACAGTCCGCCGGCGGACGGCCTGTCACTGTTGGCAAGTTGGGCTGCCACGCAAGCGTTGCCGACCCCCTCGCCAGTCGCGACGCGGACCTCAGCGCACGACGGTGACGACGGCCATGCCTGAGTGGAGTGCCGACGAATTGGACGACCTCCGCGCTTCCAATGAGATCCAACTGAACACCTTCCGAGCCGACGGGTCGCTGCGCACCTTCGTCCCGGTCTGGGTGGTCCAAGTCGACGGGAAACAGCAAACCTCAGCGGCGCGCGGAACCCGCCGCGACC
>NZ_DATJYB010000524.1:0-7996 GCF_035499775.1 Mycobacterium sp. | reverse complement strand
CCGGTCAGCGAGTCCGCGAGTGACTTGCCCTCGGGAGGGACGAACGCTGTCGCGAGGACCAGCTCGCGCACCCTCGACGATCCGAGCTGGGTGACTACGCCGGGGACGATCAGTCCGGCCAGCGAATGGCCGACAAGAACGATGTCGTCTAACCCAGCGCGCTCGATGTCGTCGACGACCGATTGCACGCAGTCGGCGACCGTGAGCGTATGCAGGTCGCCGGGCTTGCCGCGGCGGCCAGGCAGGTCGACCGCGAGCACGGTCAACTCCGGCGCCAACTGGCGAATTGCGTCGACAGTGAGCTCCCAAGAATCCGCGGCGAGGCCACCGCCGTGCACGAGAACCAAAGCAGGCAGCGCCACGCCTCGGCTACCCCATCAAGCCGAGCTGCTGGATCATCGCAAGGTTGTCCGCCAGGCCCCATCGTTCGACGGCCTGGCCATCGGCAAAGCGCAGAATGCCCCACGTCGGCACGTCGAAAGACCGTCCGGTCGGCGGTATTCCGAGGTACTCGCCCCGATGGGTTCCGGTGGAGCGGCCGTAGGAAACGGCATAGTCACCATCGGCCAGCACCAGATCGAGCGGATTCTGATAGTCGGGGAAGGCTGCGCGGGTGAGTTCGACACTCGCTCGATACCGCGCGCGGCCGTCGCCCTCCAAGCCGACGAGTTCGACGTGATCGACCAGGTCCTCGGCGATCAGCTCGTCGATCAGCTCCAGCCGGCCGTTGTTCCAGATCTCGTCGGTGATGCGCCACATGAGCGCCCTCGAATCTTCGGTCGCTCCCATGGCGAGACCTTAGCCGCCGAACCGCCCTTGACTCCATATCGAACTATTGTTCGAATAGAGGTATGCGTTGGGCCGGTCAAGCCGTCGCGGTCAACGGGACGCCCGTCGACGACGGAGCGCTGCCGGGGCTGCAGCGGATCGGCTTCGTCCGCAGTGTGCGCGTGCCGCATTTTGACGGCATCACCTTCCACGAGGTGCTGTGCAAGTCCGCGCTGAACAAGGTGCCCAACGCCGCCGCCCTGCCGTTCCGGTACACGGTCAACGGCTACCGGGGCTGCTCGCACGGCTGTCGCTATTGTTTCGCGCGCCCCACCCACGAATACCTGGACTTCGACTGCGGCAACGACTTCGACACCCAGGTGGTGGTGAAGACCAACGTCGCCGAGGTGCTGGGCCGCGAACTGCGCCGGCCGTCGTGGCGGCACGAGACCGTCGCGCTGGGCACCAACACCGATCCCTACCAGCGCGCCGAGGGGCGTTATGCCCTGATGCCGGGCATCATCGGCGCACTCGCCGGATCGGGCACGCCGCTGTCGATTCTGACCAAGGGCACGCTGCTGCGGCGCGACCTGCCGCTGATCGCCGATGCGGCGGGGCAGGTTCCGGTGTCTGTGGCGGTGTCACTGGCGGTCGGCGACGCGGAGCTGCACCGCGACGTGGAGCCGGGGACCCCGACACCGCAGGCGCGGCTGCGGCTCATCACCGCGATCCGGGATTCCGGCCTGGACTGTCACGTGATGGTCGCCCCAGTGCTGCCGTATCTGTCCGACTCCACCGAGCAGCTCGACCGGCTGCTCGGCCAGATCGCGGCCGCCGGTGCCACCGGCGTAACGGTGTTCGGCCTGCATCTGCGCGGCTCGACGCGCGGCTGGTTCATGTCCTGGCTGGGCCGCGCGCATCCCGAACTGGTCGCGAAGTACCGCGAGCTGTACCGGCGCGGCGCCTATCTGCCGCCGAGCTACCGCGAAAGGCTGCGCGGACGGGCCGCGCCCCTGATCGCGAAGTATCGGCTAGGCGGTGAGCATCGCCCGTCGTCGCCGGCTGTCGAGGCTTCGATAATCCCGGCAATGCCGCAGCCCGAGCAGCAGACGCTGTTCTAGCCGCCGCGGGGCTTGGTCAAGGTGAACTCGTCCACGACGGTCACCGCACCGAACAATCCGTTCAGCGTGTAATGCGTCGCCTTGATTGAGGTATTGCCGCCGGGTCGGCCCGGGTCCACATCGAAAGCGGTGAAACCATAAGGGTTTTCGCGGTCGCGAAACGCCGACCACGGCGCGTCCTCGATCACGTAGATCGGTGCCTTGGCCTTGATGGAGGGGTCGTATTCGCCGACACCCATCAACACGCGGCAGCGGGGCTGCGGAAACAGCAACGTGTTGGACGGCAGCGATGTGCCGCCGCCGCCGATGACCATGTGCACGGTCCCGCGGGTGGTGTCGATGACGTCGCTGCGGGTCTGAACGGGCTTCGGTGTCAAGGTATCGGTGCCCAGGGTTCCGCGTACCGGATGCGACCGTTCGTAGTGGTGCTCGTGGCCGCACACCACCAGGTCCACCCCGTACTGGTCGAACAAAGGCAGCCACTGCTGGCGGATCCCCAGGTCGGCGCCGTTGAACCGGTCGGCGGTGGAAATCGCCGTCTGGTGCATGCAAACCACCACCCAGTCGACGTCCTGGTCACGTCGCGCCGCAGCGAGTTCGCCTTCAAGCCAACGCCTTTGCTCCCCGCCCGAGTAGCCGTGCACGTAGGAGTTGCCGCCGTCCTGCAGGGCCACGTCATCGTTGTTCAGGCTGACCACCCGCACCGATCCGGCGGTGAACGAGTACCACAGCCCACGCAGCTGCGGACTGGACCCCGAATCCGGCACCGCGAAGTACGCCTGGTAGGCGCCGTAACCGATTGGCCCATTGCCCAATTCGTTCTCGTGGTTGCCCGCCGCGGGCATCCAGGGCCGGTAGCGGGCCGAGCGGCTGTTCCACTCGAACCAATCCGACCAGGTGCGGATTCGGTCCTGTGCCATGTTGGCGTAGCAGAGGTCGCCGTTGACCAGATTGAACAGCGGGCCCAGCCGTTCGATCGCCAGCGTGGTATCCCCGGCCGAGGGCGTACCGACGTTGTCGGTGACGTATTTGTCGCCGACCAACTTGCCCAGCGTCGGCGTACCCTGATCTCCGAAACTTGTGAAGCGCAGCGGTTTTCGTCCTGACGGCGCCGTTCGAACCGTGCCCGGCTCGGGGTTCGCGCCGTCGTGCACCGCGGCGTATACGTACTCGGTGTCGGGTGTCAGGTTTGTCAGCCTGGCGTGGTTGACGCGGACCTCGGTGTTGGACTTGGCGTCCCGGTACGTTCGGGTTTCGGCCGCCACGGTGCGCCCGAAGCCCGCAGTCGGCGTACCCAGCATGACTCGCGGATTGCCGACGGCCTCGGTGGTGTGCCATGACACCACCACCTCGGTGGCGGCGTTCTTGCCGAATTGCAGATGCAGGCCGGCCACCGGCGGCGCGCCGCTTCGGTCGGGCTGGTACCAGACAGCGGGCCCGCGCCGATGAGACCACAAGAACGTGGCACCGCCCCCGATCCCCGCGCCGGCAAGCACCGCGGTGCCCGTCGTCAACAGTCGGCGACGACCGATGCCCGATGGGGATGGATCGTCGCTCACTCATGCTTCATACCTGAGCGAGCCGACGTGTGGCCACCGATGCCCGAATCCTCAGTAACGAATCCGGTAGCGTTTTCGATATGACCCACGTGCAGAAAGTGACCTGCAGGGTTGCGGCGGCAACGTTTGCCGCGGCTCTGGTAGGCGCCGGAGTCGCATTCATGCCCGCGGCCGCCCTGGCGGACCCCGCCGGCCATCAGGTGACCTACACGATCACCAGCACCGGCAACCTCACCGGCAATGTCCGGTACATGAACACCGATCCGCCCAGCCAGGCGGCCTTCAATGCCAACTCCGGGCAGTTCATGAACACCGTGCAGACCGCGTTCACCGCCGGGCAGCCGCTGGTGTACACGGCCACGTTGGCGAACCCCAACCAGTGGGCGTATGTCGCCGCTAGTGGCGGGTGCCACTGGCCTGACTGCGGCTCGGGGGCCACGCCTGAGCTGCACTGCGAGATCGCGGTGGACGGCCAGGTGGTCACGCAACAAACCGCCACCACCGGCGTCACGTGCTCGACGCGGCCCTGGTAACTAATCGCGTCAACAACTCGGTCACCGGCACGCGACCAGGACGACTTCGGCGCGCCGCCTGCCGACTCCCCGGATCTTGTGGGGGAGTGAGGCGTCGAAGTAGGCGCTGTCGCCGGTGCCCAGCGTGATGGTCCGGTCCGCGTATTCGAGCTCGACAGTCCCGGCGTGAACGAACACGAACTCCTGACCCGCGTGCTCGGCATGCGGATCGTCCGACGGCTCACCCGTCGGGCGAACCACGAACGGCGACATGGACTTTCCGAGCAGCGCCGAAGCCAGCGCGCGGTAGCGCCCGGCGGCCGAGCCGGCCCGGTCGACGGTGATCTTCTCGTCAGCCGCCTCGTCGGAGAACAGTCGCCCGACATCCACGTCGAGTGTGCGCGCGACCTTCAGGGCCACCGCGATCGACGGTGTGTTCTGCCCGCGCTCGATCTTGGACAGGTAGCTCTTGGTCAGGCCGGTCTGTCGGGCGAGGGCCTCCAACGTCAGGCCGCGTTGTTGGCGGACCGCGCGTAGCAGTGCTGTCACGAAGCTCCTATGACACAAAGTTTCCTAACTGCTACATTGTGTCATATGGCCAGCACCTTCACCGATTCGAAGACCGAATTGATGCAGCGCGCCCAGAAGCGGCTGGACGCCGAACAGATCGAGTCGCAGTTGACCACGCGGCAGAAGGTCGCGCTGACCTGCCGCGTCCTGTTCGACGCCGGGCACGACTCGGGGTTGGCAGGTCAGATCACCGCCCGCGCCGAAGCCGACGGCACCTACTACACCCAGCGGCTGGGTCTCGGGTTCGACGAGATCACCGACGACAACCTGCTGCTGGTCGACGAGGACCTCAACGTCCTCGACGGTGACGGGATGGCCAACCCCGCCAATCGTTTTCACAGCTGGATCTACCGCGCACGGCCCGACGTGCAATGCATCGTGCATACCCACGCCTTCCACGTCGCGGCGCTGTCGATGTTGGAAGTTCCGCTGATCGTCTCGCACATGGACACCACGCCGCTCTACGACGACTGCGCATTCCTGCCGAACTGGCCGGGCGTTCCGGTCGGCAACGAGGAGGGGGAGATCATCAGCGCCGTGCTCGGTGACAAGAAGGCGGTGCTGCTGGCGCACCACGGCCAACTGGTGACCGGCGCCAGCGTCGAGGAAGCCTGCTCGCTGGCGATCCTGATCGAGCGCGCCGCAAAACTACAGCTGGCCGCCATGGCCGCCGGCACCGTTAAGGAACTCCCGGCGGAGCTGGCCAAAGAGGCTCACGACTGGACATTGACGCCCGCGCGCAGCCGGGCCAACTTCGCCTACTACGCCCGTCGCGCCCTGGCCCGCCACCCGGACGCGCTCACCAGTTAAGCCGTTAGCCGTCAACTGAATTCAAGGAGCGCGCCTTGTTTCAAGGCATACTTGCGTACCCGGTGACCCCGTTCGCCGCCCACGACACGATCGACACCAAGCGTCTGGCCGCGCTGATCGACCGGCTGGTCGCCTCCGGGGTGCACGCGATAGCCCGCTCGGCAGCACCGGCGAACTGGCCTACCTGGAAGAGGCCGAGTTCGACACGTGGTCGACACCGCGATCGCCACCGTGAACGGTCGGCTGCCGATCGTGGTCGGGGTGTCGGATGTGACCACCGCCAAGACCATTCGGCGCGCCCGGCATGCGCAGCGGGCCGGCGCCGACGCGGTGATGGTGCTACCCGTGTCCTACTGGAAGCTCACCGAACGTGAGATCGTCCAGCACTACCGCAGCATCGGCGAGGCCATCGGCATTTCGATCATGGCCTACAACAACCCGGCCACCAGCGGTGTGGACATGCGGCCCGAGCTGCTGGTCAGCATGTTCGACACGATCGACAACGTCACCATGGTCAAGGAATCCACCGGTGTGACCTGTCCCGGATGCAGCGCATCGCCGAACTTTCCGGCGGCAAGCTGCCCTTCTACAACGGCACCAACCCGCTGGTGCTCGACGCGCTGATCGCCGGCGCCTCAGGATGGTGCACGGCCGCGCCCAACCTGCGGCCTCAACGCTGCATCGACCTCTACGACGCGGTGCGCGGCGGCGATCTCGACAAGGCGCGGGTTATTTACGACGACCTCAAGCCGCTGCTGGAGTTCATCGTCGCGGGCGGACTGGCCACCACGGTGCAGGCCGGGCTGGATCTGCTCGGCTTCCCGGCCGGGGACCCGCGGGCGCCGCTGCTGCCGCTCGACGAGCACGGGCGCGCTGAGTTGCAGGGCCTGCTGAAGGCTGATTGTTAGCCGAGGTTGTTGGTGCTGAAGGTGTCGCACTGCTTCGGATCGCCGGTCTGATAGCCGACCGTGAACCAGTGCGTGCGCTGCTCCGATGAGCCGTGGGTCCAGGACTCGGGATTGGTACGGCCGGTCGTCTCCTGCTGAATCCGGTCGTCGCCGACGGACGCGGCGGCCGACAGAGCGTCCTGGATGTCCTTGTCGGTCAACGGCTCCAGGTACGGCACGCCGGTGCTGTCCTGCTTGGTCGTCGACGCGTAGTGCGCCCAGATTCCGGCGTAGCAGTCGGCCTGCAGCTCGGTGCGCACGCCGTTGCCCCCGGCGCCCTGCGCGCCCTGCTGCGCGCGGCCCAGCACGTGCAACAGGTTCTGCACGTGGTGGCCATATTCGTGGGCCACCACGTACTCCTGCGCGAACGGTCCACCGCTGGAACCGAATTTGTCGACCAGCTCCTGGAAGAAGTCGGTGTCGAAGTAGGCCGTCTGGTCCACCGGGCAGTAGAACGGCCCCACCGCGCTGGTGGCCGAACCGCACCCGGTGTTCACCTGGCCGCTGAAGAGCCGCACATGCGGGCGGGTGTAGTTGCGCCCCAGCTTGGGCATCTGCTGGTGCCATACCGCGTCCACCGAGTTGCCGGTGGCCACCACGCGGCACTGCACGTATTTGTTGGCGTCGGCGCCGGTCTTGCACTTGTTCAGGTCGAATCCGGGCGCCGAGTAGCCGGCGTCCTGCTGCTGGTTCAGGCGACCGGGATCGACCCCGAGGAACATCGCCACCAGCACGATCAACAGCCCACCGAGGCCGCCGCCGAGGGCGATCATCCCGCCCCCGCCGCCGGAGGACGACGCGGTGCTGGTGTCGATCTGCATACCTTCGTTGAAGGTCATTGCACTCTCCCGAAATGTGGTCGGTCGAATCAGCCTAACGCCGTTGCGGCGAACCGGTCATCGGTGTAGCTGCGCAGGTTCTTCAGGAACCGGCGCAGGACCAGGTTCAGCAGCGGCGCAACGACAAACATCGCCAGCCGCGCCGGGCCGGCGGGTTTCTGCGCCATGGTCCAGGTCAGCCGGCAGCCGCCCGGAATGACCTCGACCCGGTAATCCTCGGCAAACGCGGCGACCGATCGCGTCGAGCATTCGTTGAACCGGAATGCCACGCGGGTGAAGGGTTCCCAGGCCAGGAACTCTTCGTTCCCGACGATTCCGCCGCGCATTTCGACGGTGCGGGTGGTACCGACACCGCGCGGCTCGGGACTGGTCCAGGTCACCTTGGTGATCGCACTCGCCCAGCGCGGCCAGGACTCGGCGTCGGCGAGCACCTCGAACAGCTGCTCGGGCGTGACGGCGAGGTCAACACTGTTGCGGAACACATGTGGCGCTTCGTCGGTGAAGCTCAAGTCGACGCGCTCGCAGGGGAACATGGTTACTTAACCTAGCTCGGCGACGATGCGTGCGGCGAAGCCGCGGGAGGTGGGGGTACCACCCGCTTGCGGGGGAGAGCCGGGCAATTCAGGCCTAGCCGGGACCGTCGCTGGCCGCGGCCAGCAGTGGCACCACGACATCGCTGATCGGTGTGGCCAGGCCGTGGGCGCGGGCCTTGCGGATGATCACCCCGTTGCGGATGTCCCAGTCCATCCGGCGGTGGTGGTCCCGGTCGGCCAGTATCGAGGTGCCCATGTCCTGCGTTGCGTGGCGAAACAGGTCGGCGAACCCGTCGACAACGTCGTCGGGCAGCCGGGCGCCCTCGGCCCGGGCGAC
>NZ_DATJYB010000523.1:0-22690 GCF_035499775.1 Mycobacterium sp. | reverse complement strand
GCGCTCTCGGCGATTTTGTTGGAGTGCACGATGGTTGGGCTGGCAACTTGTCCGGTAACACACGTTACGGAGCTGGCAGCCGGTCGAGAGATCATCCGGGATCTCACCAGCACTTTGGCATCGGTACCTCAGGTACTGATTCGAATCGGTATCGAGCCGAAAGACGAGTTGACTCCGCCTCCGACACCGCGCCGACCCTTGAGCGAAGTGCTGGAGATTCGTCCCTAGGATCCCGCCTCGGCCGGCCACCTGTGAACAGTCGGAGCGGTTTGCGGCGACTATGTCAGCTGGTATTCGGTCGCTGCCTTGGGCGTGACCACGATGTGTGCTGCCTGCGATTGGCCGTAGTACCGAATTCGCTTCCACCATAGCCCTATGTGACTGAGATCTACCGCTGCGAACTGCGGTTGCAAGTAGTAGCGCCAAGCTATCTGAGCGAGCACCGCCCGCGGTGGCATGCCTCTCACCGCTCGGCCGTCTCCGCGGACCAGGAGCCGATCGGTGCAGTCTCGACCCTCGCCGCCGAGCAGTACGGCCACCTGCGGGCAAACGGCCACGTTACGTGCCGTCCAGGATGACGCCGAGGTCGTCGCATAAATGCGGCCATCGTGAGAAACGACGAACCACAGCGGTACCGCGAGCGGCAGTCCCAGCCGGGAACGGCTCGTGAGGATCATGACTCGCGACTTACGCATCGCCGCTTGAAGATTCGGCGATTGGAACGCTTCAAGGTCGTCCTCTTGTTCGGTGTCTGACCACGGCGCCCGCAGTGCAGCTGGGCCTCCCGATGGTGTCGAGACCTCGCGCAACGAGCCGTAGTCCCAGGCCACGATTCGCTTGGGCACGAGCCGATAAGCGCGATCGTCAATGGCTTTGGCCGTCCCTCTGACGGTCAGTGAGCGCAATCGGAACCATTGCGGGCCGTCGTCGGCGACCACCACAACATCGCGATCCGCCACATTCGGACTACCGCTCGGCACCTGCACAATGCGCGGCGACGACACGAGATCCAACGGATCTTCCATGGTCACGTTGACCGGAAGAACCAAGGACCCCGCCGTCGACAACGGCAGCCAAGGCGGCACGTGGCGGGCGGAAAGCCAAGTCCGCGACGGCGCGCACCTCGACATCGCGAGTAATCACGAGCGCACCCTCCGGTTGAAGTTCTTCATTGAGGAGGTAATCGAGGCGCTCGCGCCACCAGTCTGTCGGCCCAAAGGCGTTGTGTCGGAAAACATTCTTCTGGTAGAGATATCGCCGTCTATCGGCGACACAGGCCGTCCAGCGGCGAAGGGCTATTTCGTGTCGGACTTCACGGAGAGGAAGTTCTTCACCCCGAACAGGTCGTAGGTGCGTCGCCGCTCGGGCCGAAGTTGTGGGGCAGCCGATTCTGCGGAGATGATCTGGGGTGCAACCACCCGGTAGGTTCGGCCATGAGACCTGATCGTCGCACGCCCCGCGGTCAGGACATTCCGCAACCAGTCGACATCGACGCCGTAGGGGAGAGGAACGATGAAGCCGTCCGGCACCCGTTCCGCTGCGACCGGCGTCGAATATTCCTTGCCGGAGCGCCGCCCGGTGTGTTCAATCACCGAGGCATACCAGTATTTTCGCCCCGCCATTCGCATCATCAGCGGATTGAGGACCCGCTTGTTGAACACTCGGACGCGATCAAGAAAGGCCATCGTTTCTCCTCATGTTTACTCTCCGCGTCGCGGTAAGCACCGTACCTAAATACACATGCGCCGCCTCATATCTCGATGGGAGTGGCTCATGCCGTATCCGACCATGTCGCCTCGCGCGCGAATAGGGTCTGAAGTCCTCAAAGCTCGCGCCGTGAGCGCTGAACGCACCTCAGGGTGATTGGGGCCTCGAATCGAGGACCAAAGCCTCTGCTTCTTCGGCGTTCCGGCGCTTACCCTTCGCGATAGCTTCTTGACATCTTTGATCACTTGGAGTTCGCGATGTTCGATCAGTACCCGCCCAAGTCTGTGATCGTCGGCGTCGACGGATCGAAACCTGCGATTCGCGCCGCTCGATGGGCGGTTGACGAAGTAGCCGGCACCGACATTCCGCTGCGTTTGCTCCACGTCACGAGGGCGGCCCCGGGCGCTAGCCGGCGCGAAGCGAGGGCGACGCTGCAGGCGGCGGAGGAAGTCGTACACGACGCCTGCCAGGCTATTGACAGGATGGGCAAGCCGCTGAAGGTCGAGGCGGAGATCATCGACGGACACCCGGTGCCGACACTGCTCGCCGCTTCACGCTCCGCGACGTTGATTTGCGTCGGGGACAAAGGATCCGCACAACACCCGAACGCCTGGTTGGGTTCAACAGCGAAGGAATTGGCGCTATCTGCCCATTGCTCGGTTGCAATCATTCGAGGAGACGGCGACGACGCAGACGGCACGGGTCGCGGTTGCATTGTTGCGCGTGTCGATGAGTCGCCCGACGATTTGGACGTTCTGGATCTGGCGATCAATGAGGCTCTGCGGCGACACGCTCCGTTGCGGGTGGTGACAACAGCGCAATCGCGGTCTCGCGACATCCAAGGCAATCGGAAGGGATGCGTCACGCTGGACGTTCTCCTTGAGCGCGCGAAGCATGACTATCCCGAGTTAGGAATCGACACAGTTGCTTTGGATGGCTCGTTCGTCGATTACGCCGCAACTCATGCCGCGTTGATCCAGTTGCTCATGGTCAGTTCCAGCCGGCCTGGCGAAATGCACCAGCTACTTGACGCGGGCGGTGAACTCGCCCTACGTGGCAGTGATTGCTCGCTGGTTGTCGTCGGACTCGAGCGGCTAGGCCACTAGTAATCATGAGGGTGATCGATGTGGCAGGTGTCCCGACCCATGGGACGAATATCGCCGGGTCACATCTTTAGCCCGGGTTAGCATCAGCGCAAGCGGGCCTGGGACAACGAAGGGTGATTGAGCCGGATGACATCGCCCAGCGCTGAACGCTCCCTAAGCGCTAAGTTGTTGAATAAGAGTCTGCACCAGCGTCTTTGCGATGTCGATGCGATGCTGGACGCGATCACCGATTACGCAATCGTCCAACTTGATGTCAATGGGAGCGTAGTCCGCTGGTGCCCAGGCGCAGAGGCATTGTTGGGTTACTCCGCGGTTGAGGTTCTCGATCGGCCGGTGTCGATGTTCTACACAGCGGAGGATCGCGCTGCCGGTGTGGCCGAACGCGAGCTAGCCACCGCAGACGGATCGGGTCGAGTGGAGTTCGAGGGCTGGCGGATACGTAAGAACGGTGAACTCTTCCGGGCCGGCGTGGTGCTGAGTCCAATCCAAGATGAGGCGGGCGTCATCACCGCATTCGCATCGGTAATCCGAGACCTGACCGCCGAACATCAGCGGGCCGAAAACATGTTCCATGACCTACTCGAGTCCGCCCCGGATGCGATGGTCATCATCGCCCCTGATGGGCGCATCCTGCTCGCGAACGCGCAAACCGACCATATGTTCGGCTACCGGCGCCAAGACCTGATCGGCAGATCGGTCGAGATTCTCGTGCCTACCCCACTTCGTGGCGCGCACGAACACCACCGCACCGGCTTCATCGACGAACCTGAACCCCGGAGGATGGGAGCCGGCCTGAACCTGTGGGGGCTGCGCAGCGACGGCACGACATTTCCGGTCGACGTAAGCCTCAGTCCGCTGCGCACCGACCAGGGCGTATTGGTGTCGGCGGCAATCCGCGATATCACCGAGCACTTGGCCGTTCAGTCCGAACTAGCCGATGTCCAAGCCCAGGCCGAAGTGTCCGCCGAACGCGACCGCATTGCCAGCGAACTGCAAGATCATGCGCTCCAGCGGGTCTTCGCCGTCGGGCTCGCCCTGCAGGCCACCGTACCGCGGGCCGGCTCCGCTGAAGTTCAGCAGCGCTTGAATGAGGCAATTGATGACCTGCACGCGGTGGTCCAAGACTTCCGTACCGCGATCTTCGACCTCCGTCGCAGCCACGCCGATATAGCTGGGCTGCAGCAGCGCTTCGATGATCTGATCGGCCAACTATCTAGGGATTTGGCGACCACCGTCCAATACAAAGGACCTCTGTCGGTCGTCGAAACTGCATTGGCCGACCATGCCGAGGCCGTCCTCAAGGAAGCGATAATCAACGCGGTACGACATGCCGAGGCTACCAGGCTTGTCATCGTCGTCGATGTCGCAGACGAGCTGTGCATCGACGTCTCCGACAACGGCAAAGGCATACCCGACGAACTCACCGAAGGCGGGCTGGTCAACCTCCGCCAACGCGCCCTGGCGCTCGGTGGCAGCCTCACCATAGGTGACAGCCCGGGTGGCGGGGCACGGTTGCGATGGGCAGTTCCCTTATCCTGACTGCACTGCCGTGCTGACCTTCCCTCGGCTGGATACCAGACCTTAAGCGCCCCAATCGCTCTCCCGCGCCCCAAGTCACGGCTTGTCGCGCCCGGTGAGACATCGATGATCCCGGCAGGCGATTTCAGGCCCTATGCGTGACCTGCATATCACACGCGAGGTGGGGCACGCTCGCAACTAAGCCAACGGCGTGGATCGGAGTACGATGAAATATATTCTGCGCCAGGCAATCACGCCGAAAGCGGCTCCATCATCGATGTGGACTACTCCTGAACGGCGAGCCAGAATCGCTGGACAGGACCGGGGCGTCGACGACCGCCACAGGCGCAATCACCCTGAGATTACCGAACGCAAGCAGGTGAACCGCCAGCAATAGTTCATCATCGCTGGTCCGCTGCGGCCGTTTGGCGGTGCCGTCTGCAGCGAGCGAAACCCTCGCCGCTGATCGTCAGCCGCCGGCATCCATTAGATGGACTATCTCGAAGATATGGGATATTGAAACGAGGTTCCATGTTCTTGCCTTGAACCGTCAGCAGGAAGGACGCGCCGTGGTTAAGGTTTTCTTGGTTGATGACCATGAGGTCGTTCGTCGGGGTCTCGCCGACCTGCTCGCGTCAGACCCTGACCTCCAAGTCGTAGGTGACGCGGGCTCGGTGTCCGAAGCGATGGTGAGAATTCCCGCGTTAAAACCCGACGTCGCCGTGCTCGACGTGCGCCTTCCAGATGGCAATGGAATCGAATTGTGCCGCGACTTGTTGTCCGAACTCCCGGAGCTGCGGTGTCTGATGTTGACATCGTTCACCTCCGATGAAGCGATGCTCGACGCGATTCTGGCTGGGGCCAGTGGGTACGTCGTCAAAGACATCAGAGGGATGGAACTGGCTCAAGCGATCAAGGACGTCGGTGCCGGCAAATCGCTACTCGATACCCGGGCGGCGGCGGCGTTGATGGCAAGACTTCGTAGCGCGGGGGACCACGAAGACCCGTTGTCTGGATTGACTGAGCGCGAGCGAACGCTGCTCGGACTGCTCGGAGAGGGCTTGACCAACAGGCAGATCGCTGCGCGGATGTTTCTGGCCGAGAAGACCGTAAAGAACTACGTATCGCGGTTGCTGGCCAAACTGAACATGGAACGGAGGACCCAAGCGGCAGTATTCGCCTCGAAGTTGGGGCAGCCGAAGGCGCCGTCGCCTCCGGCTACATAAACGACATCTTGACAACGGTTTCGGCGCTCCGAATCTAGCGGTTGCGAAGACCAGTGGAACAAGGTCTAACGGCCCTGCCGACACGGCGTCGACCCGGCATAATCTCATGTTTGGGCGCTCGGCGGCTGAGGCGCTAGATATCAAGCTTGAGGAGTGGTGATGAGCCCGGAAACGATCGACGACAGGGCTGCATGTCGATTACTAGATGGAAGACGCATCTTGTTGCGCTGCCTTAGTGCCGGTGACACTAAAGCCCTTGTGGCACTACATCAACACCTCAGTGATCGTGACCGCTACCTACGCTTTTTCACGCTGAATCCGGTACATCTGGATGAACTCGTCACCAAGCTGAGTACGCCCGCTGCCGGCCAGTGCGCTCTTGGTGCGTTCGACGGGCACCGACTGATTGGTGTAGCGAACTATCAGGTCTCCGACCACGACTCGGCCGCTGCCGACGTCGCGATCGTGGTTGCCCACGAGGATCACTTGCGGGGAGTCGGAACTGCATTGCTCGGACGTCTGGCCGCAATCGCTAAAACCCACGGGGTACGGCGATTCATCGCCGACGTTTTGACCGAGAACCATCTCATGCTCAAAGTCTTCTCCGATTTAGCTTGGCCGAGAGAGCGAACGAGCTATGGACCGGTCTGCCACCTGGAGTTTGAACTGCCGGAAACTCGTGTCGAGACTTAGACACCCGCGCTTGAGGTTCGGCAGCAAGTAGCGCCGGACGTTGTCGGGAACAAGAAAATGACGAGTGTTGGTTGCGGTATGAGTGCGTTGATTTCCTGGCACTAGTCGCGCACCACGAGGACTGAACACCCGGCGTGTCCGAAGTGGGGATTAATCGGACCGACCATTCGAGCTACCTTCCCGGAATCAGATCTGCCTACCACCGCAAGCTGAACGGATTCCTTTGTGCTGGTGAGAAATTCAGCGACTCCGTGTCGAGCGGCAGCCGGAAGCACGTGCACGTCGGGAAACTGTGACACCCAGCGGCCGAGCCGATGATCCAATTGACGGTATGGTATTTCGCCCAAGCCCCAGCGCCAGACTCCCATCGCCAAGATCGGCGCCTTGCGAAGTTGCGCTTCCTTGAAGCCGTAGTCGAGGACCATGTCGTTGCCGGGTGAATCGCCGACGGCAACGGCGATCCATTCGCGAGAAGGGGACTTCTCAGCTTCACGATTGTCGCGAATCACCGCCACGGGACAACGCGCCCCCTTGGCGACACTGGCGGCAGTCGAGCCGAGAAATTTGCGCGCGACCTGTCCGATCCCGATAGTGCCGATACAAACCATTGCGGCGTGGCGAGATTCGTCAACTAAGACGCTGTCGGACGATCCATGGACGATGTCAGTTTCGACTTTGACCTGCTCACCCATGGCGTGCAGCGCCGCGGTGGCGGCGCGCAGCGCCGTTTCGCCGTACTCGATGTCCAGACTGTCGTCATCTGCGGGCGCATCGGGCCGAGGTTCGGGAATCGCGTGGACGAGGCGAAGCGGCACGTCGCGGCTGATCGCCTCGCTGACGGCCCATTTGGCCGCATTGATAGCCGCTTCCGAGCCGTCAATACCCACAACGACTCGCTTTGGTGCTTGCGGATGGCTCATCTTGTCCTCTCGGATCGGGCCGGGCAACTCGAATACCCTGCGCCCAATCGGAAACGTTATTCGGCATCATGTCCGTACAGCAGGGCCATTCGGCCCTTTTTCCCGGCGATGGTCACGTCACAGCTTCATTCAGCCAACCTCGATAGTGTGCCCGGGCAATAGTCGGTGAACACGGCCGCGACATTCGACATCGATCGGACCGGTGTTCCCGGCTTCCGCCGTCAGTGCGGCGGTACGTCCACTGATCCGAAGGTGAAGGCGGTGACCGCGATACACGAAGGGGAACTCGATCGGACCAAGACTCTCCGGCCAATGCGGGCCGAGAACCAGGCGGTCGTTCCGTGTTTCGAGTCCGGTAAAACACCGCTGCAGCAGATCGACGCTGCCGGCCATCGCTGCCAGGTGTATTCCTTCCGATGTTGTGCCGCCCTGCAGGTCCACAACGTCAGAGCCCAGTACCTGAATGAAGTACCGCATGGCGTGGTGCCGGTTGGCGCGGGCAAGAACCCACGAATGGACGATCGCGCTGAGCGTCGATCCGTCCGAGGTGCGCGACAGGTAATAGTCGATCGTCTTCGGGATCTGCTCCGGACGGAAATGGTAGCCGAGCCGACCGAACAGGCCGAGCAACTCTTCCGACGACAACAGGTAGAACAGCATCAGCGCATCCGCCTGCTTGGACGCCTTGTAGTTGTTCACGCTGTCGTTTTCGGCTTCCAAGATGCGATCGAGCCGCTGGATGTTTCCGTATTGCTGCCGGTAGCGCTCCCAATCCAGTTCCGCCAGTTCCGAATAGCCTTCGAACTGACTGATCACTTCGTCATGGAACGGCACGAACATGCGCCGGCTGACGTGATCCCATCGGTCGCGCTCCTGCGTTGTCAGACCGATTTTCCCGACGAGATCAAGCCGATCCCGCAGTGGCAGCAGGTCGAGTGCGTCCATCGCCCGCAGGATCACCCAAACCGCCATCACATTGGTGTACGCGTTGTTGTCGATTCCGTCGTATTCCTTGCCCGGATAGCCGGAATGGAACTCGTCGGGGCCGATGATGCCCCGGATCGTGTAACGGCCTCGGTTGTCGTCGAAACTGGCCAGGCCCGCCCAGAAACGGGCGATCTCGACCAGCATCTCGGCCCCGTAGTCGACGAGAAACTGGCGGTCACCGGTGACCTGGTAGTGCTGCCACGTGTTGTAGGCAACGGCGAGGCCGACGTGATGTGCACGCGCACTCGCATCCGGATTCCACCGGCCGGACTGCGGGTTGAGGTGAACTTCCTGGCTCACTTCGCGCCCGTCACTGCCGGATTGCCAGGGAAACATCGCGCCGAGGTGACCCGCCCGGTGCGCTGCGCGGCGCGCCTCGGGAAGCCGCCGAAACCGATAAAGCAGCAGCGACCGGGAGACATTCGGCAAACGCAGGTTCAGCACCGGGGAGACGAATAGCGCATCCCAGAAGACATGTCCGCGGTAAGCCTCGCCGTGCAACCCCCGCGCCGGGACTCCGGCGTCGAGTTCGGCGGTGTGCGGCGAAATCGTCTGTAGCAGATGCACCAAATGCAGTCGGAGGACGCGCAACGCGGCCCTGTTGTCGGTGAGGCCGACGTTGCATTGCTCCCACAGCCGGGCCCACGCGCGGGCGTGTTGCCGATGGAGATCGGCATATCGACCGGCCTCTTCGAGATAGTGCTGTGCGGTGCTCGCCGGTTCGGATATGGCGGGATCCCGACCGGTGAAGATGGTCACCACTTTCTCCAGGGTGACAGATTCCCCCGCCGAAAGCGCGACCTGGATGTCGTGACCGCCGCGGTTGGATTCGCGGACCAGCGCGTAATGTGCCTCTGCCGGGGCGTCGTCGTGCCATACCGTGTTGCGGGCGGCCAGGGCGATCGAGATACACGATTGCGACGTCTGAGTTCGCAGTATCGCTGAGTCGGGCGCTATTTCGTCCATCACCGCTGCGGTGAGGTGGGTACTCGACAGCGAACGATAGCGGTCAACCATGGTATTGCCCACGGCCCCATCGATCAGTGATCTGAACTCAACTGTGCCCGACCAATTCTCGGCCTCGATCGTGGTTCGCATGGCGACCAGGTGTGGCTCGAGCATGGACGCGAAGCGCTGCTGGTTCAGTGTGGTGATCCGCCCAGCACCGTCCCGGAATCGCAGTCGGCGGGTCAGCGTTGCATGCCGCAGATCGAATGTCTGGCGATAGAAGAGCAATTCGGTGTCGTCGACGCTGAACCATGGCCCACCATCGACGCGGAACGTCAATGCCAACCAGTTGGGTAGGTTGACAAGGCTCTCGTTCTCGATCATCCGGCCTGCGATCCGATCGCTCAGGATGTTGTAGACGCCGGTGGCATAGGTGCCCGGGTAATGGACCTCGGATGCTGGTGCCTCGGGTGCGCAGCCACGGGTGGCGAGGTAGCCGTTGCCGACGGTGCACAGCGCCTCGCGCAGCCGTTCGTTCTTCGGGTCGTAACCTTCGTAGACGAGCTCCCACGGGTCGTCCGGACCAGCCGCTGCATCGTCGAGGTCATCGGCGAGCCGACGGATGAACTCTATTACCGCGGAGGGGTTTTCGATGCTGAACGAGGCGGCGGAGAGGCGATCTCGGGCCTCGTCGTGACGCACCATGATTCCGACGCCGCCGAAGCGGACCGCGTCGAATGCATCCTCGTCTGTGATGTCGTCGCCGATGTAGATCGGCAGAACCGTCCCGGGGTCGCCCCCACCGTCGTCCCGCGCCATATGGTCGAGCATCCACTGCAGCGTCTTGCCCTTGTCCCAGTCGATATTTGGCCGAAGTTCGATGACCTTGCGCCCGGTCGTCACCCGCAGACCCTCAGCACGCCCGAGTCGGCGAACCACCGCAATCACCTGGTCGACGCTGTGCGGATCGGCGTTGCGGTAGTGCACTGCGACGGCGAAACGCTTGTGTTCTACCGCCGTTCCCGGGATGTCGCTGAGATCCTCCGCCAATCGCTTCGCGGCATGTGCCAAAGTGTCGATTGCCTTGGTGGCGGGGGCATTCTGGTGATGGCTGCCATCCGGCCCGATCAGTTCGAATCCGTGACTGCCGGCGAGCCACAGCCCGTCGACGTTGACCCGGTCGCGGACATCGGCGAGGTCTCGGCCGCTGATCACGCCGACTGCGCACCGTTCCGCCAGCGCCCGCAACGCCTCGGCGGCGCCATTGACCAGCGTTGCCGACTCGGGGTGCTCGACGATGTCGGAAAGCGTGCCGTCGAAATCGAGGAACACCGTTGGTCGCCGGCCCGTCACCAGCTCTTTGAGCTGGCTGTAGACCTGCAGGGCATCGGGGATTGCCGACATGGCGGCATCACCGCTTCGCACCGAGATTTCAGCCAGGTCGGCAATCACCGCGTCGGCTCCGCACGACAGCAGTTTGTCCGCATTTCCGTTCCGGTCGAGACCGATAACCAGGCTGAATCCGCTGTCACTGCTGGCCGATACACCGGACTGGTCGTGCGCGATAACCGCGCAGCGGTCGGGACGGACACCCAGACGACGGGCCGCTTCGATCACGACTGCCGTGTCGAGCCCCCCGCCGAACTCGGGTCCGGTGAGGGTTACTGTGACGAATTCGTCGATGCCTGCGGCGCGCAAGGCCTTCGCGCAGTTTCGGCTGGATGAGTAGACGCCCGAGGTAACGCCCACCTCTTGGAGCCGGCGCAGCAGTGGGACTGCCGAATCGAAGGTGCCCACACCGTCCGAGGCGGTGTCGGTGACCAAGCAGTCAAGATTGAAGATCACCGCATCGTGATAGCGCCGGTCAATGGCGGCGGGCCATTCGGTCATGTTGGTGACGATGCCACAGCGTCGGCCCTGATCGAACCCGCGCGACCCAATGAAGGCCTGACGTCCCCATGCTTAGGGACTAAAGTCTCATTACGAATAGAACACCTCGGCATAGCGTTTTCGATGACTGAGGGAGAACACGATGTCTACAAACGTCGAGCGTTATGGCATCGTCGTCGGGGTCGACGGATCGGCGGCATCGAACGCCGCCGTCGGTTGGGCCGCACGCGAAGCGGCGATGCGAAATGTCCCACTGAACTTGGTACATATGTTCAAGACATTCGTACCGACCTATCCGCAGATACCGCTGCCGAGCGGCGTTGCAGAGTTTCAGGAAGACGACGGCCTTGAGGTTCTCAAGCAGGCGGCCAAGATCGCCGAAGATGCGCTACCGGCAGACCAGAAGATCGCGGTCGCAACTGAGGTGAAGAAGTCACCTCCGGTGCCGACGCTGGTCGATCTGTCCGAAGACGCGGATATGGTCGTGGTGGGGTCTAACGGGCGCGGCGCGGTCGGCCGGGTGTTGCTGGGTTCGGTCAGTTCGGGCGTGGTGCGCAGCGCGAAGTCTCCGGTGGCGGTCATTCGTGCCGAAGCATCGATCACGCCGCAGTCCAGGGAAGGTCCCGTGCTGGTAGGTATCGACTGCTCGCCGGCTTCGGAGCTTGCGGTCGCCGTCGCCTTCGAAGAAGCGTCGTTTCGCGGTGTGGGGCTCACGGCGCTGCATGCCTGGAGTGACGTTGCGGCATACCAAGTTCCGTGGGGTGACTGGCGGCCGGAGGCGGAGCGGGAGCTGGCCGAATATCTGGCGGGCTGGCAAGAGCGTTACCCCGATGTCACGGTGACTCGCGTAATTACCCTTGATCATCCTGGCCGGGCGCTGATCGAGGAGTCGGAATCGGCTCAGCTCGTCGTTGTGGGCAGCCACGGCCGGGGCGGCTTGAGCGGGCTGGTGCTGGGCTCGGTCAGCAACGCCGTCGTACACGCGGTGCATACGCCGGTGATCGTGGCGCGGCCGTCCAAGTAGGCCGGAAGGAAGTTGTTGTGGCTTCGAAATCCGTTGCTCGCCACAGGATTTCGTGGCTACCATGGCGCGTCGAGCCCGCTTTGGTGGTCTTCACGCTGGGTGGGTTGGCCGCCGGTGGAATCGCATGGCTGGCGGGTTGGCGCAGCGTGGCCGACGGCTGCTGGATCGCAGGTACGGTGCTCGCGATCGTCCCGGCGGTGGCGTGGGTGTTGGCCGCGCTGCGCAACGGGCGTGTCGGCGTAGACGTGATTGCGGTGCTGTCGTTGGTCGGCACCCTCCTGGTCGGCGAATATTTGGCCGGCGCATTGATCGCGGTGATGCTGGCCGGTGGGCGTGCCCTGGACGCCGCAGCCGAACGCCGTGCGTCACGCGACCTGCGGGCGCTGCTTGAGCGTGCGCCACGGTTCGCGCGGCGACGCATCGGCACGCGGGTCAGCGCCATACCGGTAGCGGAAGTGGCCGTCCACGACATTGTGGTCGTCGGCCCGGGCGAAGTGGTGCCGGTGGACGGGCGCATTTCCGACGTGATGGCCGTGCTGGATGAGTCGGCGCTGACGGGTGAGCCTTTGCAGGTCGAACGGGTGGTCGGCGAAATGGTCCGTAGCGGTGTGGTCAACGCGGGCAGCGCTTTTGAGCTGCGCGCTACGGCGACCGCGGACGACAGCACGTATGCCGGCATCGTGCGAATGGCTCAGCAGGCCGGGGGCGATACGGCGCCAATCGTGCGGTTGGCCGACCGCTACGCGGCGTGGTTTCTGCCATTGGTGCTGGTGCTGGCGGGCGTGGCGTGGCTTGCCAGCGGGTCAGCGGTGCGTGGTGTTGCGGTGCTGGTAGTGGCCACGCCATGTCCCCTGCTGCTGGCTGCGCCGGTGGCCATCGTCTCTGGTTTGTCCCGGGCCTCCCGTGCGGGAGTGGTTATCCGGAGCGGAGGCGCGCTGGAGAATCTGGGAAATGCAACGACTTTGGCGATGGACAAGACCGGCACGCTGACGGTTGGCCGGCCGGCGGTCGTCGACGTGGTGGCCGCACCCGGTCAGGACGTAACCGAGATACTGCGGCTGGCCGCGTCGGTGGACCAGCTCTCCCCGCATGTACTCGCCGAAGCCATCGTCACCGAAGCGCTGAACCGGGGCCTTCACCTGTCACTGCCCACCAACGTCATCGAAGAGCCGGGCCGTGGCGTCACCGCAACCATCGATGGCCGTCTGGCCACCGTAGGCAAGCTGCCGACCGATACCCTGACCAGCACGTGGGCGCGGGCGGCGGTCAACCGCGCCCGGCTGGACGGCGCGGCGATCGCCTGGGTAAGCGTCGATACCGGCCCGGTGGGAGCGGTGTTGTTGCGGGATCCGTTGCGGCAGGACGCTCCACGCACCGTCCGGAGGTTGCGTGAGGCCGGATTGACTCGGCTGATCCTGCTCACCGGCGACCGAGCCGACGCAACCCGGGAGGTTGCCGCCATCCTTGGCTTAGAGGAGGTGTATGCCAATCAGACACCGGCCGATAAGTGCACTGCGGTGCGCGCCGAAGCCGGACGCGCGGGGACGGTGATGGTCGGCGACGGCATTAACGATGCTCCCGCGCTGGCGGCGGCCACGGTCGGGGTGGCGATGGGCGCGCGTGGAGCCACCGCATCTTCGGAGGCCGCCGACGTCGTCTTGACCACCAACCGCCTTGAGCGACTGGCCGATGCGATGGATATTGCCCGGTGGTCCCGGCGCATCGCCAAGCAAAGTGCCATAGGGGGCATGAGCCTATCGTTGTTGGCCATGGCGATCGCGGCGCTGGGCTATTTGCCGCCGGCAGCCGGGGCGTTGCTGCAAGAGGGTATCGACATCGCAGTGATCCTCAACGCACTTCGGGCACTGCGCGGTAACCCGGCCACCGAACTGCAGTTGACTCTGGGAACCGAGCAGCTGCTACGTCGCTTCGCCACCGAACATGATGAGCTCCGCGACAGCGTTGGGCTGCTGCGCGCGACTGCCGATCGCCTGGTCGCCGGCCCGGACGCCGTGGCGTTGGAGTCGCTGACCGCAGCGCATGCCTTGCTGACCGAGCGGATTCTGCCTCACGAAGTAGCCGAGGAAACCCAGCTTTATCCAGCGCTGGCCGGCCCATTGGGCAGCAGCGAAGCGACCGCCACGATGAGTCGCATGCATGCCGAAATCCAGCGGCTTTCCGATCGCATCGGCACCCATCTGGCCCTGGCGCAGTCGGTTGGGGCGGTACAACAAGACCAAGTGGACGACCTATTGGCTTGCTTGTACGGTCTCTACGCACTGCTGCGGCTGCACTTCGTCCAGGAAGAGGAAAGCTACTTCACGCTGGCAGAGGAGGAAAGCGAGAGCAGGGAGACACGGGGCGCAAAAAAGCATCCCGAGAACAGGGCGGCGACTACCTCCTGAATCTTGCGATCCCGAATCTTGCGACGCTATGGCCGTTGTCTCAGGGGGCTCTTGTCTCATAGCCCGCGGGCGGCCCGCTGCGCGCACCGAGGCAAGGAGGGTCTCATTCCATGCGATTTGAGGACTAAAGTCTCACGACCCATGGCTGCCTGAGCAATAGCGTTTTGGGTGACTGAGGGAGAACGAAATGTCCGCAGGCTCCACGCGTTATGGCATCGCCGTCGGGGTAGATGGATCCGCCGCGTCGAACGCCGCCGCTTTCTGGGCTGCGCATGAAGCGGCGATGCGGTGCGTTCCGTTGACCCTGGTTCATATGGTGAACGCGGCCGAACCGGTAAATCCGGAGATGTCGTTGGCTGTCGACGCCGCAGTAGGGCAGGCGGATGAGGGGCGCCGGGTACTCGAAGAGGCATTCAAGATTGCCGGAGATGCCGGGCCGCCAGACCGCAAGTTTCCCATTTCGTGCCAGCTGAGATGGTCCCGGCCGGTGCCGACGCTGGCCGAAATGTCTGAAAAGGCAGAGATGGTCGTCGTGGGGTCTAGCGGCCGCGGCGCCGTGGGCCGGGTGTTGCTGGGTTCGGTCAGTTCGGGCGTGGTGCGCAGCGCGAAGTGTCCGGTGGCGGTCATTCGCGCCGAAGCGTCGTACCTGCCGCATTCCAATCAAGCCCCCGTGTTGGTGGGAACCGATTGTTCGCCGGCCTCGGAGAGCGCGATCGCTATCGCATTCGACGAAGCGTCGCGTCGCGGTGTCACGCTGACGGTGTTGCACGCCTGGAGCGACATTGCCGTCTACCAGGTCCCGTGGCTGGACTGGCAATCCGATGCGGAGCGTGGTGTGGCCGAATATCTTGCGGTCTGGCAAGAACGCTACCCCGATGTCGAGGTGCGCCGAGTTGTCACTCTCGACCACCCGGGCCGGGCGCTGATCAACGAGTCGGAAGCCGCTCAGCTTGTCGTGGTGGGTAGCCACGGGCGCGGCGGTGCGGCAGCCATGCTGCTGGGTTCGGTCAGCAACGCCGTCGTTCACTCCGTCCATACGCCGGTGATCGTGGCGCGTCCGTGCTCGGATCGTGTCGCGGAATAACCAGAGCGACAAGGAATCCAAAGCTGTGGAACCCGCGATGACCGCCGACAGGTCTGCCGAGTCGCCGCCGGCGACTGCGCCGCCCTACGTCGATGTGCGCGAAACGCACACGGGCGTGGTGGTGCTGGCCGGCGACCGCGCCTACAAGGCCAAGAAGCCCGTGTTGACCGACTTCCTGGATTTCCGCACACCCGAGCAGCGCGAGCGGGCCTGCCTACGCGAAGTCGAGTTGAACAGGCGGTTGTCTCCCGCGAGCTACCTCGGGGTCGCACACCTCACCGACCCGAGCGGGGCAGCGGCCGAACCGATCGTCGTCATGCGACGTTATCGCGACGATCAGCGGTTGGCGTCCATGGTCGCCGGTGACCACCCAGGCGAGTCCATTCCGGGCGTATTGGACACCATCGCTGCCGTCCTGGCACGCTTTCACGCACGGGCCGAGCGGACCCCGTTGATCGATGACCGGGGCAACGCTGCTGCGATCGTTCAACTTTGGCGCGACAACATCTCGGAGCTCCACCGCTACGCGGGCATGGCGAATTCGGCAGTCTCGGAAGAGGCGATTGCGCGGATCCAGCGCCTTGCCGCCGAATTCGTTGCGGGCCGCGAAGCCCTTCTCATGCGCAGGATCGAACAGGGCTGCATTGTCGACGGTCATGGTGATCTGCTCGCCGATGACATCTTCTGGGTGGACGGTGAACCGGCGCTGCTCGACTGTCTTGAGTTCGACGACAAACTCCGCTACGTCGACCGCATCGACGACGCCGCATTCCTCGCGATGGACCTGGAGTTCTTGGGCCGCAAAGACCTTGGTGACTACTTTCTCGAGCGTTACGTCGCCCACTCGGCCGATACCGTCCCTTCGTCGCTGCGGGACTTCTACATCGCCTACCGCGCGGTGGTACGGGCAAAGGTCGACTGTCTGCGGGAGTCGCAGGGGAAATCGGAAGCCGCGGTGGACGCCGCCCGGCACCTCGACATTGCGTTCCGGCACTTGGAAAACGGCGCAGTTCGGCTCGCGCTCATCGGTGGAAGCCCAGGCACCGGCAAGTCGACCGTGGCGCGCGCGCTCGCAGAAAAAGTTGGAGCGCAGCTTATCTCAACCGACGACGTGCGCCGCGAACTGCGTGCTTCGGGTGCTATCGGCGGAGATCCGGGCGTGCTGGACGCAGGTCTGTACAGCCCGGACAACGTCACGACCGTCTACGAGGCAGCCCTGCGGCAAGCGGGTCTGTGTCTGGCCAATGGGCAATCGGTGATTCTAGACGGCACCTGGCGGGACTCGCAAGTTCGCGCACAGGCGTATTGCGTTGCCAAACAGGCACATTCGCGGGTAGTCCAGCTGATGTGTTCGGCCAATGTTGACGCCGCAGTCGAACGGGTCAGGACGAGACAGCGCGGGAATTCTGATGCGACACCGGAGATCGCCACAGCCTTGGCCGCTCGGCTCAACGACTGGGACACCGCGGTCCGGTTGGATACCTCTCGGCCGCTGCAGGACTCGCTGCAAGAGGCCCACGACATCTGGCGTCAACACACATAGAAGGAGTAGTAGATGTCAACGAACACTCATGTCACCACGCATGTCTCGGACATATCGACCTTGCGTCTCAGCGATGCCGAGGAGGCCGGCGGTAAGGGCGCGAACATGGGGGAGCTGGTCGCCGCCGGGCTTCCGGTTCCGCCCGGTTTCGTACTTTTGCGCAGCGGCTACTTAGCGGCGATGCGGGCGGGCGGGGTTGACACCGAACTCGCCGCCTTGCATCGCGAGGCGCTGGTGCAGGTCGACAACAGTGCCCGCCTGGCTGAGCTTTGCCATCGCATGCAGAACTTGGTGACCAAGGCCGGGGTCAGCGACGAGGTACGCGATCAGCTGCTTGATGCTTACCACGGGTTAGGGACTAATTGTGTTGTGGCTGTGCGGTCGTCGGCAACAGGTGAGGACGGGCGCGACGCGTCGTTCGCCGGAATGAATCAGACGGTGACGAACGTGACCGGGGATGACGACGTCATCAACGCCGTCAAGCGATGCTGGGCTTCATTGTTCAGCCCCCGGGTGATCACCTATCGAGCCAGTCGGGGATTCCTCGCTGATCCCGCGATGGCTGTGGTCGTCCAGCAGATGATCGCCTCCGAGCAGTCCGGGGTCGCATTCACCACCGATCCCAGCACGGGGGAGAGGGATCACATCGTCATCGAAGCGGCGTTAGGCCTCGGCGAGGTTGTGGTGTCCGGAAAGGTCCAGCCCGATACCTACGTGATCGACAAGAAGACGCTGAAAGTGCTCGACGTCAAGGTCGGCTATCAGGCATTCAAGATCGAACGCGGTCCCGACGGCCACGACGTCACCGTGGAATTGGATCCGGCGATGGCACAAGCGCGCGTCCTGGACGACAGCGCCTTGCACCGCGTCGCCGAACTGGCGATCGCCACCGAAGCGCACCATGGCTGCCCCCAAGACGTCGAATGGGCGATCGCGTCTGGCAAGACGTGGTTGGTGCAAGCCAGACCTATTACGACCTTGGGGCACGACACAGCTGAGGATTCGCAGGACTCCGGTGTGCTGGTGCGCGGATTGCCCGCGGCCCCCGGTACCGCGTCCGGACGGGTCCGGGTTCTGCGCACGCCGCAAGAGGGAAACCGGTTGCTGGACGGCGAGATTCTGGTAGCTCCGATGACAAATCCGGACTGGCTGCCGGCTATCCGCCGCGCGGCGGCGCTGGTGACCGAGACCGGTGGAATGACCTGTCACGCGGCCATCGTGGCGCGCGAACTCAGAGTTCCGTGTGTGGTGGGCGCGCGTAGCGTGACGACGGTTCTGCACGACGGTCAGACAGTAACCGTGGACGGCGGCCGGGGCACCGTCACCGGCGGACGCAGCGAGCCCCAGCGCGCGATCGAGGCGGTCCAGCCGCCCGCGGCCGGGACTGCCGGCATCACGACCGGTACCAAGATCTACGTCAATCTCGCGATCCCGGACAACGCCGAAGCCGTTGCTGCGCAAGACGTCGACGGTGTGGGTTTGCTGCGCGCCGAATTCATGCTCACTCAGGCACTTTCCGGACGACATCCGCGCGACCTGATAGCCCACGGTGAGCAGGGCGAACTCGTCGACGCCATGGTGGCATCCATCGGCCGCATCGCCTCGGCGTTCGGTACTCGGCCGGTCATCTACCGCGCCACCGACTTTCGGAGTAACGAGTTCCGTGGGTTGCGCGGCGGCGAGGCATACGAGCCGGTCGAGCACAATCCCATGATCGGCTACCGCGGGTGCTACCGCTACATCAAAGAGCCCGACCTGTTCGCCCTGGAGCTGCAGGCACTGGCTCGGGTGCGCGAGCGAAACCCCAACGCGCATTTGATGATTCCGTTCGTCCGGACGCGGTGGGAATTGGAGGCCTGCCTGTCGTTGGTCGACGCCAGTCCGCTGGGCACCCAGCGTGGCCTGCATCGCTGGGTGATGGCCGAGGTCCCATCGGTGACCTACTGGCTTCCCGAGTACATCGGGATGGGTATCGACGGGGTGTCCATCGGCAGCAACGACCTGACCCAACTGGTGCTCGGAGTCGACCGCGATTCCGACACGTGCGCCGAACTGTTCGACGAATCCGACAGCGCCGTGCTCGATGCGATCGGCCGGATCATCGCGACAGCGCGCAAACACGGCATCACCTCGTCGCTGTGCGGTCAGGCGCCATCGACCAACCCGGCCTTTGCCGAGCACTTGGTCCGGATGGGAATCACTTCGGTATCGGTCAACCCGGACGCGGTCACCGCCACTCGGCGGACAGTTGCCGCGGCCGAACGCCGGCTGCTGCTGGAGTCAGCGCGTGCGTAAGGTTAGGGACCAATGGCTCTTACGGTCTCTGGTGTGGATTCCTAGCATTCGCTTATTGCAAGTGCCCCAAACTCGTTCGGATGGTTGACATGGCAGCGACGGAGCCCGGTTCCGACGTCGTCCGCGCCGCGGTGACGTTGGCATGTCGCGCACCGTCGCTGCACAACAGCCAGCCCTGGCGATGGGTTGCCGACGAAACGGGCCTGCACTTGTATGCCGACCCCGCACGGGTGATTCACGCTACCGACCACGCGGGGCGCGAACTGATGCTGAGTTGTGGTGCGGTCCTCGACCACCTCCGGGTCGCCATGGCCGTGGCCGGATGGGACAGCAGCACAGAACGGTTCCCCGACCCGCTCAACCCGGACCACGTGGCGACGCTTCAATTCCAGCCCATCGCGGCCGCCAGCGACGAGCAGTACCGCCGGGCGGCCGCGATTACCCGACGCTATACCGACCGGTTGCCGTTCGAGCCGCCTGCTCACTGGCCGGCCCTGCAGTCAGCTCTGGGCCGCGCGGTGGTCGAGTACGACGTGCTGCTGGATGTGGTTGTCGACGATGACCGCCCGGCGCTGGCCGAGGCGTCCCGGCTCACCGAGACACTGCGCCGATACGACACTTCCTACGTGGACGAACTTCGCTGGTGGACATCACCGTTCGCATCTGACGAGCGCCTACCGCAGCACCTGCTGGTGTCCAGCACCGAAGCGGCCCGCGTCGACGTGGCCCGCCGGTTCCCACCCGGTAGCGAGACCCAGCAGCGCGTCAACGTCGGCCATGACCAGTCCAAGATCGTGGTGCTGTCGACTCGCGACGACACGCGGCTGGACGTATTGCGCTGTGGTGAAGCGCTTTCGGCGGTGCTGCTGGAATGCGCCATGGCGGGTATGGCGACGTGCACGTTGACCCACATGACCGAGTTGGCGCAGAGCCGCAAGATCGTCGCGCAACTGACTGGAACTCCCGGCCTGCCGCAACTGCTGATCCGCGTGGGGAGGTCAGCGGCGACGGGCCGACGCATACCGCACACGGCTCGGCGCCCGGTGACCGAAGTCCTCGAGTTTTGGTTGATGGTTGACGGTCGCAGGAAGGAGATGGGGTGATGAGTAAGCATTGGCTGGTTATGGAGACCCAGGCAGAAGGGGCTGCGCCGCCGTATGTTGCCCGGTTAGCGGGTGCCGGTCGGCATCTGCCCCAGACGCACCTCACGACCGACGAACTGATGGCCACCACCCGTCACCGCACCCACATCGACCTCGAACGGCTGACCGGGATTCGCGAACGCCGGGTTTCGGTGGGTGACGAGGATTCCTACAGCCTGGCAATGGCCGCGGCGCAGAAGTGTCTGGCCACCGCGCAACAAGACCCTGCTTCACTCGATGTCGTCATCAATTGCAGCATCACGAAATTCCGCGGTGGCCTGACCCAGTGGCTGGAGCCGACGATGAGCAACGCCGTGGCGCGGGGGATCGGCGCGCACCGGGCAATGACTTTCGACGTGTCCAATGCGTGCGCCGGAATGCTCACCGGGGTGACGATTTTGAACAACTGGATCCGGCACGGCATTGTCGAGCGGGGACTGGTCGTCAGCGGTGAGTACATCTCGCAGCTCAGCCATAACGCGGCGCGTCACATCCGCAACATCATGAGCAAGGAGCTCGCGTGTCTGACGCTCGGCGATGCGGGTGCCGCACTTCTGTTGGAGCGAGCCCCCGCCGGGTCGGCGGGTATCGAACTTGCCGGCTTCACCACGGTCGCCGACTACAGCCGCCTGTGCCTGGCCTATCCGCAGGGCCATGACCCGGGCGCGCGGATGTTCACGAACTCGCGTGCCATCCAGCGCGCCGCGATCGCCAACACCCCGTTACTCCTGCACGAAGTCCTTGAAGTAGTTGGTATCTCGATCCACGACATCGACCACGTGATCACCCACCAGACGTCGGCGCGGGCTATCCGCAAAGGGATGGCTCGAATGTCAGAGTCGTTCGGCGACATGCCCCGCCACGATGCCGTGATCACCGTCGACCGGTATGGCAATACGGCTTCGACGACGCACACGGTGGCCCTGGTCGAGGAACTCGAGGCGGGACGCATTGCCGCCGGAGAGCGGATCGCGCTGCTCTCGTTGGCTTCGGGGCTGGAGATCGGCGTGGTCCTGGTGACCCTGGATGAGGATTTGGTGAGCCGCTATGGGCACAGTGATTGATCGAGTCGACGTCGCACACGCCAGGTGGCGTGGCCGCCACAGCGCGCTGCACTTGGCCGTCACCGCGGCCAAGGACTGCCTGCAGCAGGCCGAATGCGACCCGGACGAGTTGGATCTTGTTGTCAATGCCGGGATCTACCGCGACCGCAATCTGGGTGAACCGGCCCTGGCGGCGTTGATCCAGGACGACATCGGCGCCCACCCCGAGGATCCGCACGCGGACGCGCACGGCACGTTCTCTTTCGACGTCGCCAATGGTTCCTGCGGGGTCCTCACCGCCCTGCAGATCGTCGACGGGTTCCTGCGGACCCACAGCGTCCGCCGTGCGCTCGTCGTCGCCAGCGATGCCGATCCGGGTCATGGGATGAGCGAGCGGTTTCCATTCTCGGCCGCCGGGGCCGCGATGTTGTGCGGTTGGACCGACGACGGCTACGGCTTGAGCCGGGTGTCCTGGGTGAACGTCGGCAATGGATCAGGCGACGAAACATTCAATGCCACAGTCGGTTTCGCTGATGCGCGTAACGTGCTGCGGTTCGGTGAGTCGGCGGAGATGGACCAGCAATTCGCGGCGGCGGCAGCCGACGCGGCACGGGCCTGCCTGGACGCGCAATCGGTGCCGCTGTCGGCTATCGACGTGGTCGTGGCCGCCCCACCCCGGAACGGGTTCCGTGTCGCACTGAGCGAGCTGCTCGGGATACCGGTCGAGAAGATCAGCGTTGCTGATGATCACGATATGCACACCGCAGCGCTGGCGGCGGCCTTCGAGCGGGAGACCACCCGGCTTCCGGCGGGAGCTCAGGCGCTCTTAGTCACCGCCGGCGCGGGCGTGACCGCCGGTGCCGCCCTATACCGTCAGCCTGACCGCGCATGAGCCCCAAGACCGGCCTCATCCGACGGCGGGGACTCAGTCAGTCCCGCAGGTAATCGTCTGCTGGATGCTCTTGATCGAGATCAGTCCCCACATGCTGGGGTCGGCGAGATCGTCGGGTTTAGTGCTGGGGTTACGCAACCCGATCGCGGCGGTGACGAAGACAGTGCCAGTAGGCGGAAGGCTTGTCGAGCCGACCAATGGAACGATCTGAAAGCTGTAGCAGACCGGCACCGAGGCTGTCGCCGGCGGCGGAGAGGCCGTGAAATC
>NZ_DATJYB010000522.1:0-3463 GCF_035499775.1 Mycobacterium sp. | reverse complement strand
GGCGCCCACCAGCGGTGTGGTGCCCGCGGCCGCCGATGAGGTCTCGGCGCTGACCGCGGCCCAGTTCGCCGCGCATGCCCAGGTGTATCAGGCGGTCAGCGCACAGGCCGAGGCCATTCACCAGTTGTTCGTCACCACCTTGGGCATCAGCTCCGGGTCCTACCTGGCCACCGAGGCCGCCAACGCGGCCGCGGCCGGTTAAACGGTTAAAGGGGAGAACCAATGTCAATCGGATTTGCCGGAATGCCGCCCGAGGTGATCTCCGGGCTGATCTACTCCGGCCCGGGGTCGTCATCGATGGTGGCCGCCGCGTCGGCGTGGAATGGGCTGGCCGCCGAGCTGGCCAACACGGCGCAGGGCTACAGCGCGGTGGTGCTGCAGCTGGCCGGCGAGGAGTGGCTGGGGCCGGCCTCGGCGGCGATGGCCGCCGCGGTCCAACCGTATGTGACTTGGTTGGCCACCACGGCCGGTCAGGCCGAGCAGTCCGCCGCGCAGGCCATGTCGGCAGCGGCCGCATTCGAGACCGTGTTCGCCTCGGTGGTGCCCCCGCCGTTGATCGCGGCCAACCGTGCCACGCTGGCGCAGGCGATGCAGACCAACATGTTCGGCATCAACAATGGGATCATCGCGCAGCTGGAAGCCCAGTATGCGGAGTTCTGGGCTCAGAACACGGGGGCCATGTCCAGCTATGCAGGGTCGTCTGCGTCGGCGTCGAAGATCGCGTTGTTCACCAACGCGCCGCAGATCGCTAACCCGTCGGGGACGGCCAATCAGGCCGCGGCGACCGCGGCGGCTTCGGCCACCCCGGCCGCCTCGATCCAGAGCCAACTGCAGCAACTCCTGCAGTCGCTGGGGTCGGGCTCGCCTACCCAGATTCAGTCGGCGGTCAACGCGCTCTCGGCGAACAGTCCGATTTCGGAGATCTGGTTCTTGTTGACCGGCCAGACCGTGTTGCCCAGCAACCTCGGGGCTTTGGTCAACGGCTACGCGCCGTTCGCGAGCTTCTTCTACAACACCGAGGGTCTGCCGTACTTCAGTGTCGGTATGGGTAACTTCGGTACGCAGATCGCCAAGTCGGCAGGGTGGCTGGGCGGTGCTGCCCCCGCGGCCGCTGCGGCGGCCAAGCCCCCGGGCCTGGGCGGAGCGCTCGGTGCTGCCGGCAGCCCGGTGGCCGCCGGGTTGGGCAACGCCTCGCACGTCGGACACCTGGCCGTTCCGTCCTCCTGGAGCGGCACCACGACGCCGGCGACGGTCCGCCCGGCGGTACAGGCCATCAGCGAGCCCATCACCTCGGGCGAATCCGGAGCCGGAAACGTGCTGGGCGGCATGCCCATCGGCGGAACGGGCGCCGCGCGCGGCGCCGGTACCGGTCCGCGCTACGGGTTCAAGCCCACCATCATGGCCCGGCCGATGTCCGCCGGGTAGCCTGACACGCCCAGCAGACGTAAAGCCCCCATTTCCGCCCGGAAATGGGGGCTTTACGTCTGCTTACCCGCTGCGCCGGTGACTTTGCTCCGACCGGATTTTTACTCCGCGGCGGGTGTTCTGCTGCCCTGGGCACGTCCCGCGGCGGCCCGGTGAGCGGCCACCGCAAACGTCAATGGCTGACGTTATCGGTCCGTTACCCCAGGTGATGGCCCCATCTGGGTCGTTCCGGGCCGTTTAGCGCTACCTGCGGGCACTGCCACGGCCACCGACGAGTGGTTCCGGCGGTGCTGTCCCCGGGCCGCATCGGAGACCGGGACGGGGGAGCGTGGCGAATTAGCCTCTCACGAAGGCAACTTCCTGAAGGTCATTCAAGTGAAGGCACAGCGTGAGCAAACCCATGTCGTTCGGATTCGGTGGTTCGTAGGTGCTGGATTTCGGGGCGCTACCGCCGGAGATCAATTCGGGCCGGATGTATTCCGGTCCCGGATCGGGCCCGATGATGGCCGCGGCGTCGGCTTGGGATGGGTTGGCGGCCGAATTGGGCACGGCCGCATCGGGTTACGCATCGGTGGTTGACGAGCTGACCAGTTCGCCGTGGCTGGGTCCGGCGTCGCAGGCGATGATGGCCGCGGTCACCCCGTATGTGAGTTGGATCAGCGCGTCGGCCGCTCAGGCCGAAGATGCCGCCAGCCAGGCCCGCGCGGCCGCGGCCGCCTATGAGACCGCGTTTGCGATGACGGTGCCCCCGCCGGTGATCGCGGCCAACCGGGTGTTGTTGATGACGTTGATCGCGACCAACTTCTTCGGGCAGAACAGCGCGGCGATCGCGGCCACCGAGGCGCAGTACATGGAAATGTGGGCCCAGGACGCCGCCGCCATGTACGGCTATGCCGCCTCCTCGGCACTGGCCACCCAATTGGCCCAGTTCACGGATCCGCCCAACACCACCACCCCGGGCGCAGCCACCGGCCAATCCGAGGCGACTGCCCAAGCCACCGCCACCCCGGCCGGCAACTCCGCCCAGACCATCGCCGCGACGATCCCGCAGTTGCTCTCCGGGGCTGCGTCGCCGGCGCAATCCCTCGCGTCGCCGGCGGCCAGCACGCTGCCGTGGCCGTTGTCGTTGGTTCAAGACACGATCACCAATTTGCTCACGCAGGGCCTGCCTACCCCGACCAACAACTGGCTGGGCCTGGCCCCGGCCCAGTACACCGCAATTCTCAAACAAACCGAAGGCCTGGCCTATTTTTCGAACGGTATGGCCAGCTTCGGCTGGTCGATCGGGCAGCAGACGTTCAACGGCCCGTTGGGAACGACGGCCGGTTCGGGTGGTGCCTGGTTCCCGACACCGCAATTCGCCGCCCTGGGCGCGGGCGGTTGGGCCGGCCCGCACGCGGCGCATGGGGTGTCGGCAACGATCTCGTCGGGCGCCAGGATCGGTGGGCTGTCGGTACCGGTGAGCTGGACCGGCGGCGCGCCGGGCACGACCGAAGGAGCCGCCACGAAACTGGTGAGCACGAGCGTCCTCGGCGGCGAGCCGGGCGGGAAACCTCCGATGAACGCCGCGCTGGGCGGAATGCCGGTCGGAACGCGGGCCGCACAGCGCACCGGCAACATGGGCATCCGATACGGAGTCCGCTACAACGTGCTCGCCCGTCCACCGTCAGCCGGATAAGCCCATGCCCACAGCAACGATCAGCCAATTACAGGAGGAAATCCCATGTCATTTGTGACTGCGCAACCCGAGGCTCTGGCGGCGGCGGCCGGCTCGTTGCAGGGCATCGGCTCGGCGTTGAGCGCCCAGAATGCCGCTGCCGCGGCGCCGACGACGGGTGTGGTGCCCGCGGCCGCCGATGAGGTCTCGGCGCTGACCGCGGCCCAGTTCGCCGCGCATGCCCAGGTGTATCAGGCGGTCAGCGCGCAGGCCGAGGCCATTCACCAGTTGTTCGTCACCACCTTGGGCATCAGCTCGGGGTCCTACCTGGCCACCGAGGCCGCCAACGCGGCCGCGGCCGGTTAAAAGGGGAGAACCAAT
>NZ_DATJYB010000521.1:0-3559 GCF_035499775.1 Mycobacterium sp. | reverse complement strand
ATTGGTTCTCCCCTTTTAACCGGCCGCGGCCGCGTTGGCGGCCTCGGTGGCCAGGTAGGACCCCGAGCTGATGCCCAAGGTGGTGACGAACAACTGGTGAATGGCCTCGGCCTGCGCGCTGACCGCCTGATACACCTGGGCGTGCGCGGCGAACTGGGCCGCGGTCAGCGCCGAGACCTCATCGGCGGCCGCGGGCACCACACCGCTGGTGGGCGCCGCGGCCGCGGCATTCTGGGCGCTCAACGCCGAGCCGATGCCCTGCAAGGTGCCGGCCGCCGCCGCCAGTGCCTCGGGTTGCGCAGTCACAAATGACATGGGATTCCTCCTCGATAACCTTCCGGCTCGAACACCTTCGGGACTTGGTTGTTGATAACGCTAATTCGATCGAGTGCCGCAGCGCCCCTTCGCTGCGAAATTCTCCTTACCGGATGACTGCTGTTCACTTGTTGGCTACTTTCACTTCCCAGTTACGGTGGTGGGGCTGCATCGTTGCGGTGGACACGGTCTTACCCTGCCGACGGTGGACGGGTAAGCACGTTGTAGCGGAATCCGTATCGGACGCCCATGTTGCCGGTGCGCTGCGCGGCCCGCGTTCCGACCGGCATGCCGCCCAGCGCGGTGTTCATCGGGGGTTTTCCGCCCGGCTCGCCGGCGAGAACGTTGGCGCTCACCAGCTTCGTGGCGGCCCCTTCGGTCGTGCCGGGCGCGCCGCCGGTCCAGCTCACCGGTACCGACAGCCCGCCGACCCTGGCGCCTGACGACATCGTCGCCGACACCCCGTGCGCCGCGTGCGGGCCGGCCCAGCCGCCCGCGCCCAGCGCGGCGAATTGCGGCGTCGGGAACCAGGCACCACCCGAACCGGCCGTCGATCCCAACGGGCCGTTGTACGTCTGCTGCCCGATCGACCAGCCGAAGTTGCCGATGCCCAGCCCGAAGTAGGCCTGCAGCGTCTGCTTGATGATCGCGGTGTACTGACCCGGGGCCAGGCCCATCCAGTTGTTGGCCGGAGTAGGTAGGCCCATGGTGAGGAAATCAGTGATCGTGTCTTGAATCAACGACAGCGGCCACGGCAGCGTGCTGGCCGCCGGCGACGCCAGGGACTGTGCCGGCGATGCAGCCCCGGAGAGCAACTGCGGGATCGTGGCCGTGATGGTCTGGACGGCATCGCCGGCCGGGGTCGCGGTGGCTTGGGCGACGGCAGCCGACTGGCCGCCCGCCGCGGCCGGGGTGGTGGTATCCGGCGGATCCGCGAACTGGGCCAATTGGGTGGCCAGTGCCGAGGAGGCGGCATAGCCGTACATGGCGGCGGCGTCCTGGGCCCACATTTCCATGTACTGCGCCTCGGTGGCCGCGATCGCCGCGCTATTTATTCCGAAGAAATTCGTGGCGATCAACGTCATCAACAACACCCGGTTGGCCGCGATCACCGGCGGCGGCACCGTCATCGCAAACGCGGTCTCATAGGCGGCCGCGGCCGCGCGGGCCTGGCTGGCGGCGTCCTCGGCCTGAGCGGCCGACGCGCTGATCCAACTCACGTACGGGGTGACCGCGGCCATCATCGCCCGCGACGCCGGACCCAGCCACGGCGAACTGGTCAGCTCGTCCACCACCGACGTGTAACCCGAAGCGGCCGTACCTAATTCAGCCGCCAACCCATCCCACGCCGACGCGGCGGCCATCATCGGCCCGGAGCCCGGACCGGTGTACATCCGCCCCGAATTAATCTCAGGCGGCAATACCCCGAAGTCAAACACCACCCCTCCTCAACCGACCACTGGCGGCGGTCTCGGCTGTCGCTATCGCGCACATGCAGCCACGCTGCTGCGAAGACCAGTAGTTACTTGGCCCGGCCTTTTCGCCGGACGACCCGACATGTTCCGGGCGTTCAATCGTTGCGCCGATACTGGAATCATCTGCGGCTTTTGCCCTCTGCCTCGATATCCGTTCGGTGTTTAACGTCTTTGAGCGAGATCCTTTTCGTGACCGGTTCGCCGCTCATCAGAGACTTTAGAGGGCCGACTCGAGGTTGGGAGGCGGCGATGCCAACTATTCATTCCTCGCAAACTGTTGTTAAACCGCCGTTAAGTTCTGACGTCCGGGCGGGTGGCTGCCACCTGCGCAAACGGCGAAGGTCGCGCGCAATAACCGGCACCGGCAAGACACCTTTTGGTTACCTCAGTCGCCTTCGAGAATGAGTGCCATCTCGGGGCACGAGGCGACCCCGTCGCGGGTCAGCTCTTCGTCCTCGGGACGCACCTCGTGCTCTTGGAGGATCGAATAGCCGGACTCGTCGATCGGGAACAGGTCGGCATCGACCGCGTAGCACTGGGCGTGTCCCACGCATCTTGCCTGTTCGAGACGAACCTTCACTGCGACGTCCTCTCCCGACCACTCCAAGGCCAGATCGTGGCGGACAGCTCGATACGTACACTATCCACCACTATCCGCCACTCAATCCGGGACTCGACGCGGCCCGGCAGTCCGATTGGTGGGTGTCCACCGCGCATGCCATATTGGGCGGTGGCAGCCCGGCTTGGCTGCGTCGGCGTCGGATCAAAGGGAGAGTCTTTCAACGCATGAGCACTCTGGGCCCGACCGGCTGGGGAGGCCAGGCCGGTGCGTTTCACCTACCGCGGCTTGAATATTCGGAGTTGCCGTTGGGCGCCGACCGAGGGGTCGGATGGAAGACACTGCGCGACGCCGGGCCCGTGGTCTTCATGAACGGCTACTACTACCTCACCCGTCGCGAGGACGTGCTGGCCGCGCTGCGCAATCCCAAGGTCTTCTCCTCGACGATCCTGCAGCCGCCGTCGGATCCGCTGCCGGTGATTCCGCTGGCGTTCGACCCCCCGCAGCACACCCGCTACCGCCAGATCCTGCAGCCCTATTTCAGCCCGACCACGCTGGGCAGGTCGCGGCCGGTGCTGCAGCGGCACGCGACTGAGATGATCGAGGCGTTCGCCGGCCGGGGCGAATGCGAGGTCATGGCAGATTTCGCCCGGCTCTACCCGTTTCAGGCTTTCCTCGACCTCTACGGCATGCCGCTGGAGGATCGTGACCAGCTGATCGCCTGGAAAGACGCCATCATCGGCGACAAGGAGTACCTCACGGTCGCCGAGCTCCAGGCGGGCCAGACCGAGTTGTTGGAATATCTCTACAAGGCGATCCAACAACGGCGGGAAAACCCGGGCTCGGACATGTTGTCGCGGGTGATGACCGGCCCGGGCGACTTCACCGATATCGAACTGCTCGGAATGAGTCACCTGTTGATCCTGGCGGGCCTGGACACAGTGACGGCGATCATCGGGTTCTGCCTGTTCGAGTTGGCTCGCCGGCCGCAGTTGCGCGAGGACCTTCGCGACAACCCGAGGCAGATCAGGGTTTTCATCGAAGAGATCATCCGCCTGCAGCCGCCGGCGCCGGTGGCGCCCCGCATCGTGACCGAGTTCGTCAACGTCGGCGGCATGACACTACCGCCGGGCTCGCAGGTGCGGTTGTGCATGGCCGCGATCAACCGCGACGGCAGCGACGCGTGGTCTACCGACGACCTGGCCATGGA
>NZ_DATJYB010000520.1:0-8760 GCF_035499775.1 Mycobacterium sp. | reverse complement strand
TGCGCCTCCGCCCGAGTTCGTGGACTGGCGGGAGCAGCCCGGGCTACGACGGGCGATATTCCAGGGCAATCCGATCTGGGTGGTCAGCCGCTACCAGGACATTAGAGCGGCACTGGTAGATCCGCGCCTATCCGCGAAGACCATTCCGGACGCCATCATGCCGACGGATGCCGACGACAAGATTCCGGTGATGTTCGCGCGCACTGACGACCCCGAGCATCATCGATTGCGGCGCATGATGACCAGCAACTTCACTTTTAGGCGTTGCGAATCGATGCGGCCGCAGATCCAGGAAATAGTCGACCACTATCTCGGCCAGATGATCGACAAGGGTGCGCCGGCCGATCTGGTGCGTGAATTCGCCTTGCCGGTGCCCTCGTTGGTGATTGCGCTGCTGCTGGGGGTGCCGCCGGAAGATCTCGGCTTCTTCCAGCACCACACCACTGTGGGGTTGGACCAGAGGTCCACCGACGAGGAGAAGGGGCGAGCCTTTGGGGCGATGTATGCCTATATCGAGGAGTTGGTGAAGCGCAAAGAACGCGAACCTGGTGACGACCTGATCAGCCGCTTGGTCACCGAATATGTCGCAACTGGCCAACTCGACCATGCGACCACGGCCATGAACAGTGTGATCATGATGCAGGCCGGCCACGAAACCACCGCCAACATGATCTCATTGGGAACGGTTGCGCTGCTGGAAAATCCCGCTGTGTTCGCGCGGCTGGGACAAACCGACGATCCCGCCGTCGTTGCGAATATCGTCGAAGAGCTGATGCGCTACCTCAGCATCGTGCATAGCCAGGTCGATCGCGTGGCGACCGAAGATCTCGTGATCGGTGGTCAGCTGATCCGCGCGGGCGAGTTCGTCATGATGAACCTGCCCGCCGGGAACTGGGATGCCGAATTCGTGGCCAATCCCGAATCCTTCGATGCCGATCGAAACACCCGCGGGCACTTGGGTTTCGGCTACGGGGTACACCAATGCATCGGAGCGAACCTGGCTCGAGTCGAGATGCAGGTCGCGTTCGCCACGTTGGCGCGTCGCCTACCCGGGCTCAAACTGGCAGTGATGCCGGAGGAACTGCGGTTTAAACACGCCAATATCTATGGCATGAAAGAACTTCCGGTGAGCTGGTGACGATGTCGATTGGCGAGCTGCGGTTCGACGGGCAGGTTGCCGTGATCACCGGCGCCGGTGGCGGCCTGGGCAGGCAGTACGCGCTGCTGCTTGCGTCACGAGGCGCGCGTGTCGTAGTCAACGACATCGGTGGCTCGGTAACCGGGATCGGATCTGACACAGCGGCGGCGGGCGCTGTCGTCGACGAGATCCGCGAGGCGGGTGGCGATGCCGTCGCCGACACCCACAGCGTGACCAGTCCCGAAGACGCACAGTCGATCATCGACACCGCGGTGCACACCTGGGGCCGACTCGATATTTTGATCAACAATGCCGGAATTGTCGGCGACGCCCCGTTCGAGGACATGACCGCCGACCGGCTCGACCCCCTGCTCGATGTGCATTTAAAGGGCGCGTTCAACGTGACGCGACCCGCGTGGACGGTCATGCGCGAGCGGCGGTATGGCCGCATAGTCAACACCTGCTCGGCCGCGGGAATCCTTGGCGCTGAGCGCATGAGCAATTATGGCGCGGCCAAGACCGGATTGATCGGTTTCACCCGCGTCCTCGCCGCTGAAGGGGTCGCCCAGGACATCAAGGTCAATGCCATCGCCCCCATCGCATATACCCGGATGCTGGCGCACTCCGTCGACGACGCCGGCCGGCCGGACGACGCGGCGGCGCAGGCGGTGTTCGATGACCTTGTGGGCCAATATCTTCAGAAACTGGACCCGGCGCTGGTCGCTCCAGTGGCGGCCTTCCTGGCGCACCGGGACTGTCCGGTTTCCGGCGAGATCTACACGGTCGGCGCCGGCCACGTCGCGCGATTCTTCATCGGCAGAACAAAGGGTTTTTTCAGTCCCGGGCTGTCGGTCGAGGACGTGCGCGATCATCTCGACGAGATCCGCGACGAAGCCGGCTATACCGTGCCCCGCGGGCCCGCCGACGAGATGACCGAGCTGTTCGCGGCGGTCATGAGCCCACCCGGCGAGGCGTCATGTGGCGTTGAAACTTTGGCGCCGGATCAGAAAAACGACGGCAACGGCGGCGCCGGGCACCAGGGAGACCAGCAAGGTCTGGAACGCATCGACGGCGAACCAGCTGGGCTGATACGAACCAGTGGCGCCGACGCATTCGAAGCTCAGGCTCGTTGCCGAAGGCCCGGCCTGTAGCCCTTAGTCCGGTACGGCACCCTGGCCCCCGAAAAGCCGACGGAGTGGTCCCACCTTGAACGTCGCTTCGCCGCGTTTGAAGACGTTGGCGCAAATCCTGATCGCATAGCGCGGCAACATCCTGGGCAGATACCCCATTGGGGTATCTGCCCATTTAACCACGATGAGTGGCAACACGATTGGAACCAGGCGGGCCCGGCAGGAGACCGAGAGATAAGGAAAGACTGATGAAGTCACAAACCAAGAGCAGGATCGCGCTGTTCGGCGGCGTTGCCGCGCTCGCTATTGCCTTCGGCGGCGGCGGTATCACGGCGCCAACCGACACGACATTGGCGACGGGCGCGACGAACCACTCGGTGAACGTGGTGCCGGCGGTGCTGGCTCCCGCAGCCCAGCCCACCGCAGACCCCACCGGCGTCCAGCACGCGACGCTCGTCGGCTGCATCGGGGGTCTGAACTGCTGAGCGGGCCGCTCAGCAGCTGAACGCGATACCGACCCCGTCCGGCGGTGGTACTGACCGCAGACAACCGAACGGCTCGACGCCCGGGCTGCTGAACCGGGCGGCCGCCTGGTGCGCGTAGTTCACGCAGTACACGCCGGCCTGGTCGGCGCGGCAACGGAAGTCGCCGAATGACAGCGAATCGCCGTCGGCCAGCTGGGTCCCGTCACCGTAGAGGAACGGACCCGGATCGCCGCGGGCCGACCCGACCTGCAGGTTGGAGCCATCGAAATCGACCCAGCCGCCCTTCCATTCGCCGTATGCCGTGGTGGGGCGGGGTGGGGGATTGGTCAGATTGACCAGGCAGGCCAGCGCGCTGCCGGTGTGCTTGGAGTCCGTCATGCAGGTCACGGGCTGACCCGAGCCGGACTTGCCGATGAACGCGATGTCATTACCCAGCGGCGTGGTGACGCCGTCGCGCGTCGCGCTGTGATAGCGGCCGGGATCGGCTGGATGACCAGCCTCGATCCAGGCGATGACGTCGGCGATCTGGGCTCCGGCGGCCGGCGCGGCTCCCGCGGCAGGCGGTTTGCTCCCCGAGGGGGCACTGGTGACCGAAGCGGAAGCCGGGGAGCTGGTCGACGGTTGTCCCGACTGGCCGCCTCCGGTGTGCGAGCATCCGGCAACCAGCCCCGTAGTTAGGAAAGACACTGCGACCAGCGCGGCGATCCGCATTCCGTCAGGCTAGCCGCCAAGAGCCGAATTGCGGCGCTCCGCGCGCGCTACCTGCGTAGTGTCGGCTAACGTCGGCATATGCACGAGCGCACGGTCCGCGCGCACACGGCCACCGGCATCGTCGAAGGGTTCACCCGCGACGGCGTGAACCGCTGGCGATCGATCCCCTACGCCCGGCCGCCGATCGGGCATCGGCGGTTCGCGGCGCCGCAGCCGGCACAGCCCTGGTCGGGTGTGCGGCACTGCCATGGCTTCGCCAACTGCGCGCCCCAGCAGCGTCGCTACACGATGCTCGGTGTGGGCAGGTACCAGCCGATGAGCGAGGACTGCCTGACCCTGAACGTCGTCACGCCCGAAACCCCGACCGCCGAGCCGCTGCCGGTCATGGTCTTCATCCATGGCGGCGGATACTTCCTGGGCAGCTCGGCAACACCGATCTACGACGGTGCCGCGCTGGCCCGCCGGGGTTGCGTGTACGTGTCGGTGAACTACCGGCTGGGCGTGCTCGGTTGCGTGGACCTGTCGTCGTTGTCGACACCCGAGATCACCATCGAGAGCAATCTGTACCTGCGCGATCTGGTGCTGGCGTTGCAGTGGATCCAGGACAACGTCGCGGCGTTCGGCGGTGATCCGGGCAACGTCACCATCTTCGGCGAGAGCGCCGGCGCCTGCATTACCGCCACGTTGTTGGCGGTGCCCGCCGCCGAAGGCCTATTCGCCCGGGCGATCTCGGAAAGTCCCGCGTCCGGACTGGTGCGGTCCAAGGAGATCGCCGCCCAGTTCGCCAGCCGGTTCGCCAACCTGCTCGGTGCGCGCAAGCAGGACGCCGCCAACGCGCTGATTCAGGCGTCGGCGGCCCAACTGGTGGAAACGCAACACCGTCTGATCGACGAGGGCATGCAAAAGAGGTTGGGCGCGTTCCCAATTGGCCCGGTCTTCGGCGACGACATGCTGCCGATGGACCCCGTCGAGGCGATGCGGGCGGGCCGGGCGCACCGGGTGCCGCTGATCGTGGGAACCAATGCCGAAGAGGGCCGGTTGTTCACCCGCGTCCTGGCCATGCTGCCGACCAACGAGTCGATGGTCGAAGAACTGCTGGCCGACGCGGAACCGGCTGTGCGCAGACGCATTACCGCCGCCTACCCGGATTACCCCGCGTCGTCGGCCTGTATCCAGCTCGGCGGCGACTTCGCCTTCAGCTCGGCGGCCTGGCAGATCGCCGAGGCGCACGGCGACCACGCGCCCACCTACCTGTACCGATATGACTACGCCCCGCGGACGTTGCGCTGGTCCGGCTTCGGCGCCACCCACGCCACCGAACTTTTCGCCGTCTTCGACATCTACCGCACCAGGTTCGGCGCGTTGCTCACCGCCGCGGCCGATCGGCGCGACGCGCTGCGGGTCAGTAATCAGGTGCAGCGGCGCTGGCGGTCGTTCAGCCACAATGGGGTTCCGGGCGACGACTGGCCGGCCCACACTCGCGCCGACCGTGCCGTCATGGTCTTCGACCGCAAGTGCCGCGTCGAGTTCGACCCGCATCAGCACCGCCGGATGGCATGGGACGGGTTCTCCCTGGCACGCTGACCCTTATGGCCCCGTACCCCGAGCAAGACATCGACGTCATCGAACTGCCCACTGACCTCACCCCCGACTGGCTGACCGCGACGATCGGCGCGGGACCGGTCACCGATTTCGCCGTGGAGCGCATCGGCACGGGGCAGATGAGCGAGTGCTACCGCGTCCAGCTGACCTACGCCGAACCCGGCGGGCCCGAGTCGGTGGTCTTGAAGGTCGCGGCCACCGATCCGATGAGCCGACAGACCGGCCTGGCGCTGGGCCTCTACGAGCGCGAGGTCTGCTTCTACCGCGACGTCGCGCCACGACTCGGCGGCCCGATAGCACCCTGCTACCACGCCGCGATCGACGCCTCCACCGGGGCATTCGACTTGTTGCTCGGCGACGCGGGACCCGCGGTCGTGGGCAACGAAATCGCCGGTGCGACAACAGAACAGGCAAGGATTGCGGTCGTCGAACTGGGCCGGCTGCACGGTCCGCTGCTGGGCGACGCGTCGTTGGCCGAAGCGCCGTGGCTCAACCGTGAGTCGCCGCTGAGCCAGACCATGATCGCCGCACTGTACGCCGGCTTCCTCGAGCGGTACGCGGACCAGATCACGCCGCAGCACCGCATGGTGTGCGAACGACTGGTCGCCGCGTTCGACGGCTACGCGGGCGCCGAGGCGGGGCGGATTCAAGGCTTGGTGCACGGGGACTACCGGCTGGACAACATGTTGTT
This sequence comes from Mycobacterium sp., assembly GCF_035499775.1. Classification (GTDB taxonomy): domain Bacteria; phylum Actinomycetota; class Actinomycetes; order Mycobacteriales; family Mycobacteriaceae; genus Mycobacterium. The sequence continues at coordinate 3,003 of NZ_DATJYB010000520.1, read as the reverse complement.
CGGCACGGCCGGAGCCGACCGGGCGCTGACTGTGGTCGATTGGCAGACCGTCTCGTGGGGTCCCGCGCTGACCGACCTGGCGTACTTCCTCGGCTGCGCCCTTCCGACACCGGATCGTCGCGAGCAGTACGACGCGTTGTTGCGCGCCTACCATGCGGCGCTCGGGCCGGCCGCACCGATCACTCTCGCCGAGGTCGCCGAAGGCGTACGGCGGCAGAGCTTTTTCGGGGTGATGATGGCGATCGTGTCGTCAATGCTGGTGGAACGCACCGAGCGCGGCGACCAGATGTTCATGACGATGCTGCAACGGCACTGTGATCACGTGCTGGATACCGATGCGCTCGCGACGCTGCCCACTCTGTCCGTCCCGGAGCCGCTTCGGCCGTCGGACGAGGACGAACTCGCCCACACCGCGACCGCCGAACCGCTGTGGAGCGAGAGCTGGTATGCCGACTTCGTCGATGCCGCACAAGGATTGGGCGGCTGGTTTCGGATCGGGTTGGTAGCGAACCAGCAGACCGCCTGGTTCCACACGTTGCTGTGCGGGCCCGACCTGCCGACCATCGCCGTGGTCGACTGTGCGGTCCCGTTGCCCGCCGACCCCTGGGTGTTGCGCACCGACGCCTTCGAGGTCGGCCACTCCGCCGGCCGGCCATTGCAGGCCTACCGTGTCGATCTGCGTGGGCGGGGACAGGCATACCAGGACCCGTCGGCCCTGTTGCGCGGCGAACCCGGCACACCGGTCGAGGTGGCCATGAATTTGGAGTGGGCCACCGACGGCACCCCGTATCAATACCGGCTGACAACGCGGTACGAGATCGCGTGCACCGTCTCGGGCACTGTCACCGTCGACGGCAAGACTTACCACCTCGACTCGGTTGCCGGGCAGCGCGACCACTCCTGGGGCGTCCGGGACTGGTGGAGCATGGACTGGATGTGGAGCGCGCTGCACCTCGACGACGGCACTCACCTGCACGGCGTGAACATCCGAATTCCCGGCGTTCCCGCCGTCAGTGTCGGCTATGCCCAGGACGGCGCCGGGAACCTCACCGAGGTGCAGACGGTGAGCAATGGGGAAGTGTTCGGCGACAACGGATTACCGCAGAATGCGACGATGCGTCTGGACCCGGGTGACATCAGCGCGAATATCGAAGTGACCGCGCACGCGCCGGTACCGCTGGTCGCCCCCGACGGACGGGTGAGCCAGTTTCCACGCGCTTGGGTCAATGTCGCCACCGCGGACGGCCGCACCGGCGTCGGCTGGATGGAATGGAACCGCAACCAGGCGTGAAACCCGCCCCAAGAGTAGTGGTGATGGGTGTGACCGCTTCGGGCAAGTCGACGGTGGGCGCGGCTCTCGCACAACGGCTTCGGGTGCCCTTCATCGATGCCGACGACCTTCACCCACCGGCCAACATCGCCAAAATGACTGCCGGACAACCACTCAACGACGACGACCGCTACCCGTGGCTGGAGCGAGTGGGCCAGTGGCTGGCCGAGCACCGCGACGGAGGCGTGGTGAGTTGTTCGGCGCTCAAACGCAAATACCGAGACCGGCTCCGCGCACACTCTCCGGACATCGAGTTCGTGTACCTGCGCGGCACACCAGAACTGATCGAACGCCGATTAGCCACCCGCTCCGGCCATTTCATGCCGGCCGCACTGTTGCGATCGCAATTCGAAACCCTGGAACCCCTCGGCGCCGACGAGCACGGCATCACCATCGCCGCAGCCCAGGATGTTGAAGCTATTGTCGGGGAGTTCGCCGAACGAACCGAGCAGTAGCGGTGACCGTGTTACCGGAGGCGGCGCTTGACCTTGCGCTTGAGTTTGCGAGTGGTGCCAGGGTCGACCTCGTCGATCACGTCGTCCAGCCGGTCCAGCGCGGCGTCCACCCACTGGCTGCCACGGGCAGCCGCCGTGTCGGCGAACTGGCTGCCCTGATCGCGGGCGGTTTCGGCGAATTCCAGTCCGCGCTCGCGAGCAGCCTTCGCCAACTTTTTGCTTCGTTTGCGCGCGGCCTTGGCGTACGGTGCGCTTCGATCGGCGGCCGTCGCGGCCAGATCGCGGCCGCGTTCGAGGGCGGCTTCGGCATACGGTGCGCTGCGTTCGGCGGCAGTGCTGGCCAATACGCGGCCGCGCTCGGCGCCGACCTGCAGCCCGTGCACAATCCTTTCGCCGAGATCCGAGTCCAGAAGTCCGTCCTCAGATCCGGGCAGCGCCGAGGACACCCGTTCGGAAAGCCGTTCGGCCGCCCGCCGCCCGCGCCACCCCAGTGACGGCTTGCCCGCGGTATCAGCGGACGCGATCATCAGGCCGCCAAGCAGGCTGACGTCGGTCAAGAACGCCCGTCGCTGCTGGGCTTTGCGTTCGGGGTCGGATTCGGTCCAAAACATGTGCGCGCCCAGATTGGCGGGGATCACCGTGAACGCCAGCGCGGCCGAAGCGAGGCGGGGCGCTCGGCCCGCGGCGAGCAGCAGGCCACCGCCGATCTGAACGGCCGCGTTGATCTTCGCGAAGGTCTCGGGGTCGCTCGGCACCTTGCTGCTGACCGGATCCGGAAGGGCGCTCAGACCGCCCACTGCCGGCGCTGCGGCTTGCGCCGCCAACTCCGGGTGAAGCAGGGAATCCACGCCTTGACCGATGAATACTGCTGACAACATAGGCCGTGCGATTCTGCGGATCAACATTCCGGTGGATTACCCCGCTTACCGACCGGCAAACAAAGCGCCGCTGCCTCCCGGGCGAAGATATGGTGGTCCTGTGCGCGCGCTGATCATCGTCGATCTGCAGAACGATTTCTGCGAAGGCGGCACACTGGCGGTCGCCGGCGGCGGCGCTCTGGCCCGCGCGGTCAACGACTACCTGGCCGGCGAGCCGGGGTATCACCACGTGGTGGCGACCGAGGACTTCCACATCGACCCGGTTGATCACTTCTCCGAGCGGCCGGATTTCGCGTCGTCCTGGCCCCCGCACTGCGTTGCCGGAAGCCCGGGCGCGGAC
>NZ_DATJYB010000519.1:0-22144 GCF_035499775.1 Mycobacterium sp. | reverse complement strand
GAGTCGGCCTCGCGGTGCAGCAGGGCGCGGGTGGGTACCACGCCGCACCGGGCTGCTTCGGCGCCGGCATCGGAGATCTCAGCACACCCGTCGACGATCAACGAGTAGCCGCCCGGTTCGGGCGGGGGCCAGAGCAGGGTCACGTCGGCGCGGTGGGCGAGGTTGTCGCGGGTGCGCCCCCCGATGAGCCCGACGTCGAGCAGCGCACCGTCGGGGAGATCCCGCAGCGTCGGTTCGACCGTCACGGTGTGCACGCGATAGTCCTCGTCGACCGTGATCAGGTAGGCGAACGGATAGTCGGGGAGCGCGGCGGCCAGCCGCTTGAAGTCCACCTTTTTCTTCGTGCGCATAGCTCGAGGATAAGCGCGCGCTAGTCAGTCGAGCCGGGTTCCCGGATGCCCGCGCCGACCCGGGTGGCGGTGAGCTTGTCGAAGAAACCGGAGCTGGGGATGCCCTCGGCGTCACGAACGGAGGTCCGCCCGCCGGGTTCGTTGCGCGGGTTGTCGCCCGCGTTGGTGTTCCTGACCGGGGCTGGAGCGGCGCCGCCGATGGCCGCGGTGGCCGGGGCCGCGACACTCGGTGCGACGGAGCCGGCGGCACTGGCCGCGGAGCTGAGGGGAAGGCCCGGGGTAACCGGGGGAAAGCCGCCGATCGGGGCGGCGGCGGCCGCGGCGGACAGCGGCGCGCCGGCCAGGCCCGAGTTGACCAAGGCCGCGCTTGCCAGGTCCGGGGTGTACCCGCCCGTAACCAGGTTGGCCGGGTCGAACATGGGCCGGTTGAGGTTGGCCGCGCTGAGCGCACCGGTGACGTTGTCGGAGCCGAAGAAGCTGTTGATGGCCTGGGTGCTCTGGTTCATGAAGCCGGTTTGCCCGAGCCCCGCGTTCCAGAAGCCCAGGTTGCTGGAGCCCATGTTGCCCAGGCCGGTGTTGAGGGCCCCCGAGTTGAAGATGCCCACGTTTCCGGTGCCCGAGTTGAAAAAGCCGACGTTGCCGGTACCCGAGTTGCCGAACCCGATGTTGCCTTTACCCGCGTTTCCGAAGCCGACGTTCCCGTTGAACAGGCCGATTCCGATGCCGATTTTGTGGTCGCCGGTAAGGCCGAACCCGATGTTCCCGTCGCCGGTGTTGCCGAAGCCGATGTTTCCGCTGCCGAGGTTGCCGAAGCCGACGTTGTGGTCGCCGCTGTTCCCGAAGCCGAGGTTGCCCTGGCCCAGGTTGCCGAAGCCCACGTTGTCGATGTTGAGGGTCTGCAGGACCTGGTCCCAGGACGGCAGTTGCGACAACAACTCCGAGGCCTCGGCGTGGTAACCCGCCATCGCCGCCACATCCATCGCCCACATCTGTTCGTACGCGGCTTCGATGTCGGCGATCGCCGGAGCGTTCTGCCCCAGCCAGTTGGTGGCCGCCAACACTTGCGCCAAACCACGATTGGCGGCTACCACCGCGGGCTGCACCGCGGCCGCCAGCGTCGTCTCGAACGAGGCCGCCACACCGATGGCTTGCCCGGCCGCCTTTTCCGCATGTATCGCCGCAGTGCTGAGCCACGCCGCATACTGGGTCGCCACGGCCATCATCGCCGCAGCCGACGGACCCAGCCAGGAACCACTCACCAGTTCGGATGTGACAGCCCCGAACGACTGCGCAGATGACGCCAGTTCCTCGGCCAGCGCATTCCATGCCGCGGCAGCAGCAAGCAGCGGCCCAGCACCGGGGCCGGCGAAGATGAGTGCCGAATTAATCTCGGGCGGCAACCACGCAAAATGCGGGTTTGTCACTAACCCAAACTACCCGGGAAGGCGCTTTATCGTGACCGTTTCAGCCCGACGTGGGAGCGAGTTGACGGCCACGTACCAACTTGCCGGGACGGGCATCGGTCGGCACGCCGTTCTCCGCGATCACCTGCCCGGAGACGACGGTGGCGACATAGCCGTCCGCAGTCTGGTCCAGGCGACGGCCACCGGCGGGCAGATCGTAACTGATCACCGGCTTGTGCAGACGCAGCGCGGCGTGGTCGATGACGTTGAGGTCGGCCTTGTAGCCGACGCCGATGCGGCCGCGGTCGGCCAGGCCGGCGACGCGCGCCGGCACGGAAGTGAGCTCGCGGACCGCTTCGGGAACCGTGAACTGTCCGCCCTTGCGATCGCGCGCCCAGTGCGTCAGGAAGAACGTCGAATAGCTGGCGTCGCAGATCATCCCGTAATGCGCGCCGCCGTCGCCGAGGCCGAGCACCACGTCGTCGCGGTGCAGCAATTCCCCGACGGTGTCCAGCGAGCGGTTCTGCAGGTTGCTGGTGGCGACCAGCAGCATGGCCCGGCCGTCGTCGTCGAGGAGTCGGTCGTAGGCCTCTTCCATCGGCTCCACCCCGCGGGCGCGGGCGCGCGCCCCAACGCTGTCCGAGGGGTTCGGCTCGTAGTTGGGGTTGTCGTCCAGCGGGAAGATCCAGTCCCACATCTGCGCGGCGTAAAGGATCGGGTGCCCGACGCCCGGCCGGTCGGCCAGGATGCGGGCGCGGACCTCGGGCTTGCGCATCTCGGCGACCCGCTCGGGCAGCGGCAGGTGCGCGATCTCGCGGTAGCTGGGGTAGAGCACGAACGGGTTGGCGGACAGCTGCAGCCCGATGATCAGCCCGATCGGCCGCGGCAACAACTGCGCGGTGATATCACCGCCGGCAGCGTTGGCCTTCTCGATCATGGTGATGGCGTCCGGCCAGTTCGGGTCGCCGGTGTTAGCGACGACCAGGGTGAAGGTGAGCGGCAGCCCCACGTCCTCGGCCACGTCGAACACCGTCTGCAGCACCGGTTGGTAGCCGCCGGCCGGGATGTCGGGCACGAACTGCAGCAGGCCGCCGCCGCCGTCGACGACGCCCCGGGCGATCTCCTCGATCTCCTCGCGAGCGGCCTCGTAGCTGGGAATCTGCTCCCCGCTCTCGGTCTTGTGGATCATCAGCCGCGACGACGCGAATCCCAGCGCCCCGACCTCCATCGCCTCCTTGGCCAGCGCCCGCATGGTGGCGAGGTCCTCGTCGTTGGCCGGCTCGCGGTCCGCGCCGCGCTTGCCCATCACGTAGACCCGCAGCGGTGAGTGCGGCAGATAGGCGGCCACGTCTATGTCGCGCTTGCCCGTGTCCAGCGCGTCCAAGAATTGGGGGAAGGTCTCCCATGTCCAGGGCAGGCCGTCGGTCATCACGACGCCGGGAATGTCCTCTACCCCGGCCATCACGTCGACGAGCACGTCGTGGTCCTCTTGGCGGCACGGCGCGAAGCCGACACCGCAGTTACCCATCACCACCGTGGTCACGCCGTGCGCCGACGACGGCGTCAGGCGCTCCGACCAGATGGCCTGGCCGTCGTAGTGGGTGTGCAGATCGACGAAGCCCGGGGTGACCAACAGGCCGGTCGCATCGATTTCCCGGTCGGCCGTGTCGCCGTTTACGGAGCCGACGGCAACAATGACACCGTCTTGCACGGCGACGTCGCCGAGGTACGGTTCACCGCCCAGCCCGTCGACGATGGTGCCATTGCGGATGAGGAGGTCGTAGCGCATCTAACAAATCTACGGCGGTCTCGGTGGGTGGTGCCAGGATCTGATCCGTGATTGACCACATAGGTATCAACTGCGCCGATTACCCGAAATCGCAGGAGTTCTACGACACGGTGCTCGGCGTGCTCGGCTTCTCCCGGCAAATGGATTTCGGCGTGGCCATCGGGTACGGCCACGACGGCAAGCCGGACTTCTGGATCGCGCAGGCCTTCGAGGGCATGGGACCCAATCGGGAGGTCCACATCGCCTTCCAGGCCGCCGACGCAGACGCCGTGCGCGCCTTCCACGAGGCTCATTCGGTTTCAGGGTCGGGCTGGGTGCCGAGTCGCTGCACGCGCCGCGGCTATGGCCGAAATACCACCCCGGCTACTTCGGCGCCTTCGTGCGGGATCCCGACGGCAACAACGTCGAAGCCGTCTGCCACCGCGCGTAGGGTCGCCGGTATGTCAGGTAACGCCGCCGCCGCGCAGGAACTATTGCGCGACTCCTTCACCCGATTGATCGAGCACGTCGACGAACTCACCGACGGGCTGAGCGACGAGGTGTCCGACTACCGGCCGACGCCCGAGGCCAACAGCATCGCGTGGCTGATCTGGCACAGCGCCCGGGTGCAGGACATTCAGCTCGCCCATGTGGCCGGCGTCGAGCAGGTATGGACCCGTGACGGCTGGGTGGACCGGTTCGGGCTGGCCCTGCCGCGCAACGACACCGGCTACGGGCACAGCGCGGCCGACGTGGCGAAGGTGCGGGCTTCCGCGGAGCTGCTTTCCGGCTACTACCACGCGGTGCACGAGCTCAGCCTCGAGTACGTCGCAAGCGTCACCGCAGACGAGCTGTCGCGGGTCGTGGACACCAATTGGGACCCGCCGGTGACCGCGAGCGCGCGTTTGGTCTCCATCGTCGACGACTGCGCACAGCACCTCGGCCAAGCCGCCTACGTGCGGGGGATCGCCAAGTAAGTTCTAGGCGTGCGGTTCGCCTTGACAGTGGTGTTGTGGCTGGCCATCACTGCTGGGCTGGCCGTAGTCGTCCCCGCGACGTGGTTGCAGAAGAACGTGATCAACCCCGACGGCTACGCCGCGCTGGCCCGGGAGGCGGCCCGTGATCCGGCGTTGCAGTCGGCCATGGCAGGTGAACTCACCACGCGTGCGATGACGCTGATCGCCGAGCACAGCGGCGGCCGCTACACGGTGGACGGCGCCCATGTGCACGATGTCATCGCCGCGTTCACGGCCGGCCCGGCGTTTCCGCCGCTGTTCGCCCAGGCGAACAAGGCCGCCCACAGCTGGTTGTTCAGCAGCCCCGGCAATAACGCCGATCAATGGATGGTCGACGTGGCGCCGATGCTCAGCGAACGCTCGGTGCAGCAGATGCTGGGCAACTACGGCGTGAAGGTGCCCACCAAACTGACGGTGCCGGTCGCGGCGTCTCTGCCGCCGTCGCTGCGGCAGGGACGGTTGAGCGGGCTGGCCACCTGGGGGCCCTGGATGAGCATCGGCGCAGCGGCCACGGCGGCTTTCTGCGGGCTGCTGATGTTGCTCGCCGCGCGGCGCCGCGGCAAGGCACTGACCAGCGTGGGGGTGGCGGCGCTGCTGGTCGGCGCGGCCGGATGGGCAGGCATCGAAATCGCCACCCGGCGCATCAACAACGCGCTCAATCGAACGGCCACCGAAGATATCCGCGACGTCGGGCAAGTGATGGTCCGCCACGCGGAGGCCAGCATGCACCAATGGCTGAACCTGACACTGATCGCCGGTGCCGCGCTGGTAGTGCTCGGCGTCGTCGTCGCGATAGTGGGCAGCGTGCGGAAGGGATCAACTTAGCGGCAGCTTAGCCAAAATCGCGCCGGTGGGCTGCGGCGATCCCTTGCCGGGTTCCTGGGTGAACGCCAGCGCCGTCGACGTTCCGAGGTTGGGAACCATCGCTTTCGTCGAGGGTGCCACCTCGCTGGTGCCCATCGTCCCGACCGAGACGGGCCGCCCGTTGGCGTCCATCAACCACATCTGATAGACCGTGCCCTGCGTCGGCGGCGTCACGTTGTTCATCACCAGCATCCCCGCGTTGCGGTCGCGGGAGAACATGAACGTGGCCGTCCCGGTGCCGATCGGGCCCGAGACGGTTCGCAAATCCGGCGCCGCCATGATCTGCTCGGCCACCGTCTGCGTTGGCTGCGGCCGCATCAGCACCCCGAGACCGAATGCCGCCAGGCCGATCGCGATCGCGGCTGCTGCAGCCAAAACCGCTGTACGCCAATGCGACTGGCGGCTAGGCAGCGGCTGCACCAACTCGGCCAGGGACAGGATGGCCGCTCGCAGGTGCGCCGGCGGTTCAGCGGTAGTGGCCGCCGACACGACCGCCATCGTCTCGCGCACGCCGCGGACTTCGTCGGCGAAGGCCGACGCCACCGCCGGGGCCGCCGCCACCCGGCGGTCGATGTCGGCGCGTTCGTCGTCGGAAACCGCGTGCAGTGCATACGGCGTGGCCAGCTCCAGCAGCTCGAATTCCGGCGCGGTCATGAGACGTCCAGGCAATTGCGCAGGCCGCGCAGCGCGTCGCGGATGCGGGATTTGATCGTCGACAGGTTGGCGGCCAGTCGCTGCGAGACTTCCGAATACGTCAGTCCGCCGTAGTAGGCCAACTCGATGCACTCCCGCTGCGCCTCGGTCAATCCTTCGAGGCACTCGGTCACCCGGCGACGCTCGTCGACGTCGATCGCCGAGTCGGCGACCGGGTCCTGTGCCACGGCACTGGCCGGTATGACGGTGGCTGCGCCGTAACGCGATTCCCGCCGGGTGCCGGCCTGCTCGGCGCGCACCCGGTCGACGGCGCGCCGGTGTGCCATGGTCAGCAGCCAGGCGAGCGCCGATCCCTTGGCGGAGTCGTACTCCGACGCCGTCCGCCACACCTCGAGATAGATCTCCTGGGTGGTTTCTTCGCTGTAGCCGGCGTCACGCAGCACCCTGATCACCAGTCCGTACACCCGGGTCTTGGTGAGGTCGTAGACCTCCGCGAACGCGTCCCGGTCGCGACGGGCGACCCGGCGCAGCAAGGCGTCCAGGTCGCTGCTCAGCCGTGGCGGTCCGGTCATCGATCGGTAGCCTATCGCCAGCCGGCGCCAAGGGCGTCAGGTCGTCCATCACCGGCCTCCCGATCGGGACGGCTTTCGCGGCAGCCTGGGCACGAAATACGCTGTGCGCTTTTGGTATTCGGCGAAGCCGGGACGGTCCTTCATGTACCACTCGGTCAGCCGGGCGCCGCTGACCCGCACCAGGAAGTACGTCATCACCAGCGGCGAGCCCACCGTGGCCAGTGCCACCCAGCCGTTGATGCTGACCAGCCACAACCCCCACCAGACACAGGCGTCGCCGAAGTAGTTGGGGTGGCGCGTCCAGGCCCACAGGCCGCGGTCCATGATGACGCCACGGTTTGCCGGGTCGGACTTGAATGCCTTGAGCTGGCGATCGCCGACCGCCTCGAAGGTGACCCCGACCAGCCACACCGCCAGGCCCAGCGCGGTGACGGCCAGCAACGGCCGGGGAGTAACGGGGCCGGTGGTCCCGGAACTGGCGGCCAGTTGCAACGGCAGCGAGATCAACCAGCCCAGGACGCCCTGCAGCAGGAAGACCTTGCGCAGCACCTGGCCCGCTGTCGCGTCGCGCAGCAGGTTGGCGTAGCGGGGGTCCTCGCCCTTGCCGGCCGTCTTGCGCTGGATGTGCCAGCTCAGCCGCAGACCCCAGATCGCCACCAGGGCCAGCAGCAGCCACCGGCGGGCCGGATCGCCGTGGCCCAGCGCTGCGGCGACGGCGGCGATGGCCACGAAACCCAGGCCCCAAGCCACGTCGACGACGTTGTAGCGGCCGATCCGCCGGCCGATCGTGAACGTCACCGCATGCACCACGACCAGTGTCAAAGCCGAGGCGCCGGACACCAACAGGAAGTTCACGGCGTGGCCTCGCGCGCGAACGTCCACTGATAGACGTCGAGGTAGCCGGATCGGAAACCCGCCTCCGAATACGCCAGGTACAACTCCCACATCCGACCGAACACCTCGTCGAAGCCCAACTGCGCCAACCCATCTCGGCGCTGCGTGAACCGCTCCCGCCAGAGCCGCAGGGTCTCGGCGTAATGCGGACGCAGCGAGGCCATGTCGACGGTACGTAAACCGGTGCGCCGCTCGGTGATACCGGCGATGGCCTGGGTGGACGGTAGCAGTCCGCCGGGGAAGATGTACTTCTGGATCCAGGTGTGCGTGTGGCGGGTGGCCAGCATCCGCTCGTGCGACATGGTGATCGCCTGGATCGCTACCCGGCCACCCGGCCGCACCAGCCGTTCCAGCGTGGCGAAATACCCTGGCCACGAGTGGTATCCGATGGCTTCGATCATCTCGACCGACAACACGGCGTCATACTGGCCGTCGAGGTCGCGGTAGTCGCACAGGTCGATCTGCACCAGGTCGGACAGGCCGGCCGCCGCGGCCCGCCGGCGTGCCAGTCGCTGCTGCTCCACCGACAGGGTCACCGAACGGACGTGGGCGCCGCGGCCGGCCGCGCGGATGCACAACTCGCCCCACCCGGTGCCGATCTCGAGCACCCGGCTGCCGTGTTGAACCCCCGCCATGTCCAGCAGCCGGTCGATCTTACGTCGTTGCGCCGCAGCCAAATCCGGCCACTCCGCGGGCAGCTCGGAAAACAGCGCACTCGAGTACGTCATGGTCTCGTCGAGGAACTCGGCGAACAGCTCGTTGGACAGGTCATAGTGTCTGGCGATGTCGCGCCGGGCCTGGTCGCGACCGGCTCCGCGCAACCGGGGCCGGAACGCCGGGCCGATCGGCCGCAGCCGTTGCAGCGTGCGCGGAACCAGGTCGGTCACTGAACCGGCCAGCACCGTCAACACCCCGGTGAGGTCGTCCGACGACCATTCCCCGGCCATGTAGGACTCGCCGAAGCCGATCAGGCCGTGCCGTCCTATCCGGCGGGCCAGCGCGTCGGGCCGGTGGGCGAACATAGTCGGCAGGGTGGGGTCGGCGGCGCCGACCACGGTGCCGTCGGGGTAGACCAGCCGCAGCGGCAGGCGGGCGGCCGCGCGCCCCAGCAGCCGTTCGGCGATGGCCGCCGACGCCGCCGCCAACGGGCCCGACGGAACCCTCGCGACCGCCGGCCAGCGCTGCGAATCGATTGCGGCCGAGGGTTTTTGAACAGTGTCGGGCTTTTGAACGGTATTGACATTCATCTGGGCACCACCGGAACGCGACGTGACCACAGCTTGATCCCCTGGATCCGGATGCGCGCGGCCACCACCAATGGCGCCAGCGGCGAAACGAGTTGCATGATCGCGACCTCTCTGGTGGTTGCCGGCCGGCGCTCGCCGCGCATCTCTGCGACGAAGGCCGGCCGGTGTTGGTCACGGTGCAGCGACACGGTGATGTCGACTTCGTTGTCGGGGAGTGGTGCTCGCACCAGGTAGTAGCCGTCCACCTGATTGAACGGCGAGACATAGAACTTCTTGGCCGTCACCACCGGCAGGTCGGCGGGCGGCAACAGGTAGGCGTGGCGTTCGCCGTAGGTGTTGTGCACCTCGGCGACCACACACCGCAGCAGGCCGTCGCGGTCGTGGCACCAAAAGACGCTCAACGGGTTGAAGACGTAACCGAAAACGCGCGCCTGCAGCAGTGCGGTGATGCGGCCGCCGGGCGCGGGCATCTCGTGGTCGGCGAAGAACGCGTCCAGCCGGTCGCGCAGCGAACCGTGTGCCGGGCCGGCCAAGTGATCGTCGGCGCGGAACCGCGCGAACGGTCGCAGCCACCAGGGCAGCCGGGGCAGCTCGTCGACATCGACATACCAGCTGTAGCTTCGGTATTCGAACGAATGGCGTACCGGCGCCTGTCGGGAATGGGTGATGGTGGTGCGGTAGATCGCGGGCGTGCGCAGCTGAGTCAGCATGGGACCACCGCCTCGCGGCGGCGCGGGTTGGTCGGCGCCGGCCAGTCGGCGCCGAGCCGGCGCGCGGCTCGCAGTCCCGACGCGGCGCCGTCCTCGTGGAATCCCCAGCCGTGGTAGGCGCCGGCGAATACCACCCGATCGTCGTCCAGCGTCGGCAATGCGCATTGGGCGGCCACCGATTCGGGCGTGTACAACGGGTGGCTGTAGGTCATCTCGGCGATCACCGACCCAGGGTCGACGCGCTCTTCGCCGCCGAGCGTGACCAGATACCGGCGGTTGCCGGCCAGCCGCATCAGCCTGCTGACGTCATAGCTGACCACCACGTGGTCCGCGCCGGGAGTCACCAGGTAGTTCCATGCGGCGCGGGCGCGGGGATGGCGGGGCAACACCGACTCGTCGGTGTGCAGCTGGGCGCGGTTGGTCGAGTAGGGGATCGAGCCCAGGACGTGGCGCTCCCATGCGTTGGGCTGGTCGAGGAGCAGCAGCGCCTGGTCGGGATGGACGGCGACGACGGCGGCATCGAATAGCCGCGGCCGGCTGCCGCCGGCTTGCACCAACACACCACCCGGCGTCCGCCGCAGCGACTGCACCGGTGTTCCGGTCGACACCTCGTCGAGCCGACAAGCGATGGCCTGCACGTAGTTGGCCGAGCCTCCGGTCACGGTGCGCCACGTCGGTGAGCCGAAGACCGACAGCATGCCGTGATGGTTGAGGAAGACGAACAGGTAACGGGCCGGGTAGCGCAACGCGTCGTCGCCGGCGCACGACCACACCGCAGCCACCAGGGGCGTGATGAAGTAGTCGACGAAGTACGACGAGAAGCGGTGCCGGCTCAGGAAGGCTTCCAGCGTCTCCAGGTCGTCGCTGGTCGAGTCGGCCAGCAGTCGAAGTGCGGCGCGGTGGAAGCGGACGATCTCGGTGAGCATCAGCAGATAGCGGGGCCGCAGCGACTGCCGGCAGGCGAAGAGCCCCCGTACACCGAGGGCTCCGGCATATTCGAGTCCCGGTTTGCCGTCCGAGCCGTCGGCGCGCACCGACATCGACATCTCGGACTCCTGGGTGGCGATGCCGAGTTCGCTGAACAACCGGCACAGCGTCGGATAGGTCCGGTCGTTGTGCACCAGGAACGCCGAGTCGACACCCATGATCGTGCCGTCCCCGTCATCGACGAAGTGGGTGTGTGCGTGGCCGCCCAGTCGCACGTCGGCCTCATACAACGTGACCCGGTCCTGCCCGGACAGAACGTAAGCCGCGGTCAGGCCGGCCACTCCGCTACCGATGACGGCTATCGCGCGCTCAAACTTCTGCTGCACGTCAAGTATTCGGAGCCGTTCGCCGGCCGGACGGGGGTGCCCTCCGCTAGTCGCTGTACGCCAGGGAGCGATCCGGCGCCGGCGGGTGGACCTTCTCGGCCATGGTCCGGGCCGGTCGGGTCCGCACCCGCATCGGCCACCAGAACCAGCGGCCCAGCAACGCGGCGATCGACGGCGTCATGAAGGCGCGCACGATCAGCGTGTCGAACAGCAGACCCAGACCGATGGTGGTGCCCACCTGGCCGATCATCCGCACATCGCTGACCACCATCGACGCCATGGTGAAGGCGAACACCAGGCCCGCGCTGGTCACGACTTTGCCGGTGCCGCCCATCGAACGGATGATGCCGGTGTTCAGCCCGGCATGTATTTCCTGTTTGAACCGGGAGACCAACAGCAGGTTGTAGTCAGACCCGACCGCCAAGAGCACGATGACGGACATCGCGAGCACCAGCCAGTGCAATGGGATGCCGAGAATATGCTGCCAGAACAGTACGGAAAGGCCAAAGGAAGCGCCCAGTGAAATTGCGACCGTACCCACGATGACCGCGGCGGCCACAAACGCGCGGGTGAGAATCAGCATGATGATGAAAATCAGGCAGAGCGAGGAAATTCCCGCAATCAGCAGGTCCCATTTGGCGCCGTCGGCAATGTCCTTGAAGACGGCGCCCGTCCCGGCCAGGTAGATCCTGGCGTCCTCTAATGGCGTTCCCTTGAGCGATTCCTCGGCCGCGGTGCGTATTTTGTCGATGCTCGCGATGCCCTCGTTCGACGCGGGATCACCCCGGTGCAGGATGATGAAGCGGGCCGATTTCCCGTCCGCGGACAGGAAGTTGTTCATGGCGCGCTTGAAGTCCGCGTTCTTGAAAACCTCGGGCGGCAGATAGAACGAATCGTCATTCTTGGACTGGTCGAACGCGTGGCCCATGGCCATCGAGTTGTCGCTCATTTCGTCCATCTGCTTGAAGATCCCGTCCATGGTGCTGTGCATGCTCAGCATCATGGTCCGCATGCTCTCCATGGTCTCGATCATGGGCGGGAATTGCTCGACCATCTGCGGCATAAGCACGTCGATTTGCTTGATATCCCCGATCAAGGTATCGAGTTTCTCGTCGATCTGATCGATGCCGTCGATCGCATCGAATATCGATCTGGTCGACCAGCAGAGCGGAATATCGTAACAATGCTTTTCCCAATAGAAATAGGAGCGGATCGGGTGCCAGAAATCATCGAAATTCGCGATTTTATCGCGCAGATCATTGGTGATCTGCTGCATTTCTTCGGTGTCGGCGACCATCCTGTGCGTAACGCCGACCATTTGCTGCATCAGCCCATACATGCGCTGCATCAGGGCGATCGTCTTGGTCATCTCGTCGGCCTGTTTCAGCATGTCGTCCATCCGGGCGCGCTGGAACTTCATCGTCTGCGTCTGGCCGGCGCTTTGCATGCTCAGCTGGAACGGTATCGACGTGTGATCCATCGTCGTCCCGTCCGGCCTGGTAATCGCCTGGACGCGGGATATCCCCGGAACCCGGAAGATGCCCTTGGCCAGCTTGTCCAGGATCAAAAAGTCCGCCGGATCACGCATGTCGTGGTCGGCCTCGATCATCAGGATCTCGGGCTTCATCCGGGCCTGGCTGAAGTGCCGATCGGCGGCCGCGAAACCCTCATTGGCGGGGATGAAGGTAGGTAGATACGCCCGGTCGTTGTAGCTGGGCTTGTATCCGGGCAGGGTGAGCAGACCGACCAGGGCGATGGCGCAGGTGACCGCCAGGATGGGCAGCGGCCAGCGCACCACCGCGGTACCGATCCGGCGCCAGCCGCGCACCTTGAGCAGCCGTTTCGGGTCGAACAGGCCGAACTTGCTGCCGACGACCAGAACCGCCGGGCCCAGCGTGAGGGCGACCAGCACCGCGACCAGCATGCCTATCGCGCAGGGAGTGCCCAGCGTCTGAAAGTAAGGCATCCGGGCGAAGCTGAGGCAGAACGTCGCCCCGGCGATCGTCAACCCGGAGCCGAGAATGACGTGGGCGGTGCCCTCGTACATGGTGTAGAAGGCCGTTTCCCGGTCCTCGCCGGCCTGACGAGCCTCCTGATAGCGGCCGATGATGAAAATCCCGTAATCGGTACCGGCCGCGATCGCCAGCGACGTCAGCAGGCTGACCGCGAAGGTGGAAAGTCCGATCAGCCCGCTGTGCCCGACCAGTGCGACGGCACCGCGCGCCACGCTCAGTTCGATGCCGACCGTGACCAGCAGCAGAAACACCGTGATCGGCGAGCGGTAGACGAACATCAACATCACCAAGATGACCGCGATCGTGGTTGCGGTGATCTTGAGCATCGATCGGTCGCCGCTGTGGTGCAGATCGGCGGCCAGTGCCGACACCCCGGTGACGTAGGCCTTGACGCCGGGCGGCGGTTTGACGCTCTTGACGATCTCGCGGACGGCCTGGACCGAGTCGTTTGCCAGCAGCTCGCCCTGGTTGCCGGCCAGATTCACCTGGACGGTCGTCGACTTGCCGTCGTTGCTCTGTGCACCCGCCGCCATCAGCGGATCACCCCAGAAGTCCTGGATGCTCAGGACGTGCACCTTGTCGGCGCGCAGCTTGACAATCAGTTTGTTGTAGTACGTGTGGGCCTCGTCGCCGAGCGGCTTCTCCTCGCACGGCTGCGGGTCGGTCTTGTCGCAGCGAGCCTCCAGCACGATCATCGCCGAACTGTCGGTGTTCCCCTCGTCGAAGGCACGGCCGATGTGCTTCATGGCCACGAACGACGGCGCGTCATTCGGGCTCAGCGACACCGATCGCTCTTGTCCGACGATTTCGAGCGAGGGGACGAACAGAGCGAGGAGGACCACGACCGCAATCCAGAATAGGATGATCGGCAGCGCTAGGGTGTGGATCGCCCTGGCGATGAAGGGTCGATTGGCATGGGCGGTGTCGGGCGGACCTCCGATGACAGGGGTACTCACGCGGACTTCACCACGCAGAAGGTGTAGGCGTTGACCTCGTTGGAGACTCGCTCGGCCTTGACTTCGTTGTCCACCGTGATGCGGCAGCCGATGCTATCGGTATTGCCTTGTGCCACAAGGTTTCCCATCATGGCCGCCTTGTCGGTGGTGATATGCAGCGACCACGGCAAAACCGCCCCGTCGACGCGCTGCGGGTCGGCGTTGACATCGAAATAGGCGATGTCGGCGACAGTTCCGGCGGGGCCCCACACCTCGTAGGTGATCCGCTTGGGGTTGAACGGCTTGGGGCTGCCCAGGTTGCTGTCGGCATACGATTCGCGCTTTTCGGAGCCGAAGTAGCCGTGGACCCGATACACGATGAAACCCCCGACCAGTACCACCGCCAGGACAACAAGCGGAATCCACAACCGCGACAGCAGCTTAAAAATCGCAAGTCCCCTTCACCGGTCGGTATTTCCCCACTTCGTGGACTTCTCCGTCGCCCCTAGAAGCGGACGGCTCGCACGGTCACCTTGAGTCGACGACAACGTTGCCGGAGCCCAACCGATTCATGACGAAGTAAACCTTGGCTATCCTAAGCCGGAACTGTCAACTCCTTTCACTTGCGGCTCCTGCAGTGTAACGCATATCACGTGCGTAACGGAGGCTAAGCAGAGCGCTTAACCAGCGCAAATCACATTGTGTGCGTTATACAAATCACACGATGTGCGTTATCCTCAGCCGGTGGCGCAACTCACATTTCGGCGCGCACGCACCGAGGAGAACAAACGCCAGCGTGCGGAGGCTCTCGTCGAAGCCGCGCGCTCGTTGGCCGTCGAGACCGGTGTCGCGTCCGTGACGTTGACCGCCGTCGCCGGCCGCGCCGGAATTCACTACTCCGCGGTGCGCCGCTACTTCAGCTCGCACAAGGAGGTGCTGCTGCACCTGGCGGCCGAAGGCTGGGTGCGGTGGTCGGCCACGGTGTGCGAGCACTTGGCCGAGCCTGGTCCGATGTCGCCGGCGCGCGTCGCCGAGACGCTCGCCCAGGGTCTGGCCGCCGACCCGCTGTTCTGTGACCTGCTGGCCAATCTGCACCTGCACCTCGAGCACGAGGTGGATGTCGACCGGGTGGTCGAGATCAGGCGGACCATCAGCGCCGCCGCAGTCGCGCTCGCCGACGCGATCGAACGTGCGTTGCCCGGGCTCGGTCGCGCCGGCTCCTTCGACATCTTGATCGCCTCCTATTCGCTGGCCGCCGCTTTCTGGCATATCGCCAACCCGCCGGAGCGGCTCACCGACGCCTACGCCGAGGAGCCCGAGGCACTTCCACCCGAGTGGAACATCGAGTTCCCCTCCGCGCTGAGTCGAGTGCTCACCGCGACCTGCATCGGCTCGCTGCCGGGGTCCCGATGACAAGCGCGTCGAAGCGACGCTCGATGCACAGCGTCGAGATTTCTTGGCGGTTTTACATTAGGTTAGGGTATCTAAGTTGAATTACGGGCTAATTAGTTGGCGGCTCTCAATGGTAGGAAAGCGCGCCCATGACGACGACTGAGCCAAGGACCGAGCCGTTGACGACCCCGGACTCTGCTGGCGGCGAGGGCAGTACAGCGACCCGCCGGCCGGCCAAGCGCAGAGGTCTGTCGGGCCTCGTCAGCCGGTTCTGGATCATCCTCACCGTTTTGGCCGTCGTCGTGCTTTCGGCATTCGTCGTCTACCGACTGCACGGCGTCTTCGGCGTTCACAGCGGTTCGTTCGGTGGCGGCTCATCCGGTGACGTTATTGACCAGTTCAACCCCAAGACGATCACACTCGAGGTCTGGGGTTCACCGGGCAGCACGGCGACCATCAATTACCTCGACGAAAACTCCCATCCTCAACAGGCTCTCAACGTGCCCCTGCCGTGGAAGACAGAATTGAAGTCAACCAAGCCCGGGATTCCGGCCAACCTGCTGGCGCAAGGCAACGGCAGCTGGATCGCCTGCCGGTTCCTCGTCAATAACAACGACGGGCGCGGCGACGTCATCAAGGCTCCGAATCAGTCGCCCCCCGACGAAACGGTGAATGCCTTCGTCTACTGCCTGGACAAGTCCGCGTGAGCGAGACCACCGAGACGCCGCCGCGCGTCGACCAGCCGCTGATCCCGCCGTTCCTGCCGCGGATGATCCACCGCCTGGCGCTGCCGATCGTCCTGGTGTGGTTGGGCATCGTCTTCATCACCAACACCGTCGCGCCACAGCTGGAGGTCGTCTCCAAGAACCACTCGGTGTCGATGAGTCCGACGGACGCGACATCCTTCCAGTCGATGATGCGCGTCGGGTCGACGTTCAAAGAGTTTGATTCAGACAGCTCGGCAATGATCGTGCTGGAGGGCGACAAGCCGCTGGGGGCGGAGGCGCACGCCTACTACGACGAGATCGTCAGGCGAGTCGAGCAAGACAAAAAACACGTTCAGCACGTGCAGGATTTCTGGAGTGATCCGCTGACCGCGGCGGGCTCGCAGAGCCACGACCAGAAGGCCGCGTACGTCCAGGTCTACCTCGCCGGCAACATGGGCGGCGCCCTAGCCTCTGAGTCCTCCGACGCCGTCCGCAAGATTGTCGACTCGGTGCCCGCGCCGCCCGGAATCAAGGCCTACGTCACCGGCGCGGGTCCGCTGATCGCCGACCAGTCGCACGCGGGTGAGAAAGGTGTCGCGATAGTCACCATGATCACGATCCTGGTGATTCTGGTGATGTTGCTCTTCGTCTATCGCTCGGTCGTCACTACCCTAGCCGTGCTGTTCATGGTCTTCGTCGAGTTGTTGGCAGCTCGAGGCGTCGTTGCGGTGCTGGCCAACAACGGGATCATCGGGCTTTCCACTTTCGCCAACAATTTGTTGGTGTTGCTGGCGATCGCGGCCGGAACGGACTACGCGATTTTCGTGGTCGGTCGCTACCACGAGGCCCGCGGTCTGGGCGAGACCCGCGAAAAAGCCTTCTACACCATGTTCCACAGCACCGCGCATGTCGTGCTCGGGTCGGGGCTGACCATCGCCGGCGCGATGTACTGCCTGAGCTTCTGCCGGTTACCGTATTTCCAGTCATTGGGCGCACCGTGCGCCGTCGGCATGCTGGTCGCGGTCCTCGCGGCGCTGACGCTGGGCCCGGCGGTGCTGACCGTGGCGTCGTTCTTCAAGCTCTTGGACCCGAAGCGAAAGCTGCAGACTCGGGGCTGGCGCCGGATCGGCACCGCGATCGTCCGCTGGCCCGCACCGGTGTTCGCCGTCACGGTCGCGATCGCCCTGATCGGCCTGCTCGCTCTGCCCGGCTACAAAACGGACTACGACAATCGTCACTTCCTACCGGCGGACACCCCGGCCAACGTCGGTTACGCGGTCGCCGACAAGCACTTCAACGAGGCTCGGCTCAATCCTGAGCTGTTGATGATCGAGACCGATCATGACCTGCGTAACCCGGCCGACTTCCTCGTCCTGGACAAGGTCGCGAAGGCGGTCTTCCACATCCCCGGTATCGGCCGGGTACAGACCATCACCCGACCGTTGGGCACACCACTCGACCACAGCAGCCTCGGTTTTCAGATGGGTGCGCAAGCTGCGGGGCGAATTCAGACCGAGCACTATCAGGATCTGCAGGCGCAAAACCTGCTGAACCAGGCGGCCGAACTGCGGAAGACGATGGCAACCCTGCGTGAGCAGATGCAGGTCACCCAGGATCTCAGCAACACGACGCACGAAACCACCAGGCTCACCAAAGAAACGGTGCTGATCACCGCGCAGTTGCGCGACGACATCGCTGTTTTCGACGACTTCTTTCGGCCGATTCGTAGCTACTTCTACTGGGAGAAACACTGCTACGACATTCCGATTTGCTGGGCGCTACGGTCCATTTTCAATGCGCTCGATGGAATTGACCAGGTGGCTGAGAACATTGTGAATCTCAGTGCGAATCTGGACAAGCTGGACCGGATTCAGCCCAAGCTCGTGGCGTTGATACCCCCGCAGATTGAGAGCCAGCAGCGCAACCTCGACACCATCATGTCGAACTATGCGACCACTATGGGTCTCAACGCCCAGGCGAGAGCGCAGGCCGACAACGCCACCGCACAGGGGGATGCCTTCGATAGAGCGAAGAACGACGACACGTTCTACCTTCCGCCGGAGGCGTTCCAGAGCCCGGATTTCGCGCGGGGTCTCAAACAGTTCATATCGCCGGACGGGCACGCTGTCCGGCTGATCATTTCGCACGAAGGCGACCCGGCGTCTCCTGAAGGCATCAGCCACATCGCACCGATCAAACAGGCCGTGCACGAGGCGATCAAGGGCACCCCCTGGGAGGGCGCCAAGGTCTACCTCGGCGGTACCGCCGCGACGTATAAGGACATGCACGACGGCTCCAACATCGATCTGTTGATCGCCGGAATTTCCGCGGCCACACTGATTTTCGTCATCATGCTGGTGATCACCCGAAGCGTAGTGGCGGCCGTCGTGATCGTTGGCACGGTGTTGCTGTCCCTGGGCGCCTCGTTCGGGCTCTCCGTGCTCTTGTGGCAATACATCCTAGGCATGAAGCTGCACTGGATGGTGCTGGCGATGGCGATCATCCTGATGCTGGCGGTCGGCTCGGATTACAACCTGCTGCTGATATCGCGGTTCAAGGAGGAAATCCACGCCGGGCTCAAGACGGGGACGATCCGTGCGATGGCGGGTTCGGGCTCGGTGGTGACCTCCGCAGGTCTGGTGTTCGCCGCCACCATGGCCACGTTCGCGTTTAGCCCACTGGTGGTGATGGCCCAGGTGGGTTCGACGATCGCGCTGGGTCTGTTGTTCGACACGCTAATTGTGCGGTCGTTCATGACACCGTCGCTGGCCACCTTGCTTGGGCGCTGGTTCTGGTGGCCGCAGCATGTGCGCCCACGCCCGGCCAGCAGCATGCTGCGACCGTACGGACCTCGCTCGGCCGTTCGTGCGCTGATGTTGCCCAAGCCGGAACGGCCGCCCGGAGAGGACGACGCGCCGAGGACCGGTCGGCTGCCGGCGGCCCACTACTGACCTGGCCGAATCACCGCACGGGGGAGTTGTTCGGGCTGTCACCTGCCGACGAACACAACCTCGGCAGCCCTGATCCACCCGTGTTGGGCTACCGACCTTTCCGTCGTCGGTGAGTTCTGGGATATTTCTGTGAGCTTGGAATGCGTGATATTTGACAAAGATATGATCAACGAGCGCTCGGTGCGCAGGCGGCGGCGTTTCATACCAGTTCGTGCAGGCGTTGACCGCCAGTGCGGGCTCGTATGTCAGCGCCGAGGCCCAGGCGGTCAGCACACTCGGCAGCATCTTCGCGGCACCGGCCATCACACCGGTTCCAGCCACGGGCAACCCGACCTTCACCGGCGCACTGTCGTTGCTAACCAGAATTGAAGAGGCCGTGCTATTGCCGCCGATAAAAGCCTTCTTCGACTACCTCCTGCAGCAAGAAGCGTCACCCAAGAGCCGCCGATCAGCTTTGTACTGGCCAACGGCGAAACTCACGACTGGATTCTGCTCACTTCGGACGGGTTGCACTACTGGCCGCAGATCTACCAGGAACTCGGTGCCTGAAGACGCGCTTCTGGGAGAGCGCTCAGCCATAAGAGAGCTATGCAGCGTGACTGCTCCCGAACCCCTGCCCGAGGACCCGCCCTTCTGGTTACGGTGGGTTTCATGCCTGACGGTAAACCCAACATCCTGGTGATCTGGGGCGACGACATCGGGATCACCAATCTGAGTTGCTACAGCGATGGCATCATGGGCTATCGCACGCCGAACATCGACCGCATCGCCAATGAGGGCATGCGATTCACCGATTCCTACGGTGAGCAGAGCTGCACCGCGGGCCGCGCGGCGTTCATCAGCGGGCAGAGTGTCTACCGCACCGGAATGAGCAAGGTGGGCGCTCCCGGATTCGACATCGGTTGGGCGGCAGAGGATCCCACGATCGCCGAGCTGCTCAAACCGCTCGGCTACGCCACCGCCCAGATCGGCAAGAACCACTTCGGCGACCTGAACAAGTACCTTCCGACGGTGCACGGGTTCGACGAGTTCTTCGGCAACCTCTATCACCTCAACGCTGAGGAGGAACCCGAGCAATTCGACTACCCGCACGCCGACCAATTTCCCCGGCTCTACCAGATGGCGCTGCCGCGCGGGGTGCTCAACTGCAAAGCCCTCGACGAGGTCTCCGCCGAGCCCGACGACCCCAAGTTCGGCCCGGTCGGGAAGCAGGTAATCGAGGACACCGGGGCGCTCGACACCAAGCGCATGGAGACCATCGACGACGAGATCGCCGAGCGCACCGTCGACTACATCAAGCGCCAGCACGCGGCCGGCACCCCGTTCTTCGTGTGGATGAACACCACGCACATGCACCTCTACACCCACACCAAGCCGGAAAGCCGGGGTCAGGCGGGCTTATGGCAGTCGGCCTACCACGACACGATGATCGACCACGACCGCAATGTCGGGCAGGTGCTGGACTGTCTCGACCAACTCGGCATCGCCGACGACACCATCGTCATCTACTCCACCGACAACGGGCCGCACCGCAACAGCTGGCCCGACGGCGGGACCACGCCGTTCCGCAGTGAGAAGGACACCAACTGGGAAGGCGCATTCCGGGTACCGGAGATGATCCGCTGGCCGGGAAAGATCAAGGCGGGCACGGTTTCCAACGAGATCATCGAGCATCACGACTGGCTGCCCACGTTGTTGGCCGCCGCCGGCGACCCCGACGTCAGCGACAAGCTCAAGCAGGGCTACCGAGTCCGGCTGCATGGCGAAGAGAAAGAGTTCAAGGTCCACATCGACGGCTACAACCTGCTGCCGTATCTGACCGGCGAGGTGGAGACCAGCCCCCGACGGGGCTTCTTCTACTTCTCCGACGACGGCGACCTGGTTGCGATGCGGTTCGAGAACTGGAAGATCGTCTTCGCCGAGCAGCGCTGCCCGGGCACCATGCGGATCTGGGCAGAACCGTTCACGCCGTTGCGGATTCCGAAACTGTTCAATCTGCGCACCGATCCCTTCGAGTACGCCGACATCACGTCGAACACCTACTACGAATGGTTTTTGCATCACGACTACTTCGTCTTCTACGCGATCGCGATGGCAACCCAGTTCCTGGAGACGTTCAAGGAGTTCAAGCCGCGACACCCGCCGGCCAGCTTCACCATCGACCACGCGGTGGAGAAGCTCCACCAGTTCCTGGCGAAGGACTAGTGCTCGAGTCATGGCGGGACCGGCCCGCCAAGTCGGCCATCACCGACTTCGTCGACCGTGTCACCGCCGAGGTGCCGCCCGAAGAGCGCGTCGCGGTCTTCGACAACGACGGCACGCTGTGGTGTGAGAAGCCCGCCTACATCCAGCTGGACTTCCTGGTGCGCCGGCTCGCCGAGCAGGCCGCCGCCGACGTCACGCTGAAGGATCAGCCGCCCTATCGGGCCGCGGCCGCCAACGACCTGTCCTGGTTCGGCGACGCCGTCACCAAGCACTACAACGGCGACGACTCCGACCTCACAAGCCTTACGGGGGCAATCTTTTCGGCCTATCAGGGCCTGACCGTGGACGAGCACGCGCAACGGGTCCGGGCGTTCTTCGCCGAGGCCACGCACCCGACGCTGAATCGCCCGTACACCGCTTGCGGCTATGCGCCGATGGTTGAGTTGCTGCGCTACCTGGAGGCCAACGGGTTCACCAACTACATCGCCTCCGGCGGCGGTCGCGACTTCATGCGGCCGGTCACCCAGCAGCTGTACGGGCTATCGCCGGAGCGCGTCATCGGCAGCTCGGTGGGTCTGGACTTCAAGGACGGTCACCTGATGACGACGTCGCGGCCGGAATTCCTCGCTGACGGCCCGGTCAAGCCGGTACGGATCTGGGGACGCACGGGACGGCGCCCGATCCTCGCGGCGGGCAACTCCAACGGTGACATCGAGATGCTGCAGTACGCGCACGCCGCGGCGCCGTCGCTGTGCCTGCTGGTCCGCCACGACGACGCCGGCCGGGAATTCGACTATGTCGCCGGCGCGGAAAAGGCCCTCGACGAAGCCGAAGCGAGCGGCTGGACCGTCGTCAGCATCCGCGACGACTGGACCACCGTCTTCGGGTGAGGGGCCGTCGGCGATTAGCCGGCTACGCTGTCCAGTTCCAGACCGACATGTCGCCGCGGGGATACCCGGTGCAGACGTCGGTGGCTTTCGCCACCACACCCTTGTTGTTGAAGAAGATCTTCGCCCAGTTGCCCCAGTGCGTCGCCATCTGCTCGTAGTAGATGTCCGTCGCGGTGTCCTCGGAGTACTGCCTGCGACCGGCGGGGTCCAGGGAGTAGAACCAGTGGATGCGGTCGATCGCGCCCTGCTGGATGTCCG
>NZ_DATJYB010000518.1:0-5094 GCF_035499775.1 Mycobacterium sp. | reverse complement strand
CCCATCACCACCAGGGCGCAGTTCAGCGCCGCGCCGGCTTCTTCCACCGCGCGGAACACGAAGGCCATCAGCTTGTCCGGGTCGATTGCGGGGGCCTGGGTGTCGTCGAGTGCTGTCATGTGAGTGCTCCTTTGTCGAGGTGCATCCACGGTCGCATCGGCCAGCACCCCGGCGAATCCGGTGGCCCACCTAGTCTTTGGAGCCTCGGGGTGGCTGTCGGACTCGCGGCGCTTGGAGTGGAAGGACCAAAATATGCCCCTGACGCCCCCAGTTTCCTCAGGGCTACGGAAGGACCAAAATGTACTCGATGATCTTCATGTCCTCGCCTGTACCGGGTCGCTGCCCCGTCCAATTATTCGTCGGTAGTTGTCGGAAGTGCGGAGGAGGCCCTCGTGTGTGCCAGTGGAGACGCGGCCGTTGTACAGAAATGCAACGGTTTTCGCGTTCTCTATGGTGGTGAGCCGATGGGCAATCACCAGCAGCGCGCACTGCTGATTGATGGTGCGAATGGCGCGGTTCAACGCCCACTCGGTTTCGGCGTCGAGCATCGAGGTCGGTTCGTCCAGCAGCAATAGGCGCGGTCGCCGGACCATGGCCCTTGCGATGGCGACCCGCTGGCGTTCGCCACCCGAAACCAGCATGCCGCGTTCTCCCACCGGTGAGTCGAGCCCATTCGGTAGGCGGTTGATCAGCACTGACAGGCCGCCCAATTCGATTGCATCTGCGATATCGGCTTCAGTGGCGTCCGGCGCGCCGTAGCTGATGTTGTCCCGCAGGCTGCCGAACAGCAGTGGCGCATGTTGTTCAAGAAGGCCAATGCGGGAACGTGATTCAGACAGGCTAAGTGCGGCAATCGGCGTCCCATCGATACAGATCTCGCCGCGGTCAGGCTCGTAGAACCGGCTGACGAGCGAAAAGATTGTGGACTTGCCTGCACCGGAAGCCCCGACCAAGGCAACAAATCCGTTGGACGGAACATCAAAACTCACGCCATCGAGAACTTTGTGGTCTGCATAAGCGAAATGGACGTCTCGGAACTCCAACACCGGGGCGCTGCTGCCGGGCGCTTGGAAGTCATCGGTTCGGGCCGCGGTTTCTAGATCCTCCATCGGTGTCGACAGAGTCGGATTGAGGCGCCGCATGGCACCGTTTGCTTTTCGCAGTTCTGCGGCCGACCGGAATACAGTGAATACCGGCGTGGCCAGACCCATCCCATAGAGCAGTACAGTCACCAGATCGCTAAGCGAGATGGCCCCAGAGGCCGCCCGAAGACCACCGACAATCACGCAGATCACGAAGGACCCGCTGACGGCGAAATGCATGGTCGGACTGGCCACGGCCATCAGTTTGGCTGAGCGCACACCAGCTTGAAGCGCACGAGCTGCCGATTCGGCGAGATGGCTGTACTCGCGCTGCTCAGCGCCATTGACCTTTACGGTGCGGATAGCTCCGAGGGCCTGCTCGAGGTCGGCCGATAGGGTTCCGACGTACTCCTGGCTCTGCGCGGCAGCGATTTCAAATCTCGGTAGTAGAGCACCCAGGGCCAGCATTGCCGCCGCGATAGTCCCCATGACGATCACGAACAGCACCCAGTCGATGTAAATCATGAAGGCAGTCGTTCCGAACAATGCGATCGACGCGGACAGCGCCTGAACCATACTCTGCGCGACGACATCACGCAGGACCGCCGAGTCAAGTGAAACCCTGGACAAGAGGTCGCCGATGCGTTCCCGGTCGAGCGATGGCACTCGTGCCCATAGCAACCTGCGCACCAGGCGCATTCGGATGTCATACACCACGTGCTCGCCGAGCGTCTCCAAAAGATATTGGCCCACGGTGCCGATCACCGCTTGGCAGAGAAAGACTCCGATCAAGGCGACGACTGGACCAGTAATGGCCGCCCGAGCAAGCGCATGACTGACCGCCGTGCCTGCGATCAAAGGCTGCGCCAAACCGACCGCCGAGGTCACGGAGAGGAGTACCGCTGCGGCGAGCAACCTACCTCTATGTCCGTCTGCGAGGCGAAGAATCCCAAACGGGCCAGCCGGCTTTCCGTTCAGCGTGTCCAGTCGGTCCGGGACCGGGTTGACCATCACACGACCATCATCGTTTGATAGGCACCCGAACGTGCCCATTCGGACATCGTCTGACCTTCGGCCTCAATTCAGGCGCCGCCGAAACGGCGAACACCCGAATACCTACGCGGCGGCTAGCCCCATCCGCTGCGGCTGTCAGACCAGCGCCGTTGCCGGCGATCGCGCCAGACATCGATACCCGCCGCCCGCCGCGGGTGGGCTCACCGTGATCGCCACGTGCCTCCGTGCATGTGCATCGCATTCGCGAGCGTCGCCGCGCTCGGAGTGGTCAGCGGCGGCTTGTCGACGGCGCTGAAATTCGACGCCCGGCGACTCGCCTGCCACGCCCGGGTCAGACTTCACGCGCCGCTGATACGGCGTTCGTCACGGCGGGCTCTCTTGCTGACGCAGCCACACCTCCAGGCTCACCGCTGCCTCAAATGCCGCCGCCGACTGTTCGTGGCCGAACTGTGCGGCGGCCACCGCGGCGCGCCAGGAGGTCTGGTCGACGTAGCCGCGTTGCACGATCAGTGGTCGAGCGATCAACAACGTGACTATGTCCCGGTTGGCCCGCAGCCCTTCGTAAAATGCCTGGTTGGGTCCCGCCTTGGTGCGCCGGGTGCGGATTTGGTCGGGCAGAATGCCGGCCAGCGCCCGGCGCTGCAGCGCCCGGTCGTGCCCGGGTATGGCCTGCTGTTGCCACGGGAGGGAATACATGAACTCCACGAGCGGGCGATACAGCAACGGATGTCGCCACCGGTAGGTGGTGGTGTTTTGGGCCCAATGTTGGCCGGCGGAACCAGCTAAACGCCAAAGGTGCTCGTAGTAGGCCTGACCTCGTACGGTCGGCATCCGCGGACCGGGCGCGCCAACATCGCCGCCGGCTCCTGTTCGATGCAACAAGTCAGCAGACACCCATGAGCAGCGCTGTTGAACGGCCCTATCGGGCTTGTAGCGGATGGCATGCCCGCGCAGATAACACAACGCGGGGACCGCGGCGCCGGTAAGCACCCGATGAGTCAGCGAACGTTCGCTCGCGCTCGGTCCCCACTGTGCGACTTGGCGAACCGCCGTGACAAGCCGCGCACGGCGGACGTAGTCGGCGACGTGAATCGGGAAATCGGTTTCCCCGAACAACACCTGGTCGCCGCCTAGCCCAGAAAGCAGCACATCGACGCCATACGCACGCAGAATCGTTTCGTATTGCTGGAAAATCGGCCACATGGTGTGGAGTCGGCTCGGCTCTTCGATGCGCCGGTCAGGTAGCGCCGAGAGTGGTTTGTGTTTGTCACCATCGATCAGGTGCGTGCGAATCCCCTTGTCCGCGTGCACGATTTCGATCCATGACGATTCGTCGGAGGTGGTCGAGGTCGGATAAATCACCGAAACGGTCGCGAAATCCTGCAGGCCGAGGTGGTGCGCCGTGCAGGCGATGCTCGAGGAGTCCAGCCCCCCCGACAGCTCCGACCACGTCCGCCCATCAGCCGCCGTTGCCACCGCGCTCCGCAGAAGCTGACGGAACTGCTCGTCGTAGTCGCGAATATCGCGGTAGCAAAGCTCGGGGACCTCGCCAAGCCACCACGTCGCAAGCTCGGTCCCACGGCGTGCCCGGTAGCGCCTCGTTCGCCCCACACCAAGTCGGTTGACGTGCCGATAAATGGTGCGTCCGTCGAGGCACTCGCCGCGCAACAAGAACTCGGCGATATAGCCTTCGTCGACGTCCAAGCCGGGTATGAGTCTTGCCAGCAGGGAAAGGTGGGTGCCGAAATAGATCGTGTGGCCTCGTGCCGAGTAATACAGCGGCACAACGCCCAGCGCGTCGTGGGTCAGCACCAGCACGCCGGTCGTCTGATCCAGCACGCACAGGGCGTACTCGCCGAGCAGATGCGCCTGCACCGTCGCACCCCAGCGCTGGTACGCCTCGGCGACCAGTCGCTCGTCCGGGCACGATGGCTCGGCAGCAACGCCTAACTCGGTCAGCAGAGTGCTGCGGTTTGCCAAAAAGCCGCGCCACCACACTCGGCAGCCCATGACGCCGCAATCGACCCCGCCGGCCAACCGCGTCGGCGCCGACATGTCGACCCATCCGGCGAACCCCTGGTTGGCTGGCTGGAATCTGTGGTCGGCTTCGGCGGTCACGGCTACATCGACGCGATCACGGTGTATTCATGGACGACGGCAGACCGATCCAGTATCGGCGCGCCGCCATATTCGACCCACGCGTGGCACCCAAACGACGGGAACCGCCGAGCACCAATGCGGTGAACAACGGGTATGCCGAGGCCACGCAGATACGCATACAACGCAAGTGATCTGGGCAGACAGTCATGAGGAGCGCGCCGCCGCACGTAGAAGTTCTCCGCCCGCAAAAACGCCGCCCGCACCAATTCGACGTCAGCGGAATCGGCTCTGGCAATGCCGCCCTGCCCGAGCCGCTGGTAGATGGCGGCGAATCCGTGCCGACGCAGTGCGATGTCCATCCGCAGCATCGCTAGCCACGCCCGCACGGTGAGCAACGATCGGCCACGTGACCCCCGCGGCCAAGGCGCTCGCCGAAAATCGCGGGCGGGTGGCCGATCGCTCGAAACCAGAAAACCCTGTGCCTCGCAACTGGCGATGAAATCGTCGAACGCGCCCGCCAAGCGCCCCGACGACTCATTCCCGCGACCCAACGCTTCTTTAGCCGCGCCCACCGAACCATGCGCTTGACGCAGCCCCTTCCACATGCTGGACGCGTCCTCGTCCAGAAAATAAAAGGCCGACGTCTGCAGGTCCATCACCAAGATGAGACCGTCGACCTCGGCTGCCCGCACACTTGGCGACATCACCCGTGCAGAGCCAGGCAGGCACGCCTCTCCGGCCGCGGACGAGTCGTCATCGATTCCCGACACTGTCGCAAACGGCGCCGCCACCGACTCATCAGTGGACGGCGAAGTTTTTCGCCCAGAAAGCCGAACCATTCCTCTGATGGATGTCATGAGTGCGGAAAACCCTCTAACAGCAGCGCTTGCCACTGATC
>NZ_DATJYB010000517.1:0-9519 GCF_035499775.1 Mycobacterium sp. | reverse complement strand
GGCGGTTAGAGCGGGCATGCGAGTCATGTGCGTGTCCGAATCCGTGTGGGGTCCTTGCGTAGACGACCATCACGCCGTGCCCTCTTGGGATCCTGAACGGATCCTTAAAGGATTCTTGAAGCGCTCGGCACCGGACCACGGTTGCGCTGATGTTCGACCTCACTGAGTCGAGGGCGCGTTGTGGCGAATCACGCTAATTCACAACAGATTTCGCCAAACTGACGCGCAGCCGGCCCGCCGCGGGCGCTCCGCGTCCATGCCTTGGCAAGGCGCCCGGCGAGTGACCACGGACACATTGCGGCCGCTCGGCCGGCTAAACGGCTGCGACCTGTTCCAATGCGGCGAGGTGTTCGTCGACATTCCTCAGGCCGGCATTCATGGTGTTGACCGACAGGTGCGTGGCCCCGGCATCTTTCCAGGCCGCGATGTCCTGAACAGCCTTTTCGCGGTCGCCGGTCCAGCTGACCCGGCCTTCCATCCCAAGACTCTCGGCGTCCCGGCCGGCGGCCGTCGCCGCACGCTCGACCTGCTCGCGCGCATAGTCCAGACCAGGCCCGGGGTCCATCATCGGGAACCAGCCGTCGCCGAGCCGTCCGGCGCGTTCGTAGGCGCGGTCGGAGGCCGCGCCGAACCACACCGGGATCGGCCGCTGGACCGGCATCGGGGCCAGCCCCGCCCCGGTCAGCGTGTGGTACTTCCCGCTGAAGCTGACCGATCGCTCGGTCCACAGTTTGCGCATGACCTCGACCTGCTCTTCGGAGCGGGTGCCGCGGTTGGTGAACTTCTCGCCGAGCGCCTCGTATTCGACCGCGTTCCAGCCCAGCCCCACACCGAGCCGGAATCGCCCGCCGGTGAGCAGATCGACCTCGGCGGCTTGTTTGGCCACCAGCACCGATTGTCGCTGCGGCAGGATGATCACGCCGGTGACCAGTTCCAGCGAGGTGATCGCGGCCAGGTACCCGAACACGACAAACGGCTCGTGGAACGTCGTGTCGATGTCGTAGGGCCCCTGCCAGCCCTGGTGCACCGTCGGGTCGGCGCCCACCACGTGGTCGTAAGCCAGGATGTGGGTGAATCCAAGTTGCTCGACGCCCTGCCCGTAGGCGCGTACGGCGGCAGGGTCTCCGCCAAGCTCGGTCTGGGGAAACACAACTCCAATGCGCATTCGGCATTCAACCACGCCGTGCCGCAATTACTTCCCGGGTGACTAATGTCGGTGCGCAGGAACGTCTTTCAGCGGTTCAGCGGGCTTTCAGTGGACTGTAGAAGACCAAGCCGTTGCCCTTGTTGTCGTGGACCACGGCTCGGCGCTCGTGTGCGTCGTCATACGGGCCTTGCACGATGCCGCCACCACTGGCCTCAACGGCCTTCGCCGCGGCGTCGACGTCGGAGGTCTTGATGCCGACGACAACCTGGCCGGGAATGGGATGGTCCACCGCGGTAGCCAGCGCGACGGTCACCGACCCACCGTCGAGCGCGGCGAAGTGGGCTCCGTCGCGGAACTTCAACGCCATGCCCAGGGTCTCGCTGTAGAACCGGATCGATTCGTCCAGGTCGTCGGTCGACAAGACGACCATTCGCACTTCATGCCCGCTCACTGCTGCCTCCTTGGAATCGTTTGTGGCCAAGGGAGATGATGGCAGCGTGACGGTGCAGAAAGCCGACGACATACTACGGATCGGCGAGTTCGAGCCGACATTCGAAGCCGAGTTGCTGGCGCGCTACGAAATCCCCAGGCTTCCTGACGGTCCGGGACGGGCCGAGTTCCTGGCGGAGCGCGGGGCCGACATCCGGGTGGTGGTGACGTCGGGTCCGCCGGGCGTCGACGCCGACACCCTCGCTGCGCTACCCAACCTGGAGGCGATCGTCAACAACGGGGCGGGTGTGGATTCGATCGATCTGGCGGTGGCCAAGCGTCGCGGCATCGGCGTGAGCAACACACCGGACGTGTTGTCGGACACCGTCGCCGACACCGCCCTGGGGCTGATCCTGATGACGCTGCGCCGGTTCGGCGCCGCCGACCGCTACGTGCGGGAGGGACGGTGGGTGCGCGACGGACCCTTCGGCTACGCCAGGGACCTCAGCGGCCTTCAGGTCGGGATCCTGGGCTTGGGCCGCATCGGATCGGCGATCGCGACTCGGCTGCTCGGATTCGACTGTGCCATTGCGTATCACAATCGCCACCGCATCGACGGGTCGCCGTACCGCTACACCGATTCGCCGGTGGAGCTGGCCGAGTCGGTCGACGTCCTGGTCGTAGCCACTACAGGTGACGCCCACCGGCTGGTCGACCGGCCCGTCCTCGAGGCGTTGGGCCCCGACGGCTACCTGATCAACATCGCCCGCGGCAGCGTCGTAGACCAGGACACGCTGGTCGAGTTGCTGGCCGGCGGCGGGCTGGGTGGAGCGGGCCTCGATGTCTTCGTCGACGAACCGAACGTGCCTGCCGAGCTGTTCACCCTGGACAACGTGGTGCTGTTCCCGCATATCGGCAGCGCGACTGCCCGCACCCGCCGAGCGATGGCACTGCTCGCGATCCGCAACCTGGACAGTTACCTCAGCACCGGCGAGCTGGTGACGCCGGTGGCCGCGAGCTAACCCGCCGGCTGCGGAGGCAGCCCTCGTTGCAGTTGGCTCACGGTGTCGAGCCGGAGGTGGACGGTCGCAAGGTCGGATTCGAGAGCGGTCGTGTCCGGCATTGTCGTCGCGGCGGTGTAACGCGCGACCGCGCCTTCGATGCTCTCGACCGTTGTGGTGATCGCTCCCAGCAACGCTTCTTTGTGGGCGGGCGCCAGCTGCGAAACTGCGACGAGGTGATCGTCGAGGTTGAGCGCGGTCTGTTCCAGATCGGCCCGCAGCATCAGCGTCGAGCCGGTATCGAGAGCGTTCGCGGCCTGCAATGCCGACATCGCGTCACGCAGCCTGCGGTGCAGCCGGGCCTCAGGTTCGTGCGATACGGCCCAGCTCCGGGGTGCCCGCGTCGGACGGCCCGCAACCAGCTGACTGTCGCGGCTGAGCGCCCGCTGCTGGTTGTGATTGACGATCGCGACGACGCCGACCGCAAACCCCACGATGAGGGCGAGCACCAGTATCACCACCACGAGGATGGCCACGGCTACCTCCTGCGAATATGGCGGGCGGGCGCATGGGTCGAATGATGCCCGTGCGCACGGAAATAGACAAAGATCGCGATCACCGTTACCACGACCAGGACCGCGATCGTGATCGCGATCGCCAACTTGACCTTGCTCCACGGCCGATCGCCGGCCACTTCGCCGGTGAGCCCGTTGATGGCCACCTGGAACGGCCGGTTGCTGTACATCACGGTCAGCAGCCACAGCGGTAGCAACAGGTGTTTGAACCCGAGGTAGTTCCACGTGGTGTTGAGTTGGTGTATCCGCTGACGGTCCCCGCCGATGTCGGAACGTACCGTCTGCTCAACGGCTTTCTGCATCTCCTGCTGCGCTTCGGGCAGCGCCTGCTCGGCGTCTTTGTCGTAGGTGCGACACAGGTGGCCGGCGACGAATTCCCCGGAGTAGGTTCTGGCCTGTTCCACCGGCCACGGCTCGAGCGTCTTGATCCGTTTCCGATTGAGGGTTTCGCTGTCGTTGGCCAGCACCGGCAGGTCGACGAAGTTGTTGTTCACCTGTCCCGAGACGCGGTACCACATTGTTTCCGTCGCGTATATCGGGTCGCCGTCGTCGTCGGTGCCGACCCGGACTTCGTAGTCCTCGCCGCGTTCGCCTTCGTACTGCGTGTCGGTGTTGGCGTCATAGGTGAAATACGCCGTATACAGACTGGAGAAGGCGCCGATCTCTCGGTATTTCTTGAAGTTGGTGGGCGCGAACCAGCGCTTGGTAACCCACTTCTCGATGAGGTCACGGGCCTGTTTTTCGTCGACTTGAAATGGCACCAGGCCGTCCACCGGCAGCCGCGCCGGAGCGTTGTGCACGTCGTCGCGCTGAATCGGCGTCGCACAGTAGGGGCACTTGGTGGCTGTCAGGCTGCCCGCGAATTCGGTTGTGCCGCCACAGTTCTGGCATTTGACCTCGCGCATGCCGGTGACGTTCGGCCCGTCCTGGCGCTGTTGCAGCTCCCTCAGCTGCTGCATGGCACCGCGCAATTCGCGCGATCTGACCGGGGTATTGGGCGCGGCGATGTCGTAGTAGTTGCCGCAGCTGGGACAGCGCAGTTTCTGGCTGCCGATGTCGAAGTTGAGCTGCCCGCCGCACGCCGCGCACGGATAAGTGCGGGTGCGCTCGGTCTGGTGGAACATCGCGGGCGCGGCCGCCTGCCCGGCGAATGGACGGACTGTCGGTGGTGGCGGGGCCGCGGTTGGCGGCGGGCCTAGCGGTGGTGGGCCTGCCTGCGGTCGGGGTAGCGGCGGTGGGCCCGTTTGCGGTCGGGGTAGCGGCGGCGGGCCTGCCGGTGGCCGCGGCAGCGGTGGCGGGCCAGTCTGTGGTCGGGGTAGCGGTGGTGGGCCTACCGGTGGCCGCGGCAGGGGCGGCGGGCCGGGCTGGGGCCGCGGTAGGGGTGGTGGCTGCGGAGGCCGTGGACCCTGGCCCTGCGTAAGGTCCCCTGGTCCGAAACTCATTGCTGCGGCGGCAGCGGCGGCGGTGTGCCGGGCAACGGCGGCGGCGTGCTGAACAACGTCTGCAGTGCCGGCACTGTCGACGCGGGGGCCCAGCCTGGCATCCCTTCCGTCCACACCACGGTGTCGCGGGTCAGCTGGCCGTTGGAAACGAATTGCCGTAGCGCGTTGACGGGGTATGGGCCGGCCGGCTGGCCGCCCTGGTCGAAATGGAACTGCTGCTGCGTTGGCAGCGGCGGTGGCGCGGCCTGCGCCTGCGGCGGTGCTGCCGCGAATTGTTGCGGTTGGGCGTAACCGCCCTGCGCCGCGCCGGCCATCTGAGCGCCCAGCGCGACTCCGAGGCCGGCCTGGATCGCCGAGCCCGCCGCACCCCCACCCTCGTTTTGCGCTGCCGCCAACATCGCGTCGGCCCGGCGCGCCTGCTCGAAACGGTTGAGATCGCCGACGTTGTTGAGGAAGCCGCTCTCCTCAACACCCCGGGCAACGCCGCGGGTCATCGCCTGCTGGATCTCCTCGGGCAGCGAGATCGTCATGGTGACCGCGTCGATCCCGAGGCCGAACGCCTGCACTCGCTGGGCGACGAACTCCCGCAGCTTGTCCGACAACTCCACCTGGCGGCCCTGCAGGTCGATCGCGCCCAGGCCGGTGCCCATCACCATGTCGTTGAACGCCAGCGCGATATTGCGCCGGATCATCTCGGTGATCTGCTCCATGTCCACCACGCTCTGGGTGCCGAGCACCTGGCGCAGGAAGACGGTCGGGTCGGTCACCCTGACCACGGTGGTGCCGTTGGCCCGTACCTGCACCATCCTGAAGTCCGGATCCCGAACCGTCACCGGCTGCGGTGTGCCCCAACGTAAGTCGGGATACGGACGGGTGTTGACGTAGTAGACCTCGGACCGGAACGGGCTGTTGAATCCGTACTTCCAGCCCTGCAGCGTGCCCAAGATCGGCATATTCTCGCTGGTCAGCGTGTAGTGACCGGGATTGAACTGATCGGCCAGCTGCCCCCGATAGACGAACATGGCCCGCTGGCCCTCGCGGACGACCAGCTGCGCACCGTTCTTGATCTCGTTCTGATAGCGCGGGAACCGCCACGCCAGCGTCGTGTTCGTGTCGTCGAGCCATTCGATGATGTCGACGAACTCGCCCCGGATCATGTCGCGCATGCCCATGGCCTTTAAGCCCCCATCGTCCGCGGACCCGCTGGCACGACGTCGGCGTCGCTCAGCGAGCTCGATCTGTAGATATCTTGGCGAATCTTACGCGGCGTCCAGCTACCGAGAAGTCGTTTGTGGCCAAGCCTGACGGTGACTGCTGGCGGCCGACAATTTGGGACCGGAGCGGTTCGGCCACTCTGCTCACGCACACCAATGCGGGAACCCATTCGGGTTCCCGCATTGCGGTTAGGGCTACGCGCCGTGAGTGACGTACTGCGGGCAGTAGGACGATGCGGCGTCGACGGCGAATTCCTTGGCGCCTTCAGCGTCCAGACCGGTCGCGTCGGCGACCTCGCCGTAAACCTGCTGTGCCGAATGCCCCGCGTCGAGTGAGGCGCAGACGGCGTGCGCGTCTTTGATGGCGCGCGCAGCGCTCGGCGGCGTGATGCCGTCAGCCTTGATCTTGGCGAGGAAGGAGTCATCGACCGAGGTCGCGCCGGCGGTGCTGGCGAAGCCGAGCGCAGCCAGACCGAGAGTGCCGGCAGTCAGGATGATGCCCGCGAGGGATGAGGTGGAACGGTGAGAAAACATTTCGAATCCTTTGCTGATGTGGTGGTGGTGAACGCTGGTTTGCGTTGATCACAGAATCAGCACCGTGTCTTTGCAGATTCTCAATACATCCTTGGCGAAATTGAAATGTGGCGCGGAACCCAAGGGGTCTCTCTGGCGACGCCGAAAGCCCGCGCCGACGACAAGCCTGGCTTCTGACTCTGGTGCCTACCTTCCCGGAGGCGTCTCGTCGACTGCCGCGGTCAGATGGAACTAGTGCGCCGCACCATGATTGTGGTTTCGTGGCAGCCTCGACTTTGTCGGTGTTGGCTGGCTTGTGTTGCTTCCGATCTGGGTCCGGCCACAGCCATCCGGGAATAGTGCAACGGATCGAGGGGCGCCGAATACTCAAGGTGATCGATAAAGGCAGTAGCACCGATGAGTACTCGATACCGCTGCTGTTCGTCCACGGTGCTTGTCATGGAACGTGTTGCTGGGATGAGCATTCCATCGACTTCTTCGCGGCTCACGGATACGCACCGTTGCGCTGAGCCGGCGCGGCCACGGACAGAGCCCCGGCCGGGAGCGCCTGCGCTGGACACGAATTCAGGACTACGCAGACGACGTCGCCGAGACGGTGGCGCAACTGTCGACTCCGCCAATCCTGGTTAAGCATTCGATGGGTGGTTTCTCGGCGAGCGAACTAGCACGATGCTGGCCCCGCGCTCGGCGGTCTCAGGGCACGTATTTCACGACTCGGCCGTTGCCGCGGTCGGCAACATAGACGGTCCCGTCTTTGTCTACCGCGACCGACAACGGGGTGTTCAGGTCGGTGAACGGTAGCGGGGTCGGGCCGGTCGATCCGGCTGCCAGCTTCACCACCGCGTTGCTGTCGTGTTCAGTGACGTAGATGTTGCCGGAACTGTCCACGTTGATACCCCACGGCGTGGTGATGTCGCCAAACGGTAGTACGGACTGATTGCTCGTTCCGGCATCCAGTTTGAGAACCCTGTTGTTGTCGGTATCGGTGACGTAGACGTTGCCGGTACTGTCCACAGCCACCCCGTCGGGGTTCTTGAGGCCGTTGAACCCCAGCACAGTTTGGGTGTTGGATCCGGCTGCCAATTTCACCACCCTGTTGTTTCCCCGGTCAGCGACGTAGACATTGCCCTGGGCATCCTCGGCCACACCTTCGGGGTAACTCAGGCCGTCGAACGGCAGTTCAGTCTGATGGTTCGAGCCGGGCGCCAGCATCACCACCCGATTGTTGAAATCGGTGACGTAGATCTTGCCGGAGCCACTCACCGCCAACCCCTGCGGCTCGTAAAGCCCGCTGAACGGTAGTTCGGTGGGGCTGGTCGATCCTGCTGCCAGCGTCACGATCCGGCCCTTCATGGTCTGACTGCTGACGTAGACGGTGCCGGAGCTGTCCACCGCGACCCCGCCGGGCGAGAGGCGGAAGTTGAGACCGCTGAAGGGCACCACGGATTGTCCGTGCGCCGACGTCGATGGGCCCGACGGCTTCATGACCACGAGTGCGATGACACCAGCGGCGACCACGAGGACGACCGTGGCGGCGGCGAAAATCCACAGCTTCCGTTTGTTAGGGGGCCTGGTCGTGGGTTCGGGCTGCGATGGTCGGCCCTGTGCCGGCGAGACCCCCGAGCGGGCTGACGACGGAACCCCAGGTCGCCCGGGACCGTTTGTAGCGCCGACAAAAGTGCCGACTCGTGTCTGTTGGTCCCCCGCGCTCGGGCTGGCTGGCGGGGCTCCGGATTGGCTAAGCCAGCTGGTTGGGCCGATCGGCGCTTGTTGGTGTGCCGCGTCGCGGGCGGCTGGCGGAACGCGGGGTTGGTTGGGCCACCTGATGGGGTCAGTGGTGGTGCCGATGTGTGCCGTTGGTGGTCCCGTATTCGGCTTGACTGACGCAACCCCGGATTCGGGCCAGTTCCCGCTGCCGCCAGGCTCGGGACGCGCCACGGTCTCCTGCCCGCTGGGGTAGGGCGGCCCAAAAGCCGGCTTGGCTACCAGGTCCGCGTTGTCGCCTTGCCGCAGGATGGTGGCCTCTTGGCGCTGTTCGTTTGTGGTCAGCGCGTCGTGGGCGGCGTTGGCCAGGTCGCCGGCGGACCAATAGCGTTCCTCGGGGTTTTTGGCCATGCCTTTCGCGATCACCTGATCAAAGGCCACTGGGACCTTGCCGGGCCTCAGCTGGCTGGGCTGTGGTGCAGGTTGTAAGAGGTGGGCTGCGATCAACCGTTCGACTGTGTGGGATTGATAGGGCGGCTTTCCGGTCAAACACTCATCCAGCACACAGGTAAGCGCGTAGATATCGGCGCGGTAGGTGACGTTTTTGGCGCTGAAGCATTCCGGAGCCATGTAATTGTAAGTGCCAACGGCCATCCCGGCCTGGGTGAGCGCTGGGTCCGCGGCGGCGCGGGCCAGACCAAAATCCACCAGATAGGCGAAGTCGTCTCTGGTGACCAGGATGTTCTCCGGTTTGACGTCGCGATGAGTCACGTGGTTGTCGTGCGCGGCATCCAGCGCTGCAGCGATCTGACGAACGATGGCCACCGCTCGTGCCGGGGCCAGCGGACCAAAGCGCTTCAACAAGGTGCCCAGCGAGACGCCGTCGATCATGCGCATCTCCACGTAGAACTGGCCGTCGATGTCGCCGTAGTCGTGAATGGGGACGATGTGTGCTTCGGTCAGCCGCCCGGCGGTGTCCGCCTCGCGCTGCATGCGCGCGCGAAAAGTCTTGTCGCTCGAGAACTGTGGGGAGATCAGCTTGAGCGCGACTATCCGGTGCTTGCGGGTGTCCTCGGCCTCATACACTTCGCCCATGCCGCCGCGACCCAACAGCCGCCTCAGCTGATAGGGCCCGAAACGTAAACCGACCCGCGAAACGGTATCGTTCACCATTCACGTCCTTTCACCGATCGCCTGATTAATGCCGGCTGATTATGAAATTGCGTTCACGGCGGCCGCGATTTTCGCTTGGAACGCGCTCGGCAGCGGAATCGACCCATACTGATCCAATCCGAGCTGGCCCGGGCCAATGGCGGCCTGCATAAATGCCTTTACCGCCGCTCCGGTCGCCGAATCCGGATATTTCGAGCAGACGATCTCATAGGTCGGCTCCACGATGGGATAGGCGCCGGGCTGGGTGGGCCGGTAGAACGAGGAGGTGTCCACCACCAGGTCCCTCGAGTCCGGGCCCTG
>NZ_DATJYB010000516.1:0-26574 GCF_035499775.1 Mycobacterium sp. | reverse complement strand
AAACACCTCTACGCCGACTGCCATCCCCCGCTGCTGAACCCACGCGACATCGATTTCCTGCTTTACGAATGGCTCGACGTCGCCGCGCTGTGCGAGCGACCGCGATACAGCGAGCACTCGATCGAATCCTTCGATTCCGTTCTGGACCTTGCCGCGGATATTGCGATCAAACGCTTTGTGCCGCACTTCAAAACGGCTGACGCGCAGGAACCGTTCGTCAATCCCGACGGCACCGTTGCCACCCTGGCCGAGACGCAAGAGGCGCTGTCGGCGGTCGGTGCCGCGGGACTGCTGGCGGGCGAGTTCGATCACGACGTCGACGGTTATCAGCTCCCGTATGTGGTGTCGAGGGCGGCGTTCGCCTGGCTGCAGGCAGCCAACATCAGCACCGCCGCCTACTTGGGTCTGACGCTCGGCAATGCCCACCTGTTGGCCGCGTACGGCAATAAGGAACAAATCGACACCTGGGTGCGGCCGATGCTCGACGGCCGCTACCTGGGAACGATGTGCCTGTCCGAGCCGGCGGCAGGGTCGTCGTTAGCCGACATCACGACACGAGCCGTCCAAGACGAGGACGGAACATATCGCATCACCGGAACCAAGATGTGGATCAGTGGTGGCGATCACGAGATGTCGGACAACATCGTCCATCTCGTGTTGGCCAAGACGCCCGGATGCCCGCCGGGAGTCAAAGGAATCTCGCTATTCATCGTTCCCAAGTACCTCGTCGACGACGCCGGACAACCCTCGGCGCGTAACTCCGTGGTGCTGGTCGGCCTCAACCACAAGATGGGCAATCGCGGTACGACCAACGCGCTGTTGAACTTCGGCGACGAGTCGATTACGCCCGATGGCCGCAGCGGCGCGGTCGGCTACCTCGTCGGCCAAGAGTTCGACGGGCTGCGGCAAATGTTCCACATGATGAATGAGGCCAGGGTCGGCGTCGGACTGGCGGCAACCGCACTGGGTTACACAGGCTATCTGCAGGCATTGTCATACGCCCGCACCCGCGTGCAGGGCAGGTCCCTCTCGCGTGGCCGCGGAGCCCAGGACGTCCCGATCATCGAGCATCACGATGTGCGCCGCATGCTGCTGGCACAAAAGAGTTACGTCGAGGGTGCGCTTGGGCTCGGCCTGTATTGTGGTCGCCTCATCGACGAAACTCTTTCGGCTCCAACGGATGCCGAGCGTGACGAGGCGCGGCTGCTGCTGGAGCTGTTGACGCCGATCGCCAAGAGCTGGCCCTCGCAATGGTGTGTGGAGGCCAACAGTCTGGCCATCCAGGTCCACGGTGGATACGGTTATACCCGCGACTACAACGTCGAACAGCTGTACCGGGACAATCGGCTCAATTCCATCCACGAGGGCACCCATGGCATTCAGGCTTTGGATCTGCTCGGCCGCAAGGTGCTCATCGACGGTGGGCGCGGCCTGCGACTGCTCGCCGACAAGATCCGGCGCACCACCGACCAAGCTTCGGCGCTGGGAGATCCGTTGGCCACCTGGGCAAGCGCGCTGGCATCGGCGGCGCGGCGGGTCGAGCACACCACCGGAATGCTGTGGAAGGACGGTGATCCAGGGGTCGCGCTGCCGAACGCGACGTTGTACCTCGAAGCCGTCGGCCATGTCGTGGTCGCCTGGATCTGGCTCGAGCAGGCTCGGGCCGCGTACGGCAAGACGGGAGACTTCTATGACGGTAAGCGCATCGCCGCCCAGTACTTCTTCCACCACGAACTGCCCAAGACGACGGCTCAGTTCGACCTCCTGGACAGCGGCGACCGAACGACGGTCGACTTGGACGAAAGCTGGTTCTAGCGTGATGGGTTCCGCACCGGGCCGCAATTTCGGAGCCCGCGGCCGATGACAAGTCCGACGTCGCGGCCGCAGATTCGGATCGACACCGCCGGGGCGGACGGACCCCCGGCCTGGCTCTCCGCGACAGACCCGGCCCGCGCGGCGGCCGACTTCGGTCTGCTGGTAGCCGCGCTGCCGCTAAGGCAGCTGCTGCCTGCCGGCGATGGGCACCCGGTTCTGGTGTTGCCGGGCCTGCTGGCCGACGACGCCTCCACCTGGACGCTGCGGCGCATCCTGCGCGACCTGGGTTACCGCGTGCACGGCTGGCGACTCGGACGCAACCTCGGCCCGACAGCTGCGACCGTCGCGGGATTACAGAACCGCCTGTTCGACGTTCGATCGCGTTACGGCTCTGCGGTCAGTCTGATTGGCTGGAGCCTCGGCGGCATCTACGCTCGCGCTCTGGCTCGCGAGACTCCGGCCGCGGTGCGCCAGGTCATCACGCTCGGCAGCCCGATTCGGCTCGCCAACGAACGACAGACCCGGGCCAGCCGTGCCATGAACCGCTTCGCCCACTTGTACGTCGTGCCAAGAGAATTGCCGCAATCCGGTATCGATCCGCTCCCGGTTCCGGCCACCTCGATCTATTCCCGATACGACGGCATCGTCGCCTGGCAAACCTGCCTCGACTCACCGTCGGCGCGCGCCGAGAACATCGCCGTAGTGGCCAGCCATCTGGGCTTGGGACACCACCCGGCCGTGATCTGGGCCATCGCCGACCGACTGGCGCAACCGCGCGACCGATGGTCACCATTCCGGGCGCCATGGGCGCTGCGATCGCTCTACCCACGTTCCGACACGCCACTGGACCAGTCCGGACGGGAAGCTCGCTGAGCGACGCGTCAGGAACGGGCGCCGCGATGCATGATCAGGCCGCGACCCACCACGGGCTCGGTGTCGCGGGCGTCGATGTCTTCGCCGCATTCCGAGCACACGACCCGCGCGCCGACGCGGTGACCGCACGGCTTGTGCAGCAGATCCACTGGCGGAGCGGGCAGGCCGGTCCACTGGTTGCCCCAGCTCATCAGCGCAACGTAGACCGGAAACAGCGCGCGGCCTTTGGCGGTCAACCGGTACTCGTTGAGGTCGCGCGCAGTGTGCTCGGCGTAGCGTTTGCGCTCCAGAATGCCTTGCTCGACAAGCCAATTGAGGCGGTCGGTGAGCACGTTGCGGGCGAGTCCGATCCCACGTTGGAAGTCCTCGAACCGGCGGGCGCCGTTGAACGCCTGGCGCAGGATCACCCAGACCCAGCGTTCGCCCACGATCGCCGCCGAACGGGCGATCGCGCAGTTCTCCTCCAGCAGATCCGCGTGCTTCACGCCTGCGAGGATAGCGCGCTAGGTGGTTGCTTTTCAAAACTTCATGGCCCAACACGCCGAAGCTGCCGCCAACCATTCGGGTGGTGGCGGTGACGCCGGCCGCGCGGGCTGGCCGGAATCACCAACGTCTGCGAGACGCGATGATGTTGTTGCAGTCATTCTTTTGCTGGGATCGCAGCAGGTCAGTCGGCAGAGCCGGATCGGCGGCGCGCCACGAAAGCCAGTCCAGTTTCGAACAACAACTTATCTTGGCGTTGCAGTCGTGCCGACCGGCAAGCTCGTCCTCGAACTACCGCAATAACGGTCGCCGCAGTCCGCAGCTGAGGCTGAGACAACGGATCTAGCGCGCTTGGGGGTTTTCCAGAACGACCGCGACGCCCTGGCCGGAACCGATGCAGACACCGATGGCGCCGTAGCGGGCGTTGCGTTCGCGCAATTCGGTAGCCAGGGTCAGCACGTATCGAGTGCCCGTCGCGCCGAAGGGGTGCCCGATGGAAACGGCGCCGCCGTTGGGCGTGAGCTTTTCATCGGGAATCCTGAATCCGCCCAATTGGTTCGGCAATTCGCGTAGTACCCCAAGCGCTTGCGCACTGAACGCCTCGTGGACCTCCCACACGTC
This sequence comes from Mycobacterium sp., assembly GCF_035499775.1. GTDB lineage: Bacteria > Actinomycetota > Actinomycetes > Mycobacteriales > Mycobacteriaceae > Mycobacterium. Next base: position 22,782 of record NZ_DATJYB010000516.1, on the reverse strand, counting down.
GACCTGTTCGGGGGTCAGCCCGGCACGCTTGATGGCCATCGGTAGTGCGTAGGCGGGTGCCATCCCCATGATCAGCGGATCGATTCCGTACACGGCCGACGACACAACTCGAGCCAACGGCTCAACGCCGAGTTCGGCCGCGCGCTCGCCGGACGCCAGCACGATGGCGCTTGCGCCGTCGGTCAGCGGCGTGGAATTGGCTGCAGTCATCTGCTTGGTGCCCGGTTGCACCGGCAGCGCCGCAAGCTGCTCAGCGGTGGTGTCGTCGCGGATGAACTCGTCGTGCTCGAAGGTGCGCGCCGGAGTCCTTTTCGTCCCCGGAATCTGCACGGGCATAATCTCTTTGGCCAGGCGCCCGGAGTCACGGGCCGCCTTGGCGTGCTGTTGCGATCGCAAGGCAAACGCATCGATCTCCTCGCGCGTCAGCTCATAGCGATCGGCCACATTCTGGGCGGTCTCGATCATGCCAATGTAGGCGTTGCGAGCCAGCAGCGCCGGATTGGGAGGGCCACCCGCCCCGGCCCACATCGTGTCGAGCAGCACCACCGGTCCCCGCGGGGCGAACGGTGCATCGCCCTTCATGTATGCCCAGCCGGACCGGGACATCGATTCCACCCCGCAGGCGATCCCGACGCCCAGATCACCGGCCTTGATCGCGTGCGCCACATTGATGGTCGCGCTCACCGACGAGCCACAGAACCGGTTGATGGTGGCACCCGCGGCGCTGTCGGGAAATCCCGCCGCCAGCGCCGCCCACCGGGCGACATCGCCCATGCCCTCGTGGGCCGGGTTGACGCAGCCCGCCACGATGTCCTCGATCTGATCCAGACCCACACCGACACGCTCACAGGCGCCCTTCATCACCATTCCGAGCAAGTTATCGGCACGGATGTGCGACAGGGAGCTCCCGTATTTTGCGAACGGGGTACGAACGCCGCCAAGAATAAACGCGTCAGTCATCGTTGACCTTCCAACGTCGGAGCAAACCTAGCTCAGTATCGGCTCCCGTTAATTGCAGCGGAAGATCGGGTTCTGCGCCGGTCGTCCTTCGCTCCACGCGAGGTTCGTCACAGCTCAGGCGTAGGCACTCGATGGACGTGCAGACGCAAGTCGACATCGTCTGCGGTGCTGACTACCTCAGTCGGTGTCTGCAAGAATGTTGTGCCGCTTCAGTATTCACCCGCCGACGAACACCGCCTTGCCGGGCCCCTTCGTCAGGAAGCTATCGATGGCGCCGCGGGCGTCTTCGGTGTCGAAGAGGCCGACCGCCGCGTCGACCAGCAGCGCGTCGGCGCCGGCCACCCCGCCCGCCAGATAGGCCTGCCCGAGTTGTTTGACGACCGCGTACGCGCGGGTCGGTCCAGCCGCCAGCGCGCGGGCGTACTCCCCGGAGGATGCGTCCAGCTCGTCGGCAGCCACCACCCGATCGACCACGCCCCACTCGGCGAGCTGCTCAGCGGGATATAGCTGCCCGCCCAGCGCCATCGCCCGCGCCCGCCCCACGCCGGCTCGGGCGGCGATGCGTTCGACACCCCCGGCCAGGGGAACGATGCCCAGCCGGGTTTCGGGAAACCCGATCATGGTGCCCTCGGCCGCCAAGATCAGGTCGCAGAACAGTGCCAGCTCGAAACCGCCCCCCATGCAGGTGCCGTGCACCGCGGCAAGCGTCGGGAACGGCAGCCGCTCGATGCGGTGGCCCAAATCGATGAACGAGCCGATCAGCGGGCGCAGCTGCCGGGCATTCATCCCTGCGAACAGTGAGACATCGGCGCCGGCGCTGAATGTCTTTCCGGCGCCGCGCAGCACCAGGGCGCGCAGCCCCTCGGCGGCCTCGACCTGGTCGAGGGCGGCCAGCAAGTCGGCGATGAAGTCCGCACCGATCTGGTTCAAGGGCGGGCTGTCGAATGTCACGGTGCCCAGCGGTCCGTCCTGCGCGAAGCGAACCTTCGGTTGGGTGTTCATCCGTCCACCTTTTCGTTCAGATTGGTCAGGTCCCGTTTCCGGCGATCCGGCTGCGGGCGGCGGCGAATAGGTCGACGTTGGTGTGTGCGTGACCCCACAGCCCCCATCCGCCGTCGTTTGCTTCAGTGAGCAGCACCCAGATCCGCTCGGGCGGTGGTGGATTGCCCGGCGCGGCGGCGATCAGCTCGGTCAGCCGGGCCACCACCGCGATCTGCTTCTCGCGATCGAGCCCGCCGGCGTTGGTAAGCACTTGCACGCGCACGTAGTTCGAATCGCCGTTGACGTTCGAGATTGCATCGGCGGGCAATTCATGGATGAACGCGGCGGTGTTGTCACGGAACATGGCGATGTCGGGAACGCCCTCAATCGTCATCAGCGCGGTCGCAAGTCGTTGCGCCACGTCGTGCTTGTCTTCGAACACACCCGTCGGCGCGTACACATCGATCATCGGCATCGGCTTACTCCTTATCCAGGCTCCTCTGGAACGAGTCTGACCGGGCGCGACGTGGCGATCACTCACCTAGATGGGTGACTATTGCCGATCACGCGATGTTTTCACCGTCCTCGCCTAGCTCATACGGCGGATAGTCGGTATAGCCGTGTGGGCCCGGTGTGTAATGCGAGGGGCGGTCGGACTTGTCCACCGGGCCAAGGCGGCGAAGCGCGCCGGGAGGTCGGGGTTGCCGATGAACTTCTCGCCCAACGCGACGAGATCCACCAAGCCGTCGGCGATGAGTTTGTTTCCGCGTTCCCGCGACATGCCGATCCGACGTTGGCGCTGGGTCACCAATTCGGGTGAATACCTGCAACACCGCTGTCGAGTAGCGGGGCGGCAACGGGTTTCGCGCGTTTCACCGCGCGTGTTGCGCAAGGAATTCTCCAAGCCTGGTATCGAGTCGCAGTGGCTGTTCTTGCTGCACCCAGTGCCCGGCTTCCTCGATGAAGTATGTACCGACGAAAGAAGCGCACGCCCGACTCGTGGCCTCGAGCGCCCCGGGGCTCTGGTAGGTGCCCCAGTCACTGCGGCCGGCAATGAAACAGGCGGGCACTTCGATGCGGCGGCCGTTGAAGGCCTGTAGGTCAGCGAGCGCGGCTGCATCGAAGGCGCAGCGGTACCAGTTGAGGCCGCCTTGAAAGCCCGTACGCCCGAACTCACGCACATATACCTGAAGCTCCACATCGGTGAGCCAGGTGCAACGTTCGACTTCTTCGGGAAGAGGCGCCATCTCGGCTACGGTCGCCGCCATGCCCTTGTCGAGTTCCATCACGTAGTAGCGCGGCAAGACGCCAAGATCCTGGGCACGCCATGACTTCAGCGCGCGCGGATGATTGTGCGGCCAATCGTGGCTTTTGCAGTGAAAGTAAGCCCGTAGGAAAGCGCTGAGACCCTGTGCGCTGGAAAGCATGTCGGCATTCGCTTCGCGCGTGGCATAGTAACGCTGATAGTGCTTGCGCGGTGGGTCTAATGCGGCGAGGGCGGCGTCGATCTGCGGCCAGGGATCACTGCCCGGGCCGGGCGGTCCCGCGAATGGCGCGCTCAAGAGCGCCACGCATTGGAATATGTCCGGATGCAGCAGCGCGCACCACGCCGCCACAGGCGAACCGAAATCGTGACCGGCCACAGCCGCGACACGTTGACGGCCGAGCGCGGCCAGCAGGGCGAGAATGTCGCTGACCAGGTGGCTGAGTCGAAACGAGGCCAGGTCGCCGTCGTAGGAATCGTCGCCCCCGGTCGTCGCACCGTAACCGCGTTGATCGGGCGCGATTACGTGATAGCCGCGCGCCGCGACAAGAGGCATGAGCTTGCGCCAGCTGAAGGCCAATTCGGGGAACCCGTGCAACAACAACACCAGCGGGCGGTCGGAATCTTGGTATCCGGCTTCCAGGATTTGCATGGATAGACCGTTGATACCGTCGATGCGGCGTGAACGAACGCCGTCGTCCAAAGGCACTTCGCCGTAACAACTCTCCATCAGTTGCGGCCGGAGGGGACCGGCGGCTGTAGCCGTCGGGGGAATCCGGCCAGGCGAACAGCGTCGCATCGGGTGGTTGTCGGTGTCGTTGCATATGGTGCGTGGTATGTCGCAGCGCCGGTTTCGCCGCACCCCGGGAGGGGTGTCGTCGCTGGGGTTGCATCTGGTGTGGTGTCCGAAGTATCGGCGCAGGATTCTGGGTGGCCGCGTAGCGGCCCGCTGTGGGGAACTGCTGGAGCAGATCGCCGATGAGCACGGCTGGCAGATCGTGGCCAAGGAAGTAATGCCCGATCACGTGCACCTGTTCGTCAGGGTCGGCCCGACCGACGCGCCAGCGGCGGTGGTGCGTGCGTTCAAGGGCCGCACCGCCCGAGTGCTGCGTCAAGAATTCCCGTACCTACGGACCCGCGCGAAGGTGTTGTGGTCGCCGTCGTATTTCGCGGCCTCGGTTGGCTACGTGTCGGAGGCGACGGTGCGCCGCTATATCGAGCATCAGTGGGATGCGGTGCTGGCGTCATGAGGCGGGCGTACGTTTTTCGGTTGCGCCCGACAGCACGCCAGCATATTGCGCTGGCGGCGTGTGTGGACTCGCACCGCGAGTTGTACAACGCGGCGTTGGCCGAACGTCGGGACGGGTGGGCGCACAGCAAGACCCGCATCAACTATGGGGATCAGTCCGCGCAGTTGACCGATATTCGGGCGGAACGCCCTGATGTGGCGGTGTGGTCGTTTTCGAGTCAGCAGGCCACGCTGCGCCGGCTCAACAAGGCGTTCGCCGGGTTCTTCGGGCGGGTCAAGACGGCCAAGCCCGGCGTGAAGCCGGGGTATCCGCGGTTCCAGGGCAAGGCCCGCTTCGACAGTGTGCAGTGGCCGAAAGACGGTGACGGTGCCCGCTGGCTGCCCGAGACGAAGCGGGTGTATTTGCAGGGCATCGGTCAGGTCAAGGTGGAGCTGCACCGCCAGGTGGCGGGCCGGGTCAAGACGATCCAGATCAAACGCCAGGGGCGGCGCTGGATGCTGGTGCTGTCCTGCGACGACGTGCCAACCAATCCGCTGCCGGCCACCGGCCAGCAGGTCGGGATCGACGTCGGCATCGTGAGTTTCGCCACGACCAGTGCGGGTGAGCATGTCGACAATCCGCGCTGGGGCCGGCAAGCGGCGGATAAGCTGGCCGCGGCGCAGCAGCGGTTGGGCAGAGCCAAGCGTGGGTCCAACAACCGCCGGCAGCGGCGGGAGACGGTTGGGGCGTGGCATCGCAAGATCGCCAACCAGCGTAAGGACTTTCACCACAAGCAGGCTCGCACGCTCATCGAGGGGTATGACCTGTTGGTGGTGGAGGATCTCAAGATTGCCAACATGATGCGCCGGGCCAAGCCCGTCGCTGATGAGGACAATCCGGGGCAGTATTTGCTCAACGGTGCCCGGGCGAAGTCCGGGCTTTCCAGGAGTATTGGGGACGCGGGCTGGGGTGGCTTCGTCTCGATTCTGCGCGCCAAAGCGGAAGATGCTGGGCGTATCTGGATTGAGGTCGACCCCCGGCACACCTCGGACGGCTGCGAGAAATGTGGGTACGCCGCCGCCGAAAATCGCGTCACCCAAGCGACGTTCGTCTGCCGGCGATGCGCGCATCGCGCCCAAGCAGACGAGATGGCCGCACGCAACATCCTACGGGCCGGACTGGCCCTTCACGCTCAAGCAGCGTGAGAAGAAGCCGGCGGCTTCCAGCCGCCGGAGAAGTCACAACCATTGCGTCGGTTATGGGGCGGCGGATGTCACGCGGTAGCCGGGCGGCCTACCCCTTCGTCTGCCGGGTGTGCCGTGTCCCGGTCCCGGTCCCGGTGCCAGTCCCGGTACCGGTTCCGGTTCCGGTGCCCGTTCCAGTGCCGGTGCCGTCGCCGCGGCCGCCGTGGGCGATGCGCAGCTCGTCGGCCGTCAGGGTGCGGATGCTCTGTCGGCGCAACGAAATTTTGTCGGTGTTGGTGCTCATTGATCTCTCCTGCTGGTGTGATTTGTTGACGTCGTAGCCCGGGCGGGCCCGCTCGTAGGTAGGAGCGCCAACCACCTCGACGGGTGACACCTTTTCAGGGTCGAGCGGCAGCGTCCCGTGCCGCAGTGACGAATTCGGCCCAGCAAGACGGCGAGTGCAGATGCCCCACACCCGGCAGTACCTCCAAGTCGGCTTCCGGAAGCAACCGGGCCACATGTTCGGCGTGGTGGGCCGGGACGGTGCCGTCAGCATCGCCATGCCACATCCGGATCGGACACTTGACGGCGCTGTAGTCCGGTCCCGACGGCGTACCCATGAGTCGCCAGTCCTCGACCGGTCCGTGTGGGCCGTTTCTGGTGGCCTCGGTAAAGCAATCGATCGCGGATTGGCGAATGTCGGGATCGCGGTAAAGCACGCGATCGACGGGCGAGAGTTCTTTGTCGAACTGACGCGAAAAACGTTCTGGCGACGTGTGTTTGACCACCCAGCGGACGAGGGCCGGGGCCCTGCGGGAAAGTCCCGTCGCGGTCACAGCTGTTCTGGGCATGCCCTCACGATGACGAGGATTCTCCGCTGGTCCGATGCCGCTGACGATGCCTACGAAGGTCAGCCGCTCTGGAAACGCCAGGGCACAGGCAACCGCATGGGGATCGCCAGCGGAGTAGGCGAGGATGCCGAATCGGTCGATTCCCAGCTCGTCGGCAATTGCGAGGACATCGGCAGGCCAATCGCGGTATCGCCGGCCGGCCTGGTGCGTAGAGCTGCCGTAGCCAGGGCGATCGATACCGATGAGTCGCACACCCGAGCCAACGAGCGCGGCATGGTTGAGCGGCTGATCGAAGTCCAACCCGGATCCGGGGGCGCCGTGGAAGTAGAGCAGCGGCGTCCCGTCGGGGTGCCCCATTTGCGCATAGCCACCCGCCGGCCCGATTCCGTGCCGACAGATCCCTCGATGACCGACATCCCTGGACTTCAACGCCGCTATGTGGGCACGTCGGCGGATTGCCGCCACAGCGAAAACCGCCCCACAACCGATTCCGGTAGTGAGGCGGTTACCCAGATGATGATTTGCTAGGCGATCGTCACCGTCTGGGGCGGCAAATCCGTCGACGTCAGCGTCGGACGGTGTGTGCCGGTGGTGGGCACCGTGGTGTGCCTGGTGGTCGTGCCCTTGCCGCCACCGGTGCCGTTACCGCCGCCGGTGCCGTTGCCGCCGTCGCCGCCGTAGGCCATGCGCAGCTCATCGGCGGTCAAGGTGCGGATGCTCTGCCGGCGTAGGGCCAGCTTGTCGCGATTGGTGTTCATTGGTTCCCCTTGTTGTGATGTGTTTCGGCGCGGCCCCCGTTGAGCCACGCTCACAGGTAGGAGCAACAACCGCGCAAAACGTGACTCTTTTGCCGAGGATTCATTGCGGGGTCCTAGGGACGAGGTGCCCGCGCTATCTGGCTCGCGTAGTGGCGGTCGAGGAAGTTCAGCAGGATGAGTTCGTGGGTCCGGGCGGCCGAGCGCAGCAACCGTACGGCGTTCAGGTGGCTAAAGCTGTGCAGCAGCTGCGAATACGACTGGGTCAGCTCACCGCGTTTGGAGCGGTCCGCCAGCTCTGCGAGCAACGGCGCCAGTTGCTGGGACCGGTGCCTGAATGCCATGCGTGCGGCTTCGTAGGGGTGCTCCTTGGTGTCGTCGAGCAGCGCGGTGATGTCGGCACGCTCGCGGCGCCAGCGCTGTCCGATCCCGGGATCGAGGTTGGGTGCGTTGGGGTATTCGGGTCGGTAGCCGGCAGCGCCGCTCTTGGCCCAGTCGCGGCGCTCCTGCAAATCCAGGCCGGCATCAGCCAGGAGGCGGTCGGTGGCGTAAAGGCACAGCCGCCAGCGGGCGTCAGCCGCCTGCTCGCCATACAGGTCGGCGCCGAGCACGCCCAGTGCCCGCAGCACGGCCTCGCTGTCGGCGGCGTGGATCTGCTCGGCCAGTTCGATGCCGGCGTCGCCGCCGTAGCGTTCGATCTCGCGGTGGTACGTGTCGGTCGCGAACTTCCATACCGTCCCGTCGCCGAGGTGGGGGGCCAGTGCATCGGTGATTGCCGGCAACGCGTGGTCCGTCAGTGCGGCCGGTTCACCATGCAACCGAAGCCGCAGATGATGTTCGGGGTCGGCGTAGCGCAGGAAGAACCAATGGTCGACGACACCGCGTTCGCGCAGCTCGTTGACGACGGGTCCGACGGTGTCGGTGAGGATGCGGTCAGCCGACGCGGTACCCGCATAAACCTTCAGGTAGAGCCACTGACTGCCGGGGGTGAAGGTCCGGCGCACCTTGGGCGCGGCCCACACCTGGGGGGCCGGTGCCGGTTCGCGACGACGGATGAAAGGCACGATGAGTTCGTGGGCGAATCGGCCCTGCGGCCCGGTGGCGACCCCGGTGGGCAGGACCTCCTCGAGGATCGCGTGGGTCCGCCCGCGCAGCGCCTTGGCGGCCGCCGCGGTCAGCGCGGGGCTGGCGGTGTCGACGTACAGACGGTTGTCGCCGTCAGCGATGAGCAGCTTGCCGGGCAGCCCCCGCTCGCGAGTCAGGGCCGCCCATCCGGCCACCGCGTCGGGTGTGCTGACCCGGGAGATCTCGGCAGCCGAAAGCCGCCACCGGGCCCGGGCCAAGACCAGGCGCCCCGAGGTGACCCGAGGCAACGTCGGCGACCCTGACAGGGCGCCCCAATCCCACGCCAGCCCGTCGGCCACCCCATCGCCTTGCAGCGCCGCGAGAAACCGGTACACCCCGAAGCCGCGCCACGCCGGATTGTGCGCGGTGGTCAGGCGAGGCCTGACTTCGGCGCCCAGCCGCGGGCTGTAGAGGACGACGCGGTCACCGTCAAGACGCACAGTCAGCTCATCGACACTGAGCTGACGATCCGCGGGGGCGCCGGAACGCCCCAACAGGACCAGTTCGTAATCGCGCAGCACCGGACGGGCCAAGACATTGCCGACCCGTCCTTCCGGCAAGTGGATGATCTCGGCGAACACCACCCCGGGCGTTTGAGCCTCCTCGGCGCGCAGGTGCGCTTGTACTGCGTCGTGCAGGCGTGCATCGCCGTGACAGAACCGTCCGAGCAGCCGTGCTCCGGACGGTCCGTAGACGACGTCCATCTCGACACCGTCCTCCAGCAGGCTGGCGTTGACTGCCAGCGCGTCGGGTAGCGGCAAGCGCGACCGCGACGCGAGTTGAGCGGCCTCGAGCCGAGCGACTGTGGCGGCATCGAGCTCCAGGCGGGCAGCCCCGCTCTCGCGTGCGCGGATCACCAGATCGAGCAGGGTCGCGTCGCGCGCGGTGAACGCGTACTGCAGGGCCACGCCACCCAGGTCGATGCCGGCCAGCAGCGGCGACTCGTCGGCCGCGGGGTGCGTCGACGTATCGAATCCGATGCCCATCTCCTCGTCGAGCGCCTCCATCAGGGCAACCTCGCGGTCCTCGTAGCGCGCCGCGAACTGTTGCTTGAACCGGGCCAGCGCCGGATCCTCGCCGCCGGTGGACAACCGATGTAGCAGTTGCACCCCCTCGGTGAGGAGACGCACCGTGTCAGATCCCAGTGTCAGACCCGACCCGGTTCGGTGCATGTCGACCTGGATCAGCCTGGCGTCGTCACCTTCGCCGGCCAGCTCGAGCAGGGTTTCGGCCACGGCACTGTAGGCCTCCGGCGGATTACCGAGGCCGGCGGCGTCCAGACGCACGAGCTCGTCGGACGCCCGCCACAACGCGTCCGAGGTTGCGGTGAAGTCCGGTCCTTTCAGCGACGAGATCAGCTGCGTCAGCGGTTCTGGGCCCGTCACCGCGGGCTCCGCCACCGGCGTCAGGACCTTGGCCTCGATCAGGGCATCGACGTACTCGCGCGCCTCGTCATGCTCGACTCCCGTCTGGACGGCAACGGCCTCGACGACCCGCTCGACCGTGCAGCCACCGGCTGCCGCGTCCAACGCACACCGCAGCGGCGCGTCCTCTTCGATCACGACCAAATGGTGCGATCGACGGCCCTCGTGAAGCCGGCTTTCGATGAGCCGCATCGCCCCGGCCCCGTGGTAACGGCTGGAGTTGGGCTCGACCACCATCGCCGGTCGTGTCGACGGGTCCGCCAGCAGCCGCTCCACCAGCGCCGCCAGCACCTCGGTGTCGGGTCTGCTGTGCCGGCTGATCCCCTCCGGACCGTCGACCACCAGCGCGGTGGTGTCGCCGACCGCTCCCAGCGAGCAGCCGGCAAAGAGTCCGAACGGGGTCGCACGGGTACACATCCGGGTCAGGTACGCGACCACCGAGGCGATGACCCGGTCGTCCGGGTCGCCGGCGTCCAAGCGGCGCATCAACCCGGGTGAGGCGAGGTGCAACGCCTCCCGAACCTCGGGCCGCGCGACCAGGCTGCGCCAGTACGTGGCATCGGAGCGTAGGCGGTCCAATTCCTCCAACGGCAGCAACGGCGCGCGCATCACGAAAAAGCCACTTGCCGTCAGTTCGGATAAAGCATCCATTTCAAGCTCCTATTCGAGGGGTGTCGCCGACGAGTTGTCCGGCGACGAGTTGTGCGTAATGACCGCCGGTGGCCATCAGGTCGTGGTGACTGCCCGCCTCGACGACCCGGCCCGCGTCCATCACCACGATGTGGTCCGCGTCCATCACGGTGGCCAGGCGATGCGCGATGACGATGACGGTGCATCCGAGCCGGGCGATGTTGGCGTGGACTTTGGCCTCGGTGACGGTGTCGAGGTTGCTGGTCGCTTCGTCGAGCAACAAGATCCGTGGCCGCGGTGCGAGCGCACGTGCCAGGGCAAGCCGTTGCCGCTGACCTCCCGACAGTGAGGCGCCCGCGTCGACTAGTGGCGTCTGGTAACCCATCGGCATCGCGCGGATGTCGTCGGCGACCTCGGCCACCTCGGCTGCCGCCTCAAGCCGGTCCAGCGGCAGATTGGGGTTGCCCAGGACCAGGTTGTCGCGAATCGACAGCCCAAAAATGTAGGGGTCCTGGGTGACCACCCCGATTTGGGAGCGCACGCTGCGCGGGTGCAGGGTCGCCAGGTCCGTGCCGTCGAGCAGGACCCGGCCCTCCGAGGGCGGGTAGAGACCCAGCAGCAGCCGGCCCAGCGTGGATTTGCCCGAGCCCGACCGCCCGACGATGGCCAGCACCTGCCCGGGCTGCACCTCGAGGTTGGCGCCGTCGACGACGGGTGGGCCATTCGGGTGGTAGCGGAAGGTGAGCCGTTCGGCGCGTACCGATCCGGTGAGTTCGGGCGCGTGTCGCAGCTCGCGCCCGGCGGTTTCGGTGGGGGTGTTGAAGACGTCGTCAAGGCGGGCGAGGTAGCTGCCGAGCAGCTGCACCTGCAGCGCGGTGGCGACCAGGACACCCAGTGGCTCAAGGAATCCGGCCGCCAGCGCAGCCAGGGCAAGCATGGTGCCCAGCGAGAGGTGCCCGCTGGACGTCAGGTTGGCGCCAACCAGCAGCACCGCGATCGGGGACAACAGCGCCAGCCCGTGGATCGCGGTCGACACCAGGGCCTCCAGCCGGCCGCGGCGCAGCGAGACGTTCAGTTCGGCGATGAACAGGTTGGTCCAGTGCGACACTGCGCGCCGCTCCGCGCCGGCGGCCTTGAGCGTTTCGACAGCGGAGAACATCTCGTAGGCATACGACTGTGACTTGGCCTCGGTGGCCAGCGCTTCACCCATCAGGTGCTGGTTGCGGCGGCGTGCCGCCAGCAGCACCACAACCTGTGCGGCGCCCAGCGCCAAGACGAGGAATCCCATCGTCGGAGACAGGGCAAATATGACCACCAGGTAGAGGGTGGCCAGGGTGCCGTCGAGCAGCGCGGAGATGGTGCCGGTCGTCAGGATCTCGCGGACCGTCGCGTTGCTGCGCAGGCGCATCATCAGATCTCCCGACGAGCGCTTGAGGAAGAACGCGTACGGCAGGTCGACCAGGTGCTCGAGGAAGTCGAGCGTCATGTCGACGTCCAGGCGGCTGCGCAGCCGCAACAGCAGATGCGCGCGCAGGTACGTCGCGAGCACCGAATAGCCGATCAGCGCGGCCATCACCGCCGCCAGCACCTTCAGCAGGTGCCCGTCGTTGTTGGGCACCACCCGGTCGACGATCACGCCGGTCAGCACCGGCACCGCCAGCGCCATCACCCGCACCACCACCGAAGTGGCCAGCACCCTGCCGATCCCGCTCGACCGGGCCAGCAGCCTGCGGGCGTGATGCAGCGCGCCGGGGGCTGCCCGCCCGCCTGTCGAAAACGAGTCGGTGGGCTCCAGCACGAGCGCGACGCCGCTGTAGAGATCGTTGACCACGGTCCAACTGAGTCGGTAGCGGCCGGCGGCCGGATCGACAATGGTCACACCACGCCGTGACGTCGAGTCAAGGACGACGAAATGCGCTGCACCCCAATGTAATACGGTGCCACGGGGCAGGACCCGCAGATCGTCCAGTTCGGTGGACACCCCGCGGGCCCGCATGCCGAAAGAGGACGCCGCTTCGGCGAGCCGCAGTGCATCGACGCCGTCGCGCCCGGTCCCGGTGGCCGCGTGCATCTCGGCGAGCGAGACGTGCCGGCCGTGATAGGCCAGGGCCATGGCAAGCGCGGCGGCGCCGCAGTCCGCCATCTCGGCCTGCGCGATGTATGGGAGCGCGCGCCCCCGGCGCATCACCAGAACCTCGGCAGCAACACGCTGATCAGCGGCTGCCGTCCCGTCGGAACAACAAGTTCGCCGGCCGGTGCCGAAACGGGCCGGTCCAACCGGGCCCTCACCTCAGTCGCGGTCACCTCGATCACGACCGCGCCCCGCGTGGTGCCGGAAGCATCCCGAAATTGGGCGGCGGTGCCCTGGGCAGGCGGTGTCCCGCCGCCGCGGATCGCGGTCACTGTTATGCCTTGCGTGACGGCCGGCAGCGCCTCCGTCTGGGCGATGCCGACCTGGCCGGCGGCCACCGCGCCCGCTGCCAACAGCACACCGAGTGCGACGAGTCCCGTGTCGATCCACCCGTGCTGCTTGATCAGTTCGCCGGGGCCGGTCGCCGCCGACTGGCGGTCGCGCCACCGGTCACGAAATACGGACTCATAACGGATCTCGCCACCGTCGCTCATCGCGCTGCCAGGGTGGTTCGGTCGGCTTTCATTCGTCTCTCTCCTCGGTGGCGGTCGGTTGTGTGAAGGGCCGCTTTCCCGGATAAGAGCGCTGAGGACGCGAAAGGGGACACATTCTCGGCGACTTCTGTCAGCGCCGTCGTGTGGATTCGGTCGCGGGGCGCGTCTGGGCGCCTGGGGCGTGTGGGGCGTCTAAGCCGTCGGCGCGGGCGCCTCACCCCTGTCGCCGAACGTGAAACTACTGCGAAACCAAGCCGGCCCGATTTTCGCAACAAGTGCACGCTCGGCGACGCCGTCGGCGCGACCGCCAATATCAAATATGCTGCGGTACAGGCGCTTTCATGTGTTCGGCAGCCACACCGGAGCGGGCGGCAGCGGGAAGCCGGGTGCCGGCTGGAACTGACCGAACGTGCCGGTTCGCAGGTCGCCGCGCATCAGTGCCTGGTGCTCGATGTCGGCCCGCGCCGCCACCTGAGCTTGGGCTTGGCGGCACTGTTGGGCCTGTCGCTGACTGCGCCGAATCGCCACCACGACACCCCAGGCAATCAGTCCGATCACCGCAAGTGGCAGCGCGACTCTCCAGTACGCGATGACGATCAGCACGCCGAAGAGACCACCGAAAACAACCAGAACTGGATGCGCAGCCGTGAAGCTCTGTCTGCCTGGGTTCACCACGCGGACGGTGCGGTGATCGACCAACGCGATGATCAGCCAGACAGGCAGCCACATTCCACACGTCACCAGGCTCAGGATCAGGTGCACTGCGTGGTTGGGCCCTGACACCACATACATAGGGTGTGGTGCCGACATCTGCGGTGGCGTCGGCGCGGATCGATAATTTGTCCATCGGGCGCCGTCCCAGTAGCGCACACTCGCGGCGCCCGACGGGTCCGGATACCAGCCATGCGGTGGCAGAATCACTCCACTCATAGCTGGCTCAGCCTACGTGGTCCGCCGATCCCGCGGAGCCGATTCACCGTGTCTCACAGCAACCTCTCACGGCAGAAGTTGGTTCAGCACTTGGTAATACCGCACGACTGGCGCTAGGGAGCTGAGACGGGATGTGCCCGTCAGGAATTCAACCTCATGCCACCGCTTGCGGCCTGTCGCTCGGCGGGACCATCGGTCTGGTCCAGGTCACGTTCAGCGGGATGGGCCCGTTGGGCAGCCACGGCTGCTGTTTGACGGCGTCAGCCACGTTCCAGGTGCCGCGCTCGATGACGCCGAGCGCGGCGTCGATGACCTTGTAGTGCTGGATCCTGTGATGGATCGGCTGCGACTCGACCCACACCACGATCAACTCGCCCGGCTCGAATTTGGCCTCATCCTGAACGGCCTCGATCAGGTCTTCGTTGTGCAGGTGGCCGTCACCGAAGTTGAACCCGATCAACGAGTTGCAGACCATCTCGCCTTCGCGCACCGTTCTGGAGTCGATATCCGGAAGGTTCTGCAACAGCACCGAGTAGATTCCGCGGCCCTGGCTGTGCATGGCCCGCCACGCCAGGATGTGCTGCACGAGGATCTCGGACCACAACGGCTCGTAGCCGAAGTCGACCATTTGGTCGACCTGGTTGCGGGCCGAGCGGGTGACCCGATTCAGCTTCTCTTCGGCGCCAGGCGCGAACGCCCACACCGCTGATGCCCAGTTGCCTGCGTATTGGCGCATCGAGGGCAGGAAGGACACCAGGTCCGGGCGGAGGTTGCCCAGCACCGGAAATACGCACAAGGCGGCGAGGATGACGACGATCAACCACGGCCGGGACATGTCCGCGATTCCGTAGCCCTTCCAGTTGGGGAAGCCCCAGAACAGGAAGATCGTCGCGTAGACGAACAGCAGGTTCCATTCCACCGGCACCGCCAATGGGAACGTCGAAATGATGAACAGGTGGAATGCGACGATGATCGCCGTCGCGACGATCGTCAGCCACGGCCATTGCGAGAGCAGCAGCGTCGGTGGGGCGAAGATCTCGACCACGGTGCCCGGGCCGTGCGCCACGAAGCTCGCGACGTGCGACGGCAGCAGGTCGTGGGGGTAATTGCGGTAATGGGCCCGCTTGAACCATTTGACCGGCAGCGCAGGGCTGTTGCTGACCATGGGCGGGATGACGTTGGTGAAGTGCAGGCCGAACTTGGAGACACCGGCCCAGAACCACACGGTGAAGATCAGCACCTTCAGCGCGACGATCATGTCGACGAACGGCAGCGCGGCGAAGAAGAACAACGCCGGCAGGTACTGCTCGCCGCGCGCCGCCAGGAAGACGGTCTTGTCCCGCAACCCGATAACGATCAGCAGCACCATGGGCGCGATCAGCAGTGCCGGGTTTACCAGGCCGGAGGTGTTGGACGGCAGCACCGCCGACAGCGAATCGCTGTGTCTACCCGGTAGCACCAGTGGCGCCACGAGGCTCACGATCAGCGCCAGATAGACGACGATGTCGAACCAGGTGCGCCGGTTGCCCGCGGTGAACGGGACCCGCCGCCATGGCCGCAGCCGGATGGTGTCGGGCCTGGCCCAAAATCGGTATCCCCCGGTCATCGGCTTGATCTTGCCGGCCAGGGGGCCCCAGGATCCGGCGAGGCCGATGAGTTCCAGCAGCACCGTCCACAATATGGCTTTCTGGTAGACGATCGGCTGGTTCCACCACTGCGACACGTGCCAGATCGTCGGCAGGCCGGAGGTGATGGTGGCAATCACGATGCCGCCCACCGCATAGAAGAACGCCAGCTTGACGATGTAGAGGAGGTGGATCATCTTCGGGACGCCGTATCCGTAATCCACCCACTTGATGGCGAGGATCCTGATGCGCTCCATCAGCGGTTGTCTCAGGAACGTTTCGGGATCGACCGCAGGATATGTCGGCGTTGCGAATCCCACGATGAACTCCTCTTGAACGACCAGCTTTCAGGCTAGGTCGGTGGCCGGTCGGCGGAGGCGATAATCGCAACTTCGTGCGCTGATCACGCCTGCAGCGGTGGCCCCGGCCTGCACCGGCGGCGCGGGCTGAGGAGACGCCGGCCGACGGAAAACCAAAGGAAGTACAAAGGGTAGGCATATTCGGTAGCATCGTGGCACCCGCTTACCTGGGGAGGCTGGCCCATGGGTGAGGTGGCGTTCGGCCGCTATCAACTGATCGAGATGATCGGCGAGGGCGGCATGGGCGCGGTCTATAAGGCCCACGACAGCGTGATGTGTCGCGACGTGGCGATCAAGCTACTGTCGCCCGAGCTGGTCAAGAAACCCGGGTACGCCGAGAGGTTCCGGCGTGAGGCCTTAACAGCGGCAAAATTGACCGAGCCGCACATCATCCCGATCCACGAGGCCGGCGAAATCGATGGCCAGTTGTATCTGGTGATGCCGGTCATCAAGGGCACCGACCTGCAATCACTGCTCAAACGCGCCGGGCCGATGGCCCCGGAGCGCGCCGTGCGGGTAATCGAACAGCTGGCCGCGGCGCTGGATGCGGCGCATGAAGCGAGCCTGGTGCACCGCGATGTCAAACCGTCGAATGCGCTGGTGACTGCTCAGGATTTCGTGTATCTGATCGATTTCGGCATCGCCCTCGACGCGTCGACGAGCAGGCTGACCCGCTCCGGTGCCACGGTGGGGACGTGGGCATACATGGCTCCCGAACGCTTCGGTTCCGGGATCCCCGACGCGCGCGCCGATGTGTATGCGTTGGCGTGTGTGCTGTACGAATGCCTGACCGCGCAGCTGCCCTATCCGGCGGACAGCTTGCAGCAGCAGGCGGTGGCGCACCTCACCCAAGACCCCCCGAAACCCAGCGTTTTCGACCCCGCCATCCCGGTCGGGTTCGATGACGTGATCGCGTGCGGCATGGCCAAGGGCCCTGAGCAGCGCTACCAGACCGCCCACCAGCTGGCCGTCGCCGCCCGGCGGGCGCTCAGTGACTCGCCTGCACCGACTGACGACAGGCCGCCCCCTGCGCGGACGATGTCCGACGGCCTCGCAGACTCGACTTTTACTGATAGCCAACGGGCAATCACGGTCCCACCTGCGGCTGCCAAGCCATTGGCTGAGCTCAAGCATGTGACGGTGCTGTTCGCAAGTGTGGTTGATTCGATGGACCTGGCCGTGGCGCTGGGTGTGGAGCGGTTTCAAGAGCTTATGACCGAGCTGGTCAATCGTTCGGCCGCCGTGGTGCAGCGCTATGGCGGGGTGGTCGACAAGTGCACCGGCGAGGAGATCACGGCGGTGTTCGGCGCGCCGGCGGCGTTGGAGGATCATGGGCTTCGCGCGTGTTTGGCGGCCCTGGGAATACAGGAGGAGGCCAGGGGCCTGGCCGGCGTACTTGAACGTTCTGAGGGCGCGGACCTGCAACTGCGCATTGGCCTCAATTCGGGGCAGGTCATCGCCGGTGGGACCGATTCGGGTTCTTTGGCTTTGGTCGGCGAGCAGGGCGGCATGGCCCAGCGCATGGAGTCTGTGGCCCCACCCGGCGGGGTCATGCTCAGCGAGTCCAGCGCCCGACTGGTCGAAAACACCGCGGTGCTGGGTGAGCCGGAGATGGTTTGGCTGCAGATCCGCGGCGGTCACGCACTCATGCCCGCGCGTCGCCTGCTGGGGGTGGCGTCGCAGCCGGGGGGGATCGGTCGTTTCGAGACCACGTTGGTGGGACGTCAATGGGAAATGACCACCATCACGGGAATCTTGGATCGATTGAGCGATGGGCACGGGAGTGTGGTGTGTGTGGGGGGAGCGGCGGGCATCGGTAAGAGCCGGCTGGTTCACGAGACCGTCGCGATCGCGCGCCGCCGCGGTGTCGAAGTGTTTTCGACCTTCTGTGAGTCTCATTCCAGTGACATTTCGTTTCATGTGGTGGCGCGGCTGCTACGCGCGATCGCGGGGATCAGCGATCTGGATGCCGAGGCCGCGCGGGCGCGGGTGCGCGCCCAGGTTCCCGATGGAGTCGACCCGCAGGATCTGATGTTGCTGGATGACCTGCTGGGCATCAGTGACGCGGGTGCGGAGCTACCGGCCATCGACCCGGCCGCGCGGCGGCGGCGGTTGACCGCTCTGATCAACGCGGTGTCGCTGGCGCGCACCGCGCCGAGGCTCTACATCCTCGAAGATGCGCATTGGATCGACGCGGTCAGCGAATCCATGCTGGCCGAGTTCTTGAAGGTGATCCCGAAGACTCCATCGATGGCGCTGATCACTTACCGCCCGCACTACCACGGGGCGCTCGCCCAGGTGCCCGGCGCGCAGACGGTGGCGCTGGACCCACTGGGCGATGCGGATACCGCCGCATTGGTCGGTGAGCTATTGGGCGCGGATCCCTCGGTAACCGCGGTGGGCGCGCTGATCACCGAACGGACCGCCGGTAACCCGTTTTTCGCCGAGGAGATGGTGCGCGAGCTTGCCGAACAGGGTGTGCTGGAGGGCGAGCGCGGTCGCTATCGGTGCCGCATCGATGTGTCCGAGGTCAGCGTGCCCGCCACCGTGCAGGCGGTTATCGCTGCGCGCATCGATCGCCTCGAGCCGGGGGCCAAACAGACGCTGAGCGCCGCGGCGGTGATCGGATCAGAGTTCGGCCCAGAGCTGTTGGCCAGCCTGGGGATCGATCCGGCGCTAGAGGCGCTGGTCGATGCGGAGTTGATCGATCAGGTGCGGTTCACCCCGCGCGCCGAGTACGCATTCCGGCATCCGTTGATCCGCGCGGTGGCCTACGAGTCGCAACTGAAATCAGACCGGGGCAAGTTGCACCGGCGCCTGGCCGCGGCCATCGAGGCCGGCGACCCGGGATCGGTCGAGCAGAACGCGTCGGTGATCGCCGAGAATCTCGAGGCAGCCGGCGATGTGCAACTCGCGTATGGCTGGCATATGCGTGCGGGCGCGTGGTCGACGCATCGCGATATGGCAGCCGCGCGGCTGAGTTGGGGTCGGGCGGTGGAGATCGCCGACTTGCTACCTCCCGACGATGCGGGCCGCACCGTGATGCGCATCGCCCCACGCACCCTGCTATGTGGCACCGCCTACCGAGTCCATGCCGGAGACTCCCCCACGCGCTTTGAAGAGCTCCGCGAACTGAGCACACTCGCGGGGGACAAGCCATCGTTGGCGATGGGTATGGCCGGGCAGGTGATGGACCATTGGGTTCATGCCCGCGTGCGGGAGGCCTCGGCGCTGGCATCCGAACTCATGGCCCTGGTCGAGGCGATCGCGGATCCGGACATGACGGTCGGGCTGTCGTGGATCCCGACACTCGTCAAGGTCGAGACCGGCGAATACGCCGACGTGCTGCGCTGGTCACAGGCAGTCATCGACCTGGCCGACGGCGATCCCACCAAAGGCAACTTCCTGATTGGGTCTCCGTTGGCGTTCGCCCACGCCACGCGCGCGGTTGGCCGAGCGGGCCTGGGCTACCCGCTGGCAGAGGTGTTGCCTGCCCTCCCCGTCGCCGCCGCCATGTCCCGCGAGACGGACCCGACGACCCATGCCATGGTCATCGCATTCACATACGCACTGGGAATAGCCGTTGGGGCGCTGCTGGCCGACGACGCCGCGCTGGAGCTCATTGAAGAGGCGCTGCAGATCGCCGAACGGTCCGCTGACGATTTCGCGCTGGGCCACGCCCGATACGCGCTGGGCCTCGCGCTGATGCACCGCGACTCGCAAACAGACCACGTGCGCGGACTGACGGTGCTTACACAACTGCGCGAGAGGTGCCTGCACGAGCACTGGACCCTATCCGAGGTACCGTTCATCGATGCCTACATCGCCTGGGAGCAGGCCAGGCGTGGAGAGCTCGATGATGCCATCGTGGCAATGCGGGCAGCCGTGGACGACCTGTTCGACGCGGGACAGCTCGCCTGGTGCATCCCTCCCACCCGCGTGTTCGTGGAAACGCTGCTGGCCCGCGGCGGCGAGGCTGATCTGCTGGAAGCCCAAACCGCGATAGAGCGGTTGGCGGCCGCCCCGATCGAGGTGGCGGACCTCGATATCTGGGTGCTGCGGCTACACGCCTTGCTGGCCTGCGCCCGCGGCGACGAGGCCGGCTACCGCGATTTTGTTCAGCGACACCGCGCCATGGCGATAAAGCTTGGCCGGCTGGGACATATGGCGATGGCCGATTCGTGGACCGTGCGCACTGCGGCGGCAGGCGCAAGCCGACTATTTTCTACTTCGGCGAAAATGTCTCAAAAGAAGGGTTTGAGCAAGCTTATTCTCTGGTCGACGGCGCCAAGGCGTCGTCGCTGACGATGCGACTTGCTGCACGGTGTCATCGTCCGGGCGCTGGGGAGTCACGAGTGGTCGAAGGTTGCCCAGCAGGACTTCGAGCTCGACGCCCGCCGCCAGTTTAAGCGATTTCGTTAGTGTGTCTTGCGATTTGGCCGCTATTCGTCCGTTCCTATCGGCAAAGCCCGACCAGCGCTTGACAGGCCGCTTCGATCAAGCATCATGGCGGGGATACCATCTGTGAGATTCTGTGAACGCGGCGGCCGGGAATTGGGTGAACCTGAACAGCTTTGCCTTCGGTAAGTCAGCGCGAGAGGCCATTGCGGTTGGAACGGTGTTGCTTTTGCTCGCGCCCGTTGCGGCTTGCTCGCATCGCGATGGAGTACACACTGCGGTGAGCGAAAGCATGCACACGACGCAGGCGCCGACGGCGGCTCCCGCACCCGGCCCCTCGACGGTCTCCAAGCCGCCCGAGCCGCCTAATGCACCCGAATTCGCAACGGTGTCAAAGCTGATCAACGACGCGATTGCGGCGAATCGGATGCCGGGTGCCGTGGTCGCGATCGGGCACGGTGGCCAGGTCGTCTTCCACCAGGCTTACGGCCTGCGCAAGCTCGGCGGCGAACAGGGGCTGGATGGATCGCCCGCACCCGCGGAGCCGATGACCGAGGACACGATCTTCGACATGGCGTCGCTGACGAAGTGCCTGGCAACGGCGACTGCCGTCATGCAGCTTTACGAGCAGGGCAAGGTTCAGTTCGACGATCCCGTGCAGGACTACCTGCCGGACTTCAACCCGGCAGACGATCCCCAGCGTGCCAAGGTGACGCTTCGCATGTTGCTTACGCACACTTCGGGAGAAAAGGACGACGTAGACCTCAAAGATCCGTGGGGACTGGAGGCAGCAGACAAAACAGAAGGCCTTCACCGTGCGTTCACCACTCCGCTGGAGTCGAGTCCCGGTGAGGTTTTCAACTACTCCGACATCAACTACATCCTGCTCGGCGCGCTGATCGAGAAACTCACCGGCGAGACCCTGGATGTTTACGTTCAGCAAAACATCTTTGCGCCGCTTGGCATGGCAGACACGCGTTATCTTCCGCTGGCCAAAGCGTGTGGCCCAGCCAAGGTGAGAGGGGCTGCGATCGCCTGGGCTCCCGGGCGTGAGTCGGCGCCATGTGCTGCAGATACCTGGAGCGCCAGTCTTTTGCCGCGGATCGCACCCACCGCGCTGGACGAAGAAAGCAGAGCCGACCCGAGCAAGAATCCCGATTATGGGTTTCTGCTGCGGGGCAGTGTGCATGACATGACGTCGCGGCGCATGGGTGGAGTGGCCGGGCATGCCGGTGTGTTCTCGACGGCGGGTGATGCCGGCATCTTTGCGCAGGCCCTGCTTGATCGACTTGCGGGCCGGCCGAGCAGCTTTCCGCTCCAGCAAGCGACTTTGCAGTTGATGACGGCTCCACAGCAGCCGGGCCACTCGGCTCAACAACTCCAGGCCGCGAACAATGCCACCCGAGCAGCCATCGCTAAGACACCAAACAAAACATATCCGCTACTCGCGCCGCATTATCCGGCGATCAACGGACAAAACCTGCGGGGCTTCGGCTGGGACATTGATACCTGGCTTTCCTCGCCGCGGGGCATCGTCTTTCCCATCGGCAGCTTTGGCCATACCGGCTTTACCGGAACCTCGTTTTGGCTGGACCCAGACTCAGATACGTACGTAGTTCTGCTCACGAACGCAATCCAGGTGCGAGGCAGCACACCGATATCGGATCTGCGAGGTGCAGTGGCTACGGCGACCGCGCGGGCCCTGCACCTTTAAAGCCGCTCGAAGTGCTGGTAGTCGAGGGGAGCTGCCCATTCGCCACCCCACCGCCAGCCGCGATCCGTGAATGCGTGCACGGCCGGGTCGCCGATGTGTAGCAGTCCCGGATCGGTGCGGGTGCGGTCCAGGTAGGCCGCCGCGTTCTGCGGTTCGAAATACCCGTTGG
The DNA here is from genome assembly GCF_035499775.1 of Mycobacterium sp. Taxonomy (GTDB): domain Bacteria; phylum Actinomycetota; class Actinomycetes; order Mycobacteriales; family Mycobacteriaceae; genus Mycobacterium. The sequence goes on along the minus strand of NZ_DATJYB010000516.1, from coordinate 559 downwards.
CGTAAAGGCACGGGTTGAGCAGCGTATTGATGTCGATGGCCCGGCCGTAGGCGTGCGGAGACCAGTCGTTGGATCCTGGTATGCGCCGGCAGTTGAACGCCGACGTGTTGTCGTCCTCCATGGACAACTCGTCATCGGCGTCCGGGTAGTGGTCGACCGTGTTCATCTTCTCGACGGGATAACGCAGTCGGTAGAGCTGCTCGAAGATCGCGATGACGTCCGCCACCAGCTCCTGGTGCACGATCAGGTCGCCGCGGTGGGTCTGGTGGTCGAAACCGAGGTAGTCGACGCTGACCCGACGCAGCTGCTCGGGCTCGACGGGACAACCGGGCCGCCAGGTCGTGCCAAGTTCGTCGGCAGTGACCGGAGCCACCGTCGCACTGGCCGGTGCAGGTGGTGCGCCGGCCGACGGCGACGCGGCGGTCGACGGTGGCGCGGCGGCCGACGGCGACGCCGCGATCGACGGTGACGGTCCGGCCGACGGTGACGGTGTGGCCGCCTGCGGCGGCGCGCCGGTGCACTGCACCAGCACGAGAACCGCTGCGAGCAGTTCCGCCAG
>NZ_DATJYB010000515.1:0-4904 GCF_035499775.1 Mycobacterium sp. | reverse complement strand
GGTTCCCGGCATGGCTCCGGTGGCGGCGCCGTCGCGGCACACCTCGACACCGCCGACCAGCACGGAGCTGATCCCGTGGGCCTCGGCCACCAACCGTGGCGCGCCGGAGGGCAGGTCGTAGCGGGTGCGCTCGGGCCCGTGGTCGACGGTCGCCGGGTCGAACAGCACCAGGTCGGCGTGCCAGCCGGGCGCGATGCGGCCGCGTTCGATCAACCCGTAGAACCGGGCCGGCACATCGGTGATCAGCCGGACGGCTTCTTCGAGCGTCACCACCTGGTGCTCGCGCACGCCGCGGCCCAGCAGCGACGTCGTGTAGATCGCGCCGCACATCATGTCCAGGTGGGCACCGGCGTCCGAACCGCCGATGACCGCGCCCGGATGACGCCACACCTGCGCCCGCGCCCGCCAGTCGGCGGCGTCGTTGCCGCCCATCGACGGGCTGAGCCCGGTGCGCAATTGGTCGGCGATCACGATGTCCAGCAGCGTGTCGAAGGGCTCGCCACCCCTGGCCGCGGCGACTTCGCCGACGCTGCGGCCGGTCGCGTCGGCGTTCTCGTCGGCGAACGTTTCCACGACGATCAGCCGGTCCCATTGCGCCAGGCCGCGCAGCATGCCCGCCTCCTTCGAGGAGGCACCCTCGGCGAGGCGGCGACGGACCTCGGGATCGGCGAGTGCGGCCAGCCGCTCGGGCACCGGCAGATGCATGGTGTCGCGCCAGCCCGGCAGCCCGTCGAGCACGAATCCGGACAGGAACGACAGCCGGATCTTCATCGCCTGCGGCAAGGTCAGCGCCACCACCCGGCCGCCGCGCTCGGCGGCGACATCCCAAGCGCGCAACTGCTTTTGGTGCCCGGCCGGGTTGGCCGCGGTGACGGCCAGCAGGTTCCAGTTCAGTGGCCGGTCGGCGGCGACGGACATGTCGGTGAGCAGCGCGATGTCCTCATCGGTGAAGCCGGAGAGGCAGCCGGCGATGATCGCCTCCAGCGTGGTGCCCGGGTGGGCGCGCAGGCCGCCCGCCAGCGCCACCAGTTCGTCGCGCGACGCGCTGCGGGACGGAACGGGCTGGCCGCCGCCGTCGTTGTGGGTCGGCGATTGCGAGGTCGACAGCCCGAGTGCGCCGGCGGCCAGGGCGTCGTGCAGCACCCCGACCATCTTTTCCACCTGCTCCGGGGAAGCCTGCTCGCCGATGCCGTCGCTGCCCATCGCGGCCAGCCGAAGCGCCGAATGGCCAACCAGGAAGCCGGCATTGACGGCGATGCGGCCCTCGAGCCGGTCCAGCCAGTCACCGAAAGACGCCCAGCCCCAGTCGAGCCCGGCGCGCAGCGCGTCCAGTGGCATCCCTTCCACGCGCGCCAGCATGCGGGTCAGGTAGTCCTGCTGGTCGGGGGCGGCGGGCGCCAGCGTGAAGCCGCAGTTGCCGCCGAAGACGGTGGTGACCCCGTGCTGCACCGACGGGCTGGCGGTCGGGTCCCAGAACAGCTGCGCGTCGTAGTGGGTGTGCAGGTCGACGAAGCCCGGTGCCAGCGTAAGTCCTTCTGCATCAACAATTTTCGCGGCCGGATCGGTTGCCTCGCCTACTGCTACGATGCGGCCGTCGCTGACGCCGACGTCGCCGTGACGGGCGGGGGCGCCGGTGCCGTCGACGATCTGGGCGTCGCGGATCAACAGGTCGTACATGTGAGCCACCCTTCTTCCGGCAGCGGGTGGCGGAACAGTTGTGCGGCGTTGCGATGGGTGATCCGGGCCGCGTCGTCCTTGGACAGGTTGGCGACGTTGCGCGCCACCACCTGTTGGGTGTCGGGCCAGGTAGAGTCGGCGTGCGGGTAGTCGCTCTCGACGAGGATGCGCTCGGCCCCGATCGCGTCCAAGGCGCCGAACGCCGCCGGGTCGTCGATCGAGCAGAACCAGAAGTTTCGTTTGAGCACCTGGCTGGGCAGTAGGTCGCTCTTCCAGGAGCCGCCCTCGCGCCCGAGGGCGGAGTGGGCCAGCACGTAGTCGGCGCGGTCGGCGAGCATGGCCGCCCAGCCGAGACCGCCCTCGGCCAGGCTGATGTTCAGCCGCGGGAAACGGACCGGGATTCCCGACCACAGCATGTCCGCGCAGGCGACCAGCCCGTTCACCGGGAACAGGGTGGTGATCGTCTCAAATGGGGTGTCCGGGGCCGGAATTGGCGCCCACTGCGCCGAGCCGGTGTGCAGGCACACGACGGTGTCGGTCTCTTCGCAGGCCGCGAAGAACGGGTCCCAGACGCCGCTGTGCAGACTCGGGATACCGCATTGGGCGGGCAGCTCGGGGAAGCTGACCGCCTTGAAGCCGCGCGCGGCGTTCTGCCGTATCTCGTCGGCCGCCAGTTGCGGGTCGGCCAGCCAGGGCAGCTGCAGCGGGATGATGCGGTCCGGGTAGCTGCCGGCCCACACCTCCAGGTGCCAGTCGTTCCAGGCGCGCAGGGTGGCCAGCCCGAGTTCCGGGTCGTCGCTCTTCCAGAAGACCGTGCCCGCGAAGCCGGCGATCAGCGACGGGAAATTCAGCGACGCCCAGATGCCGGCGAGGTCCATGTCGGCGATCCGGGCGTCGATGTCCCAACAGCCGCGCCGCATCTCGTCAAAGCGGGCGGCCTCCATGCTCCATTCCTCGTGCGGACGCCCGATCACCGCGTTGAGCCCGATGTTTGGGTATTCACGGTTCTCGTAGCGCCACACCTGACGACCGTCGTCGGTCTCGACGACCTTGGGCGCTTTGGCGGCCAAGGTGCCGGGTAGCCGGCCGGCGAACATGTCGGGGGGTTCGATGACGTGGTCGTCGACCGAGATGACGACGTGCTGGCGCTGGCGGGGATCAGGGTCTGGCAGCAGCGCCATACCTGTTGACTATCGTCGGTTTCCGGCCCTTGTCAATGCCTTTTTGAGCTATCTATGCAATCAATGCAACGTTGGCGTCGGACTTTCGAACAAGGCGAGTTTCGAGAGTCTCAGCGCACGTTCGCAGCTTGCTGGTCCTGAATGGTCGCTGTGGGTGCATCCGCTTGGTGTCCCGAGTCAGCTGCAATGTTCTATTGTGTCGCTGACCGATATGCCGGGGAGGCCGACGTGGAAGGGACGCCATTCGGGCGGTACCAACTCGTAGAGCCGCTGGGCCGCGGCGGCATGGGGGAAGTCTGGCGCGCCAATGACACCGTCACGGATCGGGTCGTCGCCATCAAAGTCCTCCCGGCACATCTGTCCGAGGACGAAGATTTTCAGCGGCGGTTCCGCCGAGAGGCCCACGCGGCGGCACGATTGGACACTCCTCACGTTGTCCCGATTTATGACTATGGAGAGATCGATGGCCGGCTGTTCGTCAGCATGCGGCTGATCAACGGCCGCGACCTGGACACCGTGCTGGCGGACGGCCCGCTGGATCCCGCCCGCGCGGTGCGCATCATCGACCAGGTCGCCAAGGCGTTGCATGCCGCCCACAAGGTCGGCCTCCTGCACCGCGACATCAAACCCTCCAACATCTTGCTCGACGACGACGACTTCGCTTACCTGATTGATTTCGGGATCGCCCGCATCGCCGACGAAACCCGAATGACCAAGTCCGGCAACACGATCGGGACCTTCGCCTACATCGCCCCCGAGCGGCTGGACTCCCGCGCCGAAGAGGATAGCCGTGCCGACATCTACTCGCTGGCCTGCGTGCTGTATGAAGCCCTGACCGGGGAGCCTCCTTTTGCCGGTACCGCGACGGCACACCTGATGTTCGCCCACGTCAACACCCCCCCGCCGCGACCCTCGGCCACCCGACCCGACGTGCCCGCAGAAGTCGACGAGGTCATCGCAACGGGGATGGCGAAAGACCGCGATATGCGTTATGCCACCACGATCGAGCTGGCCGCCGCCGCCCGCGATGCGATCACGGTGCCCACTCCTCGACCGGTGGCAAGTGCCTTGTCGCCCAACGAGGCCGGGCCGGTACCCTCCAGGCCACCGATAATCCCAGAGCGCCCTGAGATCACTCCGCAGCCCAAAATAACTACAGCAGAAGGGATGACGGCTTCCTCTAAGAGTAGCCAACGCCAGCCCGACACGACTCGGGCAGATTCAACACCTCCATCACCGGCTGGGCGTCCCGGTGTCGCAATCCTCATCGGATTGGCGGTGACAGTTGTCATTCTCATCGCTGCTGCGGTTCTTCTGATAATCGTGGGCAATCAAGCCGAGGATTCTTCCCGCGGTGGGCTTCCGTTCTGGACAGGTGGTGGCATGTGTGCGGCCATCGCGGTAGCACTGATCCTCGCCAGGGTGGTCATGGTCCGACGGAAAGCCGCTTCCGCGCGCCGACCACCGCCCTGAACCTGACTGGCGATAATGGATAGCGCGACCCAGCTATCTGCCGCAGCCGGAAACTTTTAAGGCCCTTGTCACTTCACGCAGGGAATCTTGTCGCCGGTCATCCGCGTCAGGTTGGTGGGTGTCGGTTCTTGGGTGCCGGTACCGGTGGCCGGCACCGTGCTGACGGGCGCCGCGACGGTTTTGGTTGCGGTTGGTGATTGCGATGTCTGAATGAGGTTGTCGAACCTGGACGAATCGGTCCCGACGGTCAGTCGCACCGTGTTGGGCGCGACGCTGTCGGATTCGGTGGCGGTTACGCCTAATTCGTCGGCCAACTCGGTGGCGGCTGCCTTCGCGCCGCGGCCGTAGGCGATGGTGCTGGTCTGAGTGGTGGAGTCGGCGGTGCCGATCGCGCCCTGAGTGAAGTGCCCTGTGGCAAAGGACATTTCGAGCGCCGCGGCCTCGCCTTGCCGGCCCGAGGCATTGATCACGTCGAGCACGACGCTGCCGGCGGTCAGCGGCGTGACGCCGCCGGTGGGAGCTGCGCTGGTACGGCTGGTCGGCGTTGCTGCGGGCGAACCGCTGGCCACCAGG
>NZ_DATJYB010000514.1:0-24914 GCF_035499775.1 Mycobacterium sp. | reverse complement strand
GGAGATCCATGCCGGCCTGAACACCGGGATCATCCGGGCGATGGGCGGCACCGGATCCGTGGTCACGTCGGCCGGACTGGTGTTCGCGTTCACGATGATGACGATGGCGGTCAGCCAGCTCATCGTGATCGGTCAGGTCGGCACCACGATCGGCCTGGGCCTGTTGTTCGACACGCTGATCGTCCGCTCCCTGATGACGCCGTCGATCGCCGCGCTGCTGGGCAAATGGTTCTGGTGGCCACAACGCGTCCGGCAACGCCCGGTCCCCTCACCCTGGCCCGCGCCGGCCGAGAAGGCCGACGAGAAGCCCGGCGAGAGGGCCGGCGAGAAAGCGGGGGCCCTAGCTGCCGGGAGCTAGCCTGCCGGCGAGGCCACTGGTCAACAACGCGCGCGCCTGCGGATTGCCGTCCAGCAGACGGCTGGTGCGGGCGGTGATCTGCCAGTTATCGCCGGCCCGCTGCAACGCGAAATGGTTTGCGGTCGAGCGCCATACGCGATAGCCGTCGCCGTCGCACAGGAGCACCAGGGATTCGCACACCGCAACCGCGTCGTCGCCGGTGACCGTCACGACGCAGGGCCCCAGAAAATGGCAGCAGCCGCCGGCCACCAGATTCTGGTGCGACGACGAAGCCACCATCGCGTGCACGTCCGCCCGGCTCTCCATGCGCCAGCCTTCGACGTCGTAGACGCCGTCAGCGGCCCAGAGCCGGGCGGTGGCGTCGGGATCGCCGGCATCCACCGCCGGGCCGTAGCAGGCGATCAACCGTGCGATGTCACGCTCGTCCTCGAGCCGGCGCAGCCGGGCCACCAGGTCGTCGACGTCGGTCATCATCCATCCCCTCGGCCCAGGAGCTTTTGAACGGTTCGGTGTGCGCCCAGAACGATGGCCGCGCGGTCCGGCCCACTGCCTCGGTGCACGGCTACGGCATTACCGCCGGCGATGAACACCGGGCCGTTCGCCAGGTTGCGCAGCCCCTCGCGGGCTACGTCGGCCGGTTCGGCGATGGGCACCCCCGCCACGTCGAAGTTCAGCCCGGCCCGGGCCATGGCCGGCGTCCGGGTCACGCCCAACACCAGTTCCAGTACGTCGACGCCGTATTCACGTAGTTCCAGCCACAGGCTTTCGGCGAACAGCCTGCTGAAGGCCTTGACCCCGGAGTACACCGACTGGCGCATCGATCCGTAGGTGCCCGCCATCGAACCCACCAGCAGGATGCCGCCCCGTCCACGCGCGCGCATGGGCCGGCCGAAATGCTGGACGAGCTCCAGCATCCGGATCACGTTGAGGTCGATCACCCGGCCGAAATCGGCAAGCTCGGCGTCCAGGAACGGCTTGCTGCAGGTGTTCGCGCCGGCGTTGTAGATCAGCAGCCCAACCTGCAGGTCGGCGGTCGCGGCCACGATTCGCGATATCGCCTCGGGATCAACAAGATCCACCGCCAGGGTGCGCACTTCAGCGCCCATCTCGCGACAACGCCGCGTGGTGTCGTCGAGCGGGCCGGGCTTGCGGGCAACCAGGACCAGACCGAAGCCGTCGCCCGCCAACCGCTGCGCGAACTCGGCGCCGACGCCTTCGGAGCCACCGGCGATCACGGCCCAGGGGCCGTACTTCGCAAGATCGGTCACGTCGTCTTTTGGGTCATGCCCGCATCGACGACGAGCTGAGTACCCGTGATGTAACGCCCCTGGTCGGAGGCCAGGAACAGCACCGCGTTGGCGATGTCGACGGGCTCCACCCAGGGCACCGGAAGCAGGTTGCGCGCCATCAGAACTTCCGCGGCGTCGGCTGCCGTCGGGTTTTCCAGATCGGGACGCAGCCGCCGGTATGTCGCTTCGTTGAGCACCATCGGTGTCCGGACCGCGCCGGGGTGCACGGTGTTGACCCGAATGCGTCGCGGCCCAAACTCATTGGCGAGGGTACGGGCCAACCCGACCACGGCGTGCTTGCTGGCGGTATAGGGCGCGTTGTTGGGCATGCCGCGAATACCGCTGGTGGAGCTGATGATAATGACGGATCCACCGTCCGCGCCGATATGCGGTACCCCAGCCTTGACCGTGTGCCACACCCCGGTGAGGTTGATGTCGAGGGTGCGCTGCCAGACCTGCGGATCCAGCTCGCACGAGGGCGCGCTCGGCAGATGGATTCCGGCGTTGGCGACGACCACGTCCAGCCGGCCGAATTCGGCGACACCGCCATCCACCCCCGCGGTGACCGCATCGAGGTCGCTGACGTCAGCCAGGCCGGTCACGCAGCGTCGACCACGCTGTTCGATTTCTGTTGCGAGGTCACGCAATTCGTCGGCGGCCCCGGGAACGTCGAGCGCGATCACATCGGCGCCCTCGTCGGCGAACCGCTGACAGTGGACGCGTCCGGTACCCCGACCAGCACCGGTGACCAGTACCACCTTGTCGAGCAACCCCGTCATCGCGGCCTCTTTACCAGAGCGAATCCCTTGTAACCGGCGTCGGCGACTTCGGCGCAGATATCGTTGTACGTCGCGAATCCGCCGACGAACAGCATGAAGCCACGCGGCTTTCCGGGCACGTTGGCGCCCATGTACCAGGAGTTCGCCTTGGTGAACAGTGTCGCCTCGGCGCGCCGGGCGCATTCCTCGCCCCATTCGTCGACGCCGTCTGCGGTGGCTTCGATTGCGGCGTAACCGTGGTCGTCGAGATGGGCGATGGCCGCGGCGATCCAGTTCACCTGCGCCTCCGCATGAAGCACCATGTTCGCCAGCACCGCCGGGGCTCCCGGACCAGAGATCAAGAACATGTTGGGGAACCCGTCGACGCCCAACCCCAAATAGGTACGCGGACCGTGCTCCCAGTCGTCACGCAACGTGATGCCGTCGCGGCCCTGGATGTCGATCTTGGCCAGCGCTCCGGTCATCGCGTCGAAACCCGTTGCCAGCACGATGGTGTCCAGGTCGTAGTGGGTTTCGCTGGTACGGATTCCGGTGGCGTCGACGGATTCGATCGGGGTGTTGCGCACACTCACCAGCGACACGTTGGGCTTGTTGAAGGTCTGGAAGTAGTTGCTGTCGGTGCAGATTCGCTTGGTGCCGATGGGATGGTCGTTGGGAATCAGCAACTCGGCGACCCCGGGGTCGTCGATCACGGCGCGGACCTTCTCCTCGTAGAACTTTCGCGCTTCCTCGTTGGCGGCCGGGTCGATCATCTGGTCGGGGAAGGTCTTGGAGAACAGCACACCGCCCAGCTGCCATCGTGTTTCGAACGCCGCGCGGCGCTGCGCCGGCGTGAACTCCATCGCCGGCTTGGCGGCAGTGACGTGCGGTGATCCGCCGCCGCTGCGCCACGACACCTGGCGCCGCTGGGTGTAGTCGGCTTTGATGCCGTCGAGTTCCTCGGTGGACAACGGTTTGTTGCCCGCCGGGACGCTGTAGTTGGGGGTGCGCTGGAAGACGTAGAGCTCTGCGGCCTGCTCGGCGATGATCGGAATCGATTGGATGCCAGAGGATCCGGTGCCGATCACCGCGACCCGCTTGCCGGTGAAGTCGACGGGCTGGTGCGGCCACGCGGCGGTGTGGTAAATCTCGCCCGCGAAGGTGTCCAGGCCGTCGAAGGCCGGGGTCAGCGCGGCCGACAGCGGCCCGGTCGCCATCACGCAGAATCGCGCGCTGAACACCTCATCGGCGCCGGTGGTCAGCGTCCAGCGCAGCGTCGTCTCGTCGAACACCGCCGAAACCACGCGGGTGTCCAGGGCGATGTCGCGGCGCAGGTCCAGTCTGTCGGCCACCCAGTTCAGGTACGCCAGGATCTCGGCCTGGGTGGCGTACTTCTCGGTCCAGTTCCACTCCTGCTGCAGTTCGTCGGAGAACGAGTAGCAGTAGTCGACGCTCTCGACGTCGCACCGGGCGCCCGGATACCGGTTGTAATACCAGGTGCCGCCCAGCTCCGGTGCGGCCTCGAGCACCCGCACCGACAGCCCCTGGCCGCGCAGCTTGTGCAGGGCGTACAGGCCGGCGAACCCGGCACCCACGACTATGACGTCTTGATCACAGTTCACAAGCACTCAGGTTAGGACCTCGGCCATCACGAACCCCGCGCTGTCCCGGTCACCGGGCGGTCTGGTCGGGTTTTCCCGGCCATTGGGTGAGTGGGCATTCCGGCACGGATCGGTCAGCGACCATCGGCTCATGGCAGAAGTCGCACCCATCGTCGATGTCGATCTGGACGGCCAGCAGCACCGGTTGGACTGGCCGCGCAGTGAGACGCTGGTCGACGTGTTGCTCGACGCGGGTATCGACGTCCCGCACTCGTGCCGTGAAGGACGCTGCGGTTCGTGCGTGGCGACCCTGATCGAGGGCGAGGTCGACATGGCCGCGTGCGACGTCCTCGAGCCCAGTGACCTGCGGGATGGCCTGATTCTGGCGTGTCAGGCCCGCCCGGTGAGCGCGCGGCTGCACATCGAGTTCTGACCGCTTTTCCGTCCGCTCACCGGGAGCGGTGGCGAGGCCGGACCCGGACTGCGGTACACCATTAGGAAGCCCACACACTTAAGGAAGACACCATGACCGAGCGGGTACTTGACCAGGTGGTCGCGCTGGCCGACCAGCTCCGCGAGCAGGCCACGGAAGCCGAGAAGATCGGCCGCCTCACCGACGAGACCGTCAAGATGATGAAAGGGGCCGGACTGATCCGGCTGCTGCAGACCAAGCAGTACCGCGGATTTGAGGCCCACCCCCGCGAGTTCGCCGAGGCGACGATGGCCACCGCGGCGCTGGATCCGGCCGCCGGCTGGATCGTCGGCGTGGTCGGCGTACACCCCTACCAGCTGGCGTACGCCGACCCGAAGGTCGCCGCCGAGATCTGGGCCGACGACGTCGACACCTGGATGGCCTCCCCCTACGCACCGCAGGGCGTGGCCAAGCCGGTCGACGGCGGCTACATCTTCAACGGGCGCTGGCAGTTCAGCTCGGGCACCGACCATTGCGACTGGATCATCCTGGGCGCGATGCTCGGCGACGAAAAAGGCATACCGCTGATGCCGCCCCAGATGTTGCACATGATCCTGCCCCGCAAGGACTACGAGATCGTCGAGGACTCGTGGAATGTGGTGGGGCTGCGCGGAACCGGCTCCAAGGACGTCATCGTCAAGGACGCGTTCGTCCCGACGTACCGGACCATGGACGCGACGAAGGTGATGGACGGCACCGCCCAGCGTGAGGCCGGCATGACCGAGCCGCTGTACCTGATGCCGTGGTCGACGATGTTCCCGCTGGGCATCTCGGCGGCGACCATCGGCATCGCCGAGGGCGCGCTGGCCGCGCACCTGGACTACCAACGGGAGCGCGTCGGCGCGACCGGAACGGCGATCAAGGACGACCCCTACGTCATGTACGCCATCGGTGAGGCCGCTGCCGACATCAACGCCGCGCGCCAGGAGCTGCTGGCCAACGCCGACCGCATTTACGACATGGTCGCCGCCGGCAAGGAGGTGTCGTTCGCGGACCGCGCGGCCGGGCGCCGTACCCAGGTGCGGGCGGTGTGGCGCGCGGTGTCTGCCGTCGACGAGATCTTCGCCCGCTCCGGCGGCAACGCTTCGCGGATGGACAAGCCGCTGCAGCGGTATTGGCGTGATGTGCACGTCGGCCAGATGCACGCCATCCACGTCCCCGGCTCCACCTACCACGCGTCGTCGCTGAGCTCGCTGGGCATCGACCCCCCGATGGGTCCGCTGCGGGCTTTGATTTAGAGGAGTTTTTGGCGTGAGCGACCTGAAAAGCCTTGGCTATATCACCATTTCGACCAACGATATCGGGGGCTGGCGCAAGTTCGCGTTCGACGTGCTGGGCTTCGCGGAAGGGCAAGGGCCCGACCCGTCGGCGCTCTACCTGCGGATGGACGAGCGGGTGGCCCGCATCATCGTGGTCCCCGGCGACACCGACCGCGTCGTCACCGTCGGCTGGGAAGTCCGCGACCGCGCCGCGCTCAAGCGGGTCAGGGCGGCACTGGAGAGCGCCGGAGTGGAGTACACCAAGCTGTCGCTCGAGCAGACCGAAGCCCGTCGCGTCGAAGAGGCGATCGCTTTCAAGGACCCGGCCGGAACAAGCCTCGAGGTGTTCCACGGCCCGGGGCTCGACCACAGCCCGGTGATCACGCCCTTCGGCGCCAGGTTCGTCACCGGTGATCAGGGCATGGGCCACGTCGTCGTGCCCGCCACCGACCCCAACGGAATGTTCAAGTTCTACACCGAGGTGCTGGGCTTCCGGTCCCGTGGCGCGTTCCGGGTGCCCCTGCCGCCTGAGTTCGGTCCGATCCGGGTGCGATTCCTCGGCATCAACGAGCGCCACCACAGTCTGGCGATCTGCCCGGCCATGAGTCTGAAAGACCCCGGCTTGATTCACGTCATGGTCGAGGTCGACACCCTGGACGCCGTGGGTGCAGCGCTGGACCGCGTCGCCGCCTCCGACGCTGTCCGGATCTCGTCGACACTGGGCCGCCACACCAACGACAAGATGGTGTCGTTCTACGTGCGCACGCCGGGTGACTGGGACATCGAGTTCGGCACCGAGGGCATGCGTGTCGACGAAACCTATTACACCGCAGAGGAAATCACTGCCGACAGCTACTGGGGGCACCAGTGGCTCGGCGACCCGCCGGCGGCAATGCGGCCGTGACGGCCTTTCGCGACGTGACGCCGGTGCCGGCCGCCTCGATCGCGTCGTGGGATCACGAGGCCGACGTCGTCATCGCCGGCTACGGGATCGCGGGTGCCGCGGCCGCGGTCGAAGCGGCCCGCCACGGCGCCGACGTCCTGGTTCTGGAGCGCACCGGGTCGTGGGGTGGCGCGGCCGCGATGGCCGGTGGTTTCATCTACCTCGGCGGTGGCACCGCGCTGCAAAAGGCCTGCGGTTTCGATGATTCCGTGGACAACATGGCCGCGTTCCTGAATGTGGCGATGGGACCCGGCGCCGACGTCGACCGGATCGCGGACTACTGCGCGGGCAGCGTCGCCCACTTCGACTGGCTCGTCGAGTGCGGCGTGCCGTTCAAAGCCGAGTTCTTCGGCGAACCCGGCTGGGAGCCGATGGGCGACCAGGGCCTGATGTACAGCGGCGGCGAAAACGCCCACCCGTTCAACACCATCGCGACCCCCGCCCCGCGCGGGCACGTCCCGCAGATGTCGAACAAGAAGCAAGGCCAAGCCAGTGCCGGCTACATGCTGATGAAGCCGCTGGTGGAAACGGCGGAGGCGGCCGGGGTGCGGGCGCTCTACGACGTACGGGTCAGGTCCCTGGTCGTGGAGTCCGACGGCAGGGTGGTCGGCATCCGGGCCCGCCGGTACGGCACCGAGATGGCGATTCGGGCGCGCCGCGGAGTCGTGCTCGCTACCGGCAGTTTCGCCTACAACGACGCGATGGTGGCGCAGTACGCGCCGCGGATCGCCGGTCGCCCGGCCGCGTCGATCGAGCAGCACGACGGGCAGGCGATCCGGATGGGCCAGGCGCTGGGCGCCGACCTGGCACGCATGGACGCCACCGAGGTCGCGATCTTCATCGACCCGCAGCAGCTGGTGCGCGGCATCCTGGTCAACGGCCGCGGCCAGCGGTATGTCCCCGAGGACACCTATCCCGGCCGGATCGGGCAGTTGACGCTGTACCAGCAGGACAACACCGCGTATCTGATCATGGACAGCGACGCCCAGGAAGCGGCGATGTCGTCGTGGTCGCCGAAATTCATGCTGCGCCAACCGACCTGGGTCGCGGACAGCATCGCCGACCTGGAACGCGACATCGGTCTGGCGCCGGGTTCGCTGCAGGCGACGGTGTCCGCCTACAACGACGGCGCGGCGCGCGGCGAGGATCCGCTGCTGCACAAGAAGCCGGAGTGGTGCAGGCCGATCGGTTCCCCGGTCGGCGCGATCGACCTGCGGGAGTGCACCGGCGGCTTCACCCTGGGCGGGCTGCGCACCACGCTGGACGCGGAGGTTCTGCACGTCAGCGGCGAGCCCATCCGGGGCCTTTTCGCAGCCGGCCGGTCGGCGGCCGGACTGGCCGCGTGGGGTTACGCCAGCGGCATCTCGCTGGGCGACGGCAGCTTCTACGGCCGCCGCGCGGGACGGTCAGCAGCGCGCTAGCCCCGCATTGTCGCCACGGCCGCGGAAAGCAACACACTCGAAGTCGTTGCTAAACGAACGCAATAGCTATTTAAAACCCATGAAAGAATGGCGCCGCACTACCGAGTTCTATCGACACACCTCACTATTACGTTGAAAGTGTCTGCCATTGATGCACTTTCAATGCGAAATTAGCAAACGGGGGTAGGGCAGTCGCGAGTTAGCTGTCCGAAGTAAATGGAAATTCTGCCCTATCATCACGCCGTGAGCACAATCGATCCACCCGCGCGGCGGTCGGCTGAGTGAGCCGATTCCCCCTCCCGCCGCCCCCATTCGTAGACGACAGCAGGTCTCTCATCGCAAAAGACCCGAGGGACTATTGGCGCGCGCTGCAGGCCGGCGGCGTGTTTCGGGATCGAAGCGGTTACTACGTCGTGACGCGCGGTGATGACGTGCGCGCAGCGCTCCGCAGCCATGCCATATTCGCCTCACGCCGGAAACCGCTCAGCGCATCCGGCGTCGGGGCGAAATCCCTCCCCATTCCAGTCCCCATTGCATTCGATCCTCCCGAGCACACGCGTTTCCGCCGAATTCTGCGACCCTTCTTCAGCCGCCGGGCGGTGGACGAGCTGGTGCCCGCGCTGCGGGAGCAGGCGTCAGCGCTCATTGACGCTGTCGCGGCCAACGGTGCATGCGAGGCGATCCGTGACATCGCCAACCCGTTCCCGTTCGTGGTGTTGCTGACACTATGCGGGCTGCCGCTGGACGACAGAGAGAAGTTGGCCGCTTGGGCGGAGGCCGTCAACTGGGACATGCCCATGTCGCCGCCCGCATTCGAGTTGCTGAACTACCTTGTCGAGGCGATCACCAGCGACGAGCGGCCGGCTCTTGCTGCCCAGCTGCTGACCGGCGACGACCCCCTCACCGAAGACGAAGTGATCGGGTTGTATGTCCTTCTTTGTTTTGCCCAGGATGGCATGCAGGCAGCCATCGGGTCGGCGCTACTTCAATTGGCGCGCGCCCCCGAGTCGCGTTCCCTGCTTCGCGGCAACCCCGATCAGATCAGGACGTTCGCTGAAGAAGTCGTGCGACGTGAGACGCCCCTTCCGTTCATCGGACGCTTCACCACGCAAGAGGTAACGATCGCCGGCGTCACGATACCGGCGGGCTCTGTGGTGCGCCTATGCCTGGCGTCGGCCAACCTCGACGACGGCGAAGAGTCGTCGGTGGCATTTGGCGACCACGAAACGATTCACCCCAAGCCACACCGCAGCTTCGGCGGCGGCGTCCACCGCTGCCTGGGCAAGGCCCTGGCCCGCACGGAACTGACCGTGATCGTGGCCGAATGGTTGCGCGCCGTACCGGATTTCGAACTGGAACCCGGCTTCACCCCGAACTTCACCTTCACGCAGGGCGGCGCGATCATGCCAAGCAGTCTGCCGCTGCGATGGGGCGACTACGACCTCCGATGACCTTCTATGACCTCAAGGGCTCGGCGCAGCGAGGTACCCGGTGAGCAGGGCGACGATTTCGTCTTCGAGCTGTTGCGGGTCGACGGGCGTCTGCGACGTGACGATCCGGTGCACGAGCGACTCAATGGTGGTCACCGCGATCTGGGCGTTGAGTCTGCCGCCGGCACGCGCGTCGGGGTGCTGTTCGAGCAGTCGGACCGTCGCATCCACCGTCAGCTGTTCCAGCTCGTGCACCCGCGCGAGAAACGCCGGCGCCCGGGGCGCCTCTTCGAACAGCACCCGGTGCAACCGCGGGTTGTCGCGGTGGTTGTCGATGGTCGCGCGCACGAAGACCCGCAGGGTGTCCTCGAGTTTCTCTGGCAGGCCTTCAGACAGCCGTTCGCTGAGCAATCGAGCGCCGTCGTCGACGTGGGAGTCCATCAGCGCCCGCAGGACAGCGTCCTTGTTGGGGAAGTACTGATACAGCGAGCCGATCGAGATCCCCGCCTGCTCGGCGATGCGGTTGGTGGTCCCGCCGACATAGCCGTGTTCGGC
This sequence comes from Mycobacterium sp., assembly GCF_035499775.1. Lineage (GTDB taxonomy): Bacteria > Actinomycetota > Actinomycetes > Mycobacteriales > Mycobacteriaceae > Mycobacterium. Next base: position 14,828 of record NZ_DATJYB010000514.1, on the reverse strand, counting down.
GAAAACGTGAGCCGCCGCTTCCAGGATTCGTTGCATCGTCTGGGCGGCTCGCTGCTGTTTGGGCTGCTTGCGCTGCCGGAACCGGTCTGGTGGGGCGATCTCGGAGCTCCTTTCCCAAAAGCGAGTAGTCATCCAGGCCGTGACCAGTGAAAATTAGGGTAACCTAATAAATCTTCAAGGAGTCCGCCGATGCGAACAGTTCACCTCGAAACCGTACTGCCCACGACTGCTGACCGGGTGTGGCCGGCGATGCTGTCCCCGGTCACGTTCCTCTATGTATGCAAGGGCCTGTTCGGCTTCCCGGTCCTGGGCGGGCGCTCGGAGCCGCTACGCGCGGGCGAGGCCGGCACCGGATGGCTGATCGCTTTCCACCTGATACCGGCGTACCGGCACACGATCGAAGTCGTCGAGGTCGACGAGGCCACCAAGACGGTGCGGACCCGCGAGAACGGCGGCGTCCTCAAGATCTGGAACCACACCCTGCACGTCGAAGCGGTCGACGAGAACTCCTGCCGGTACAGCGACACCATCGATATTGACGCCGGGCCGCTCACCCCGATCGCGGCCACGGTGGCGACGGGCCTTTTCCGTTACCGGCAACGACGCTGGCACAAGCTGGTGCGCCGGCACCTGCTGGCCCAGGGGCCGGCCTACGCACGCTGAGTTACCGAGCGGACGCAACAGCACCTGACACGCCGAGCGTGCGGGTGCTTTTGCGTCTGCTCGGCCGGGTTGCGTGACAACCGGCACATCGATGTGATACAAACTGATATATTCCTATTAGGAATATATCATTCAGGTACACACAGCCCCTGGAGGACCGATGACCACCCGGACCGTTGAAACCGCCGAACCAGCCACCCCCAGCGCCGTTATCGACCGCATCTCGCTGGTCCTCGACGCTTTCGACGGACCGGGACGGCTGACGCTCGCCCAGATCGTCCGCCGCACCGGGCTGCCGCGTTCCTCCGCGCACCGGATGCTCGAGCGGCTAGTGCAGTTGCGCTGGCTGCGCCGTAGCGGTCGCGACTATGAGCTCGGCATGCGCCTGGTGGAGCTGGGCTCGCTGGCAGTACACCAGGACCGCCTGGTGCGTGCGGCCAAGCCGCTGCTGGGCGAATTGCACCGCGCCACTGGGCTTGTCGTACACCTCGCGGTTCTGGACGGCGCCGACGTCGTTTACCTCGAGAAGGTCGGCGACCGGGTGGTCGGCGCGCTGCCCTCCCGCGTCGGCGGTCGTCAGCCGGCCCACTGCACTGCCGTCGGCAAGGCGATCTTGGCCTATTCCGACGAGGACGCAGAAGTGGATCTGCGCGCCCGCAAGACCAAGTACTCGATCTCTACCAGCTCGCAACTGGCGGTCGAACTGGCCAAGGTTCGCGCCCACGGCGTGGCGTTCGAGCGCGAAGAATCGCTACTCGGATTCGGTTGCGTCGCGGCCCCTATCGGCAGTCCGGGCGAGGCGGTCGCCGCGGTCTCGGTGTCCGGTCCGATGAACCGCATGGCATTCGATCAGCGCCTGACGGCCCCGGTCCGCATGACGGCGATGGGCATCTGGCGCAACGTCGAGGACGGCCCGCAGCGGGTGGCGCCGACCCTGCAGCCGCTGCGGCCGCTGCGGAACTCGCATTCCGCGCCGAGGCCCGCCCTGCAGTACGCGTGAACCTCGATCCGCAGATCGCCGCACTGATCGAGACGCTGGACGCTGGCTTTCCGCCGGTGCACACCATGACCGGCGCGCAGGCCAGGGAGACCATCCGATCCCGAGTCGTGCCGGCGGCCGAGCCCGAGCCGGTCGCCGAGGTCCGTGACGAGACCGTTCCCGGACCCGGCGGCGAAATTCCCGTGCGGATTTACCGGCCCAACGGAAACAACCTGCCAATCCTGGTGTATGCGCACGGTGGCGGATTCGTGTTCTGCGACCTCGACAGCCACGATGGCCTGTGTCGCGATATCGCCAATCGTCTTCCCGCCGTTGTTATCTCGGTGGCTTACCGGCTGGCGCCCGAACACCGGTGGCCCGCGGCAGCCGACGACCTGTACGCGGCCACCGAGTGGGCTTCGGACAACGCGTCGCTGCTGGGCGCTGACCCGCAACGCATCGTCGTCGGCGGCGACAGCGCCGGAGGTAACCTCGCCGCGGTGACCGCCCTAATGGCGCGCGACTGCGGCGCCCCGGCGCTGGCCGCGCAGTTGCTCCTCTACCCAGTCATCGCAGCGGACTTCGACACCGAGTCCTACCGGCTGTTCGGCCATGGCTATTACAACCCCAAGCCGGCGCTGCGGTGGTACTGGGACCAGTATGTCCCGGCAGTCACCGACCGCGCACACTCCTATGCCACACCACTGAACGCGGAGCTGAGCGGACTGCCGCCCGCAGTGGTCGTGATCGCCGGACACGACCCCCTGCGCGACGAAGGGATCGCCTACGCGTCGGCGCTCGATGCCGCGGGGGTACCGGTGCGACGTGCCCAATTCGACGGTGGCATACACGGTTTCATGACGATGCCGATGCTCGACATCGCGCACGAAGCTCGCCGCCGAGCCTGCCTCGAGCTCGCCCAACTCGTTGGTCAAGGCCGCCTTCGGCAACCGATGAGCGGGACACGGTCGACCACGGCGCCGTGCGGGGCGCTAAACCATAGCTAGCGCCCACTAAATCGTAAGTAAGGCAACCAATTTCGACTGGTACCCTAAACGGCATCCCCCGTGCCGATCCCTGTGCTCACCGTGGTGTGTTCAAGCGTGGGCTGCAATGGTTCTTCGCGACGAGACTTGGTGTTTCCCTGACGCGTTCGCTGGTTGTGCCACTCGACCAGCTGGCGCTGAGGGCTACCCGGGGCCATGTCAGTGTCACGATGGGCACGGCGCCGATAGCCGTGTTGATCTCCACGGGTGCCCGCAGCGGGCTGCAGCGCGAGACTCCGCTGCAATACTTCACCGACGGAGATGACGTGGTCTTGGCCGCCTCCAACTTTGGCAGTGGACGCAATCCGGGGTGGTATTACAACCTGGCGGCTCATCCGGATTGCGATCTTCGCGTGGGTGCCGCAATGGGCCGGTTTGTTGCCCGCGAGGTCGCGAATGAAGATCGAGACAGGCTTTTCGACCTTGCGATCAAGCTGTATCCCGGCTATCTGAAGTACGCCGGCCGAACTGAAGGCATTCGCCAGATCCGCATGATGCGGTTGACGCGGCAATAGCCGGCTCAGTGTTCCGGCGACGTGCCTTAGCGACCCGACCAATTGCAGCCGGTCAGCTGCACGGAGACGGTCCATAGTCGTCGGGCGACTACCGGGTCGGCAGCGTAGCGATCAATTCGAGCCAGCCGGGTTTTCCCACAAGTGCAGCGGTCCTCGTAGCACGGGATAGGCGCCGTTGGGTAACTCGCCGCCGCCGTCGGCACCGGTGACGATGATTCGCATTTGGTCAGCCGACGATCGGAAAGCGCCGTTGTGCCGCAAGCCCTTTCAGGGCATCCTGCATCACCGAGCGCACGTAGGCGTCCACCGCGTCGATGTCTGGATTCTCGCCGAACCGTGCCGCGATGTCGATCGGTCCGAGAACCTGCGTGACGACTTTGGTGGGCAGCGGCAGGTTGAGCGGGATCAAGGCCAGCCCGAACGGGAGTCCCAGCGATATCGGGAGGATGTCGGTGCGCATCCGCTCTTTCAGCCCCAGCCGCTTCGCCAACCACATGCCGCGGCCCAGATACAGCTGGCCCTCTTGGCCGCCGATGGAAACCATCGGAACGATGGGCACACCCGCCTCGATGGCCGCCTTGACGTAACCCTTGCGGCCCCTGAAGTCGACGGTGTTCTGCTGCCACGTGGGGCGGTACGCGTCGTAGTCTCCGCCCGGGAAGACGAGCACCGCCGCACCGCTGCACAACGCGCTCGCGGCGTTGGGGCGACTGGCGCCGATAAGTCCAAGGCGTCGCATCAGACCGGAAGTCGGTCCGCTCAAGACGATGTCGTGAGCCAGGCCGTAGAGCGGCCGGCCGAACCCGAACTTTCCGTAATAGTCGGTGGCGAAGACCGGCATATCGGTAGGCAAGGCACCGCCGGAGTGGTTGGAGACCAACAGAACACCGCCCGGTGGGATCCGATCCAGACCTCGCACCTCCGAACGCAGCCACGCTTTGACCGCAGGCCGAAGCACCGACATCCAGCGCTCGACGAGGACCGGGTCGAACTTGTCGATTTCCGGAATATCTAATACGGATTCGGGCATATCGCTATCCTTCGGCTGGGCTCGTGGGTGGGATCGCAGCGGTGGGATCGCCCGCTACGCTAACCGCCGACAGACGGCCGCAATCCGCCCGCTTCCCCCGGTTGGGAAGCTACTGACGAGTTGTGTCAACCAGCGGGAGAATGGTGGATCTCCAACTGCCGGGTCGCCTGCACATCGGCGGCACCATAACGTTGTTCTGGGTCAAGCACGCAATGCGTCCGCCCGAAGACGGTGACCATGCATTTGTCGTTGTGGGTGCATCTGCTGCGCGCTTGCGGGTCGGCGATCATCTTGGCGACCAGGTCGGGCTCGCGCAGCAGTGCCCGCCCCATCGCGACGAAGTCGAAACCTTCTCGTATGGCGGTCTCGACGTGGTCCCGGTTCGTGATGCCGCCGAGCAGGATCAGCTTGGTATTGCGCATCACCGGCACGAATTGGCGGGCATTCTCCAGCATGTAGAGATCGTGGTAGGGGTAGTCGCGCATCGCCCACCTGCCGATGAACCGAATGTCGGCGCGCATAGGCTGCGGCATCACCTGGGCGAACTCTTTGACCGGTATGTCGCCGCGGAACAGGTACATCGGCTTGAAGACCGACGAACCCTGCGTCAATTCGATCGCGTCAAGAGTGGCGTCGGCGTCGAGCAGCGCTGCGGTTCGCAGCGCTTCCTCGACCCAGATGCTGCCGGGCACACGGACGCCGGATTGACGAACCTGCTCGGCGCGACCGGGGTAACCCCGGTGAGCTTCTTGTGGGCCACCACTCCGGCGTGCCCGAGCTGGGCCGAGATCGCCGCGCCGTCCCGATGAACGGCGTCGGTCAGCCTGCGCAGCCCGGGCAATGCAGTCCGGCGCATCACGATCTGTCCGGGTGCGCTGGCGCCCTCGCGTGACACACAACAATAGGCGACGGTCGTCATGCCGACGCCGCCCTGGCCGAAGGTGCGGTGGAATTCGGTGAGGTCGTCGGTGACCAGGCCATCCGGAGATCGCCCCTCCGATGTGGCGGCCTTGATAACCCTGTTGCGCAACGTCACCGGCCCCAACCGGGCGGGAGCGAAAGGATCGGGGATCGCCGTTGTCATTCGGCCATCGTTACCCGAATTCTGCTGCCGAACCAAGGTACTTTCCCGGTGTCCGGGAGTACGACAAACGCCGCATCAGCGGTGCCATACGGTCGAAGCATGGCTGACGGCGAAGTGTTCGTGATCGACCGCGTGGTGACCCGGCCGGGCTGCGCCAGGCGGTTCGTCGATGCCTACCTGACCGAGTACGCCCCGGGCGCGCGCGAGCGCGGCATGACGCTGCGCGACGTTCTGGTCAGCCCACCGATCTGGTTCGACGACTCCGACGGGCAGCTCAACACCATCACCATCACCTGGACGCTGCCCAGCCCACAGGCGTGGTGGGCGATGACCTGGAAAGGGCGACCGGACCCCACACTGGGCCAATGGTGGTCACAAATCCGCGAATTGGTGCAGGAAAGGTCGCGCTCTTTCGCCGCGGCGGCCGACGACGTGGACGGTCTGTGTGATGTATAACGTCACGCGTCTGCTCGACGTCGCGGAGCCCGATCGCGACCGAGTGCTCAGTGAATTACGATCTGCCGCAGAGGTTTCCGGTGCGACGCGCTGGGTCGTGCAGCCGACGCTGCCCGGCTCACGTAACGGGGGTGACATCCTGCTGCACCTACGTTTCGCCGCTGAAGATCAACGGGATTGCGCGGCAAACAGGTTCGCCGCACTACTGGCCGACCCCGCGGTGACCCGGATCGACGGCGTGGCTTATGCGGGCGCGCCCAGACCCTGCGGCGAAACACCGGGCACGGTGTATCGCACACTGCTGGTGCGCGTACAGTCCGGCACCGACGCAGCCACGATCGCCCGCTTCGAGCGAGAGCTGGCGTCGATGCCGCGCTACGTATCGACGATCCGCGCCTGGCAACTGAGCCGCGTATCCGATGCCATCGGCGCCACGGCGTGGACACACGTGTTCGAGCAGGAATTCTCCGACGTCGACGGGCTGATGGGCGCCTACCTGATGCACCCCATTCACTGGGCCGTCGTCGACCGCTGGTTCGACCCCGAAACCACCGACGTGATCATCCGGGATCGGTTGTGCCACAGCTTCTGTGCGATCACCGATCCAGTGCTCACCTGCTAGTGCGTGCTACCGCGGTGGCAGTGTCCCGACGATCATCCGCATGCCCGCACGCAACGCTGATCGCAGACTTTCGAAGTCGCCTTGCTCTGCCCAGTGAACATAGGCCTGGCGACAGACCTGAATCACCAACTGGGCAGGCAACGTCCGGATGAAGGGATCGCTACCGAGATCGAAGCGAGCGGCGAGGAAATCCGAAATCGGGTCGACCAGATCCTGCCCCCAGTCGAGCCAACGAAGCCGGTACTGAGGTTCGGTGATCATGAGCAACATGAACTTTCGGTCCATCTCGACTTCCCCACGCTTGACGACCTCGGTGCCGAAGGCCTCGACCAGTGTCTCGACGGTGTCGCTGGTCGGTGGCGCCTGTTCGAGGACTTGAGTGCTCAGTCCACCGAACCGACGGAACAGTGGCATCACGACGTCTTCTTTGGCCGGGAAGTGACGGTGGAATGTGCGCGGCGCGATACCCACGACATCGCAGATTCGCTCCACGGTCGCCGACGTCGAGCCATCCGCGAGGAAGATGTCGCGCGCAGTCTGGGCGATCGTCATCCGGAGCTCTTCCACACGCCGCTCGGTCAAATTCGGCCTGCTCGGCGCATTCACGTGAGGCTCCTTCGTTTGCCCGGCGCGGGCTTGGTCATCGTAACCGCCCGGTGATTCCAGTCCGCCGTCGATTTGTCTTGCCTTTGTGCCGCGGCTTAGCTTACCATGATTGATGTCAGATTCTGACAGTCATGCAGATTATGACACAAGTCGTGTGTCGCTCTGCAGCGCCACGGCATACGCCGAGAATTTCACACCATCGCGACCGGAAGACGGAGAACCCGAATGGCAACCGAACTCAACTACGACGACTACACCCACGACTTCATGGGCAAGGTTGGCAATATCGAAGACTTCTCGCGGGACTTCCTGGCAGGTTTGGCCCGCGTGTTCGAGGACACGCTGAATTTCGTGTCCTATGCGCACGTGACAACCTATTCGTCGAAGATCGGCATCAATGCCGCGATGGACGTTGCCGCCGAGGTGTCACGAGCCGTGATGCGGCAGGTGATGCCAATGGGTCGGTACATCGCCCCACGCGCATGGGACTGGAAAAACGCTCAGTACCAAGCTATTCCGTTCGACATCCACGCGGAGGACCTGACCAAGGAGGCCCTGATCCGGCTGATCAAGACCTACTGGGACCAGTACCTGAAGGGACATAACTACTTCATCGACCAGTGGACAAAATTCATCCCCGAGGAGGAGGTCTGGCTCGGATTGCCGGATATGTACCAGCTGATCATCGACTACGAATACCCCAAGCTGGCTGACGTGTTCAAAATCGAGCCCGTGCACGTCGTCGACTATCTCAAGCTGGCCTGCCTCAGCATCGACGGCACGCTCGGCTACGGGGGCGAGTACATCGTGCATAACCCCGACCACGTAGTCCTCAACATGCGACGCTGCGAGGTGCTGCAGAAGTACACCGACGAGGGCCTTTATCCGCCGGCGCGCGCGTGGATGAACTGCACCTTCGAGCAGCGGATCTCGGCGCCGTTCTTCCCGGGCTGCAAACTGGACATCAACCTGCCCCCCAAAGACTTCAAGTTCGCGCAAGGTGAGCCGTTCTGCGTCTGGACCTACACCCGCGGCAAAGAGAATCATGCCGCTGCCGCTGCGGCGCCCGACCCTCGACTGAGTGCGATGAAGAAGATCCCAATCATGCCCGTGACGTCCGGCGCATAGGGCCAGCAGACGCAAAAGCACCGACACGCCGCGCGTGCGGGTGCTTTTGCGTCTGCTCGCGCAGTTAAAGTCCGGCAGGCAGGATGTTGGGGTTGGCCGAAGCCGGCGGCTGCAGCGGCGGCAGCAACTGTGTGCCATCGAGGCTGTGCACCTTCAGCCCCTGCGACCACGGATAGTGCAGGCTGAACGCGACGAGCCCGGTCCGCTCGGCGGCCGGCAGGTGACACATCGCCAACACCGTCTCGGCCAGGTACTCGACCGGTTCGGTCGGGAAGGTGTCCGGAATCAGTTGTGCCGCACCGGGTGTACGGATCGCGGTGGAAGGCCCCACGCAATTGACCGCGATATTTGCGTCGAGCAGTTCAGCGGCCACACCCTGAGTGAAGCGGTGCAGCGCTGCCTTCAACGACGCATAGATCACGTCGCCCGAGGTCTTGTTGTATTCCCGATACGGGCGTACCGGGGCCACCCCCGTCACCGACCCTATATTGACGACCCAGCCGGCGCCCTGCTCACGCATATGCGGCACAGCCGCTTTCGTCAACACGAACGGCGTCCGCAGATAGTGCTCCACAGTGCGGTCGAACGTCTCCAGGCTCATCTCCTCGACCACGCCGTAGTCGGCGAAGCCGGCGTTGTTGACCAGAATGTCGAGGCGGCCAGTGCGATCTAGCACCTCGTCGACCAACCCGTCGCGTTGGCCGGCGGCTTCCAGGTCCGCGGCCACCCCGAAAGCCGTGCCGCCGGCCGCCTCGATCAGCTCCACCGTCTCACCGATACTGCCAGGGAGGACGGCAGCCCCGCCGGCCCGCAGCGACGAGGACGGTGCATACGACCGGGCCGTCACCGCCACGGTGGCGCCCTCGGCGGCCAACCGCTGCGCGATAGCGCGGCCGATTCCCCGGCTGCTACCGGTAACCAAAGCGGTTTTGCCGCAAAGCAACTCGCTCATCGAAGTTCGAAGTCTTCTTCAACCGGAGCGCGATGACCATACCAGACATCGACCAGGCGGTACGGGAACGCGGTGACGATGCGACCCCCGGACCGGTAGTAGGTGTGCGCCGACGGAGTGTGGCACCAGACGGTTCCGGCCATCGTGGCATCGATGTCGGCAACGTAATCCTCGTAGGCTCGCTGTGTCACCTCCATCACGGATGCCTTTCGCAGCGCCATCAATTGCAGGCATTCCATCACGAAGTGCACCATCGCCTCGACGCCGAAGTTGTGGCCCGCGCCGTGCCCCGGACTGTAGTTGGGCGCCGACGAGATGAACAGGTTCGGGAAGCCGGGCACCGTTCCGCCGCGGTAGGCCCGCGGGCTGTCGCCCCACTCGTCGGCCAGCTTCTTACCGTCGCGGCCCCGAATATCCACGGTGGAAAGGAAATCCAGATAGTAGCCGGTCGCGTAGACGATGACGTCAAGGTCGATCTGGTGGCCGTCGGCCGTCACGATACCGGCTGCGTTGACTCCCGCGGGCTGGCTGGCCTCCACATCCACGTGGTCACGTGCCAGCGCGGCGTAGTACCCGCCGGGATCGCGGATGATGCGTTTTCCATACGGCGCGAAATCCGGCGTGACCTTGCGGGCCAGCTCGGTGCCGGCGCCGAACACCCGGTCGATGTACTCCAGGCACATCTGCAGCAGCATGTCGTTCGCGGGCGAGATCGACAGGTGCCCGGCCGCCCACTCGGCGTCACGCAGGATCACCGGGTAGTTGTTGTCCGCGGTCCCCCAAAACGACTTCAGCCGAACCCAGTTCGCGTAGTACGGCAGATGGGTGCCGAGCCAGCGCTGGTAGTCGGGGACGTCGTCGGTGAGCCGCCGGCGCGGCGCCACCCAGTGCGGCTGACGCTGGAACACGGTCAGGTGGGCCACCTGGTCGACACAGGCGTCGACGATCTGCACCGCGGTGCAGCCCGCGCCGATGATCGCGACCCGCTTGCCGGTCAGGTCCAACTCGGGATCCCAGTGCGCCGAATGGATTTCGATTCCCGAGAACGTGCCCCGGCCCGCCAGTTCCGGCCAGCGCGGCCGGTTCAGGTAACCGGCGGCCGGCACGACGACGTTGGCGTAGCTGACGTCGCGAGTGCCGTCGGGGCCCACCGCGTGGATCTGCCACTGGCGGCGCTCGTCGTCCCACCACAAGGCTTCGACCTCGGTGCCCAGCCGAGTGTGCTCGCGCAGGTTGTACTTGTCGGCCACCGACTCCAGATAGCGCTGGTATTCCGCGCCCAGCGGGTAGTAACTCGACCAGTCGCCGTTGATGTCGCGCGACAGCGAGTAGTACGCCGAAGGGGTGTCCACGCCGATGCCCGGGTAGGTGGTGGTGTACCAGGTGCCGCCGACCTCGTCGTTGCGGTCGAAGATCTGGTAATCGATACCTGCGGCGGCCAACTCCAGCGCCGCGGTCAGGCCCGCGATGCCCGCGCCGATGATCGCGACCCGGAAGCCGTCCGGAAGCTTGGCGGTGCGCGGCAGCACCGGTTGCGGCGGATGGAATCCGCCCTGCTCGAGCAACAGCGGCAAGTACTCGGCTCCGACGGCTCCGCCGAGTGCCACAGGCGCGATGCGCGCGAACAGGTCGGGGTCGTCGGCGACGCTGGCGCCGGCTGGGCGGGGCGACTGCAAAGCGGCAACCACCGCCTCGATCAGCTCCGCGAGGGTCGAAGGGTCGGTCAGACCGGCCTGCTCCGGCGGGGCGGGGACGTAGGTGATCCGGGGCGCGAAGCGATCGACCACCGCGGGGTCGCCGGTCAGCTGCGCCAACACGGCAACCAGCACCCCGGGATCTGCCTGGCGCAGGTTTGTCCGCAGCTCGCCGGGATCTAGCTCGGCCGGTCTCATGGCATCGAGTATCGAGGCGATGGCCGCCGTCGCGCACTGGCGTGTCTACTCAGTGGGACACCGGCGTCGGGGCGCCGGGCTGTGGCGCCTACCGTGACGTGCATGCAAGGGGCGATGACAACGCATGGCGAACTCGACGCCCCGATCGCCCGCGCTCGGAGTCAGGCGCTCGGCGACATCCCCCGCCGCACGGCCCGCAGGCACCCGGACAAGACCGCGATCATCGACGGTGACGTGGCACTGACGTTCGCCGAATTCGAGAAGCTGGTGGACAGGGTGGCAGCAGCGCTGCACGACAACGGGTTTCGGCCCGGTGATCGCGTCGCACTGCTGTCGCACAACTGCTGGCAGTATGCGGTGCTGGCGTTCGCGACCGCGCGCGCCGCGGTGGTTCTGGTACCCATCAACTTCATGCTCACCGCCGAGGAAATCTCCTACATCCTGCGCCACAGCCGGGTCGGCGGATTCATCGTCGAGGGCGCTTTGATGCCGACGGCCGAGCAGGCGATGCGGCTGGGCGGCTCGGTCACGACGAAGGTCGCGCTGATGCCGGCCGGCGACCATCCGCCTGCCGGATGGGACGACTTCGCGCAGTGGCTGACCACCGCCACCCCGGCACCGCACCCGCACATCGACGACGACCAGCTGGTGCGGCTGATGTACACCAGCGGAACCGAATCCCGCCCCAAAGGCGCCATGCACACCAGCCGCAGCCTGATGTGGAACTACATCAGCACCATCGTCGCCGGCGATATGTCACACGACGACGTCGAGATCCACTCGCTGCCGCTCTACCACTGCGCACAGCTGGACAACTTCCTGGCGACCGACGTCTACCTCGGCGCAACCAGCATCATCCTGCCGCGGCCGGACCCCGAAGTGGTGCTGCGCACCATCGAGCGCCACGCCGTCACCAACTACTTCGCGCCCCCGACGGTGTGGATCTCACTGCTGCGCTCACCGGTGTTCGACGAAGTGGACCTGTCCAGCCTGCGCAAGGGGTACTACGGCGCGTCGGCCATGCCGGTCGAAATCCTCGCCGAGATCCGCGACCGGCTGCCCAATCTGAGGTTGTGGAACTTCTACGGCCAGACCGAGATGGCACCGCTGGCTACCGCGCTGGGGCCCGACGAGCAGGACGCGCACGGCGGCGCGGCCGGACGCCCCGTGCTGAACGTCGAGACGGCAGTACTGGACGACGAGGGCAACCCGGCCGCGCCGGGCACCGTCGGCGAGATCGCGCACCGCAGCCCGCATTTGATGGTCGGCTATCTGGACGATCCCGAGAAGACCCGGCAGGCCTTCCAGGGTGGCTGGTTCCACTCCGGCGACCTCGGCTACTTCGACGAACACGGCCTGCTGTACGTGGTGGACCGCAAGAAGGACATGATCAAGACCGGTGGCGAGAACGTCGCCAGCCGGGAGGTCGAGGAAGTCCTGTACCGGCACAGCGGAATCGAGGAAGCCGCGGTGTTCGGTCTATCGCACCCGGTCTGGGTGGAAGCCGTGGTCGCAGCTGTCGTCGTCCGCGCGGGCACCAGCCCGACCGAGGAGGACATCCTCGCCCACTGCCGGGCACACCTGGCCGGTTTCAAGACACCCAAGCACGTTTTCTTCGTCGACTCGTTGCCGAAGAACCCCAGCGGCAAGCTGCTCAAGCGTGTCCTGCGAGACCGGTTCAGCCTCGAATCGAGCAGCCACTGAAGGGATACCGATTCCGTGTTCACAGGACGCCAATAGTGCCGGTCCCCCGGTTGGTGCCACCCGCGACCGTCGACCCCGCCACGACGGTCGACCTGCGAGACGAGGTCCGGCAGTTCCTCGCCGAGCAGCTGGCCGCCGGCGCGTTCACCCCGGCCGTCGATGCGTGGCTGTCGGGCTGGGACGAGAACTTCACCGCCGCGCTCGCCGCCCGCGGCTGGCTGGGCATGACGGTACCCGCCGAGTACGGCGGGCACGCCCGCTCATTCGTGGAACGCTTCGTCGTCACCGAGGAACTGCTGGCCGCCGGCGCCCCGGTCGCCGCGCACTGGATCGCCGACCGCCAGATTGTGCCGTCGCTGCTCAAGTACGGCACCGAAGTTCAGAAGTCCGAGTTCCTGCCCCGGATCGTGCGTGGGGAATGCTTCTTCGCCATCGGCATGAGCGAGCCGGACTCCGGTTCGGACCTGGCCAGCGTGCGGACCCGGGCGACCCGTGTCGACGGCGGCTGGACGCTGTCCGGCACCAAAGTCTGGACGTCGGGCGCACACCTGGCGCACGCATTCATCGTGATCGCACGTACCGCACCGGTAGATCCAGTGCATCGGCATGCGGGGCTCAGCCAGTTCATCGTCAACCTGCGCGGGCCCGGCGTCGAGATCCGCCCCATCGTGTCGATGAACGGCGCGCATCACTTCAACGAGGTCATCCTGGACGAGGCGTTCGTGCCCGACGACATGGTGTTCGGCGAGATCGGCGAAGGCTGGAAGCAGGTGACCTCGGAGCTGAGCTTCGAACGCAGCGGACCCGAACGGTTCCTGTCCACCTTCGTGCTACTGGCGGCCTGCGCCGACCGGATGGCGGCCAACGCGATCCCCCGCAACGCCGAGCTGGGACGGCTGGTAGCCCGCATCGCCGGGCTGCATCAGATGTCGACGGCTGTGGCCGGGGCGTTGGAAAGGCATGAAGCAGCTGACATTCCCGCCGCGGTGGTCAAGGTGCTCGGCACCACCACCGAGGGCGACATAGCGGAGTTCGCCGACCTTCAACACTCCCCCGATGCGGTGTTCTCCAGCCTGGTGCGGGCCGCCGTGGACCAGCGGCCGGGCTTCACCCTGCGCGGCGGCACCAACGAGGTGCTGCGCGGGGTCATGGCACGCGGATTGGGCCTGCGATGAGCGTCGACCCCGCCCTGGTGGAGATGATGGGCGCCGTCTTCGCCGAGTACGCCGAGGACCCGAAGCTGTGGCAACGGCTCGACGAGCTGGGCCTGGTGCGGCTGACCGGTGCCGAGGAGCACGGTGGCAGTGGGGCCGGCTGGCTCGAAGCCGCCGAACTGCTGGCCGCCGCCGCGCGTAACGGTGTGCGAATTCCATTGGCGGAGCACGATTTATTGGCGTGCTGGCTGCTAGAAGCCGCCGAGTTGCCCGTCGACGCCGCGGTGCGGACGGTGTGCATGCTCGACAAACACGGTCGCGCTTCCGGCGTGCCCTGGGCGGTCGGCGCCGACCGGGTGGTGGTCGTGTGGCGAGCCGAGGGCGGGCACCGCGTCGCCGACGTCGCTGCCGACGGGCTCACCATCACCCCGGGCGCCAACCTGATCGGTGAACCGCGCGACGAGGTGCTGGCCGACCTCACCGGTCTGCAAGGAACGCCGGTCACGCCGGCGCTGGTCACGCAAGCACGGCTCAAGTCGGGGATGGTGCGGTCGATCCAGGTGTGTGCTGTCCTGGATCGGATCCTGCAGCTGTCGATCGAGCACGTGACGTCGCGGGTCCAGTTCGGCCGCCCATTGTCGAAATTCCAGGCAATACAGAACCAGATCTCCGATATCGCGGCCGAGGCTGCGCTCGCCCGGACGGCGACCGAGGCCGCACTGACCGCCGCTGTCATCAGCGAGTGGTCGGCGCACAATCTGGATCTCCTTGTAGCCGTGGCGCGTTCGTGCGCGGGCCATGCCGCGTCAGTCGTCGTGCGTAACGCCCACCAGGTGCACGGTGCGATCGGCACCACCCGTGAGCATCGGTTGCACGAGTTCACCCGGGCCGCGCTCGCGTGGCGTTCGGAGTTCGGTTCGGTGCAGTACTGGGACGATCAGGTCACCGACGCGGCGATGCACGCCAGTGCCGGCGGGCTGTGGGACCTGATCACTGG
>NZ_DATJYB010000513.1:0-3355 GCF_035499775.1 Mycobacterium sp. | reverse complement strand
GGAGGCGGCCGGCCATTGAGCACAAGGCGGATGAGGTCGACAGCGCCACCCTCATCCGCCGGGCTGATCGACGCCAATGGTCTCCCGATCGGTCTTATCGATCTCGAACTGAGCACGCCGCTGAGTCTCCGACAAAGTGCGGTGAAATCGATTGCGGTATAGCCCGATCCACGATCGGTGTGGATGGATCACGCGGCCCTGTGCCGGGGTCGTGCTGGTGATCGTGGTTGCTTGCTGGGCGAGGGGTGCGCGCTAACCGGCCTTGGGGGCGCTGTCTCTGTCGGAAGCCATCGGTTGGTTCACAGTCTGTTCTCTGACTGCCATCCCGGTCATATGCACGTCTTACACTCATCTCGAATGCTGTAAAGTCTGCAATATGTTTTACATGGTGTCGATCAGTATGTATTCTGATTATTCAGGTGCATCATTGGTATACAAAACGGGTCGCACCCTGGCGCCGCGGTAACCGCGGCTGGCCAATGGCTCGGCCTGCTTCCTTTAGGAGGGGCACATGTCGTTCGTGACCACGCTGCCGGCGATGCTCGCGTCCGCGGCCGGAGAACTGCAAGGCATCGGATCTGCAATGGTCGCCAGCAATATGGCGGCGGCAGCCCCGACCACCGCGGTGGTTCCCGCGGCTGCCGACGAGGTCTCGGCGCTGACGGCGGCGCAGTTTGCCGCACACGCCCAGCTGTACCAGGCGATCGGCGCCCAAGCAGCCGCAATTCATGAGCTATTCGTCACCACCCTGGGGACCAGCGCCGGTTCATACGCGGCCGCCGAGGCCGCCAACGCGGCCGCGGTCCTCTGAGTTAGCCGAGGTTTCAGCATGGATTACGGGGCGTTACCGCCGGAGATCAACTCCGCGCGTATGTATGCGGGTCCCGGCGCGGGGTCGATGCTGGCCGCCGCAGCCGCCTGGGATGGGTTGTCCGCCGAATTGCAGTCCGCGGCGTCCTCTTACGGGTCGGTGATCTCGGCGCTCACCAGTGGGCCGTGGGTCGGCCCGTCGTCAACGGCGATGGCGGCCGCGGCCGCGCCCTACGTGGCGTGGATGAACGCGACCGCCGGGCAGGCTGAGCTGGCGGCCGCCCAGGCCCAAGCGGCGGCGGGTGCCTATTCGGCGGCATTCGTGGCGACGGTGCCGCCGCCGGAGATCGCGGCGAATCGCGCTCAACTGATGTCGCTGGTCGCGACAAACTTATTCGGTCAGAACAACCCGGCGATCGCGACCACTGAGGCCCTGTACGGCGAAATGTGGGCCCAGGACGCCGCGGCGATGTACAACTATGCCGCGACTTCGGCGGCAACCACCGCGAAGGTGACGCCGTTCACGGCGGCGCCGGAGACCACCAACGCGGCCGGTTTGGCCGCGCAGGCGGCCGCGGGTGCCCAGACCGCCGGTGCGTCGACTGGCGCTGGGGTGCAGTCAACGCTGTCACAGCTGATCTCCTCGGTTCAAACCGCGCTACAGAGCCTCACTTCGCCCAGTTCATCGACATCGGGACTGTCGGGAATCCTGAGTTCGCTTCTGGGTGGGTCTTCCTCCGGGTCGTCCGGGTCAGGAATACCGTTCCTTGGCGGTTCGTCCGGGTCGGGGCTCGAAGGCATCATGCAAGGTGCGATCAGCTCGTACGCCGTTATCCCGGGGTGGTTCGGCATGATGGTCGGGGAGGGCGCGCTCGGCCCCCTTATGGCTACGCCAATAGGCAAAGCATTCGACGCCCCAGCCGCCGCAGCCGCAGCCGATGCTGCGGCGCCTGCGGCGGCGGAGGCCGCCGACGCCGCGCTGGGGCCGGCGGCGGACTTGGGCGGTTTGGCGGGCGTAGGTGAGGCTGCCGCGGTCGGCGGGTTGTCGGTGCCGCCGAACTGGGGCTGGGCCGCGTCAGGTCTGTCTTCGATGCTGGGTGGCGTGCCGTTGACGTTGCCGGCCATAAGTCTGGGCGAGGCAGGTGGGCTACCACTGGCAGCTGGGCTACCACTCATGATGGGCGGCCTACCGCGAGAGGCCGCCGCAGGTGCGGTAGGGGCTGCTGCGGGCGCTGCCGGCGCCAAATACCTGCCGCGCCTCAGCGTAGTGGGTCGCTCACCAGCCGCTGGATACTCGGCTGAGTCGCCGTCCAAGCCCACCCCGGCGTATCCGATACCCGCCGGATTCCCGACAAACGGACACGCGCCCCCCGGATACCAGCCGGCCATCGTGTACCTGCCCACCAACGGACATGCGCCGGCGAACAAGTGACGGGAAGGGGACTACTCCTTCAACTCGCTGCTCTGTGCGAAACTCACCGACGGCGGGCCCACCGCATCTGCTGCGGTCGCTGTGCGGGTCGGTCCGTGCCCATGAGGTGAAGTGCATGTCGTTGGCGTCCACACAGACGTACAGCAGGCGCGATCGTGGGCTCACACGCACGAACGCGTGACTCGGCGTTAGACCACTATACATACTTTATATATGATCAGCACTGTGCGACAAACTTCTAGTAATCCAATCAAAAGGTATGGTCTCGGCGCCACATTGTCCAATCACGGCCACCGGCCTTTCTCGGCGTGGTATCCGGGAACCGTGTCATGGCTGGCCACTGGGTCTCGGGCCAAAGATGCTTCAACGAGGACCCAATGGCCCGTCGCGAACGCCGTAAGCGTCGCCGACGTCGCAGCATCGCATCGGTTCCACTATCGTGCAGATCGCGGAATCGCATCTGCCCGCGATTCTGGGGTGGACGGCGATGGGAGGATGTGCCGGTGATCGTACTGACGAGCAAGGTGTTTGGTGAAGTCGTGTTGATACCGCGATCGCCGAGTCGCCGATGAAGGCGCAACGCCGACTCGGGCTGGACCTCTCGTGGCGGCGGATCACGGCGGCGTTCGTCTTCGACGTCGCGGTGCTGCTACTGGCCTGTCACTTGCCAGTACCAGCATCGCCAACCGTCGCGTGGAGGGTGAGTGTCGCCGTCGTGGCGGTGGTGACGATCGCCATGGTAGTTACTTACGGTGGGCTCACGGTCGCCTCAGCTTTGGCCAGGTGGCTGTGGGACTGGTCCGCCGACATGTGGAACTCGTCCCCCGACTCGGTGGCGACACTGAACCCGGGATGCACACCCGCGATCGATCACCGGCGCCGCTTTGGCCACGACGTAGTCGGGGTGCGCAAATACGAGGGCCACCTGGTCGCGGTGATCGCCGTGGACGAAAAGGCCGACACACCGTCGGCGCGGCAACAGCTCCAGACAGTGTCGCCAGCCACCTTGCCGGTGGCGGTGATCGCTGCGGGGCTGCGCCAGTTCGATGTGCGCCTTGACGCCATCGATATCGTCTCGGTGCGAAAGCGACACGTCGCCGAGGCCGCCGATCC
>NZ_DATJYB010000512.1:0-2658 GCF_035499775.1 Mycobacterium sp. | reverse complement strand
CCTCGAAGTCGGACCCGGCAGCGGCCTGATGGCGTCGATCGAAGAATCGCTGCCCGACACTCCGGTACTGACGATGACCGCTCTGCGTAAGGACCGCCCGGAACCGGAGACCCTGACGAATGCCGTCGCGCACGGCTTTGTAGCCGGTATGGACGTGGATTGGCGCAGCGCGCTCGGGGCGGCCAACTTCGTGGAACTGCCGACGTATGCCTTTGAGCGGCGCCGGTTCTGGCTCTCCGCCGACAGTGGCGCGCGCGATGCCGCCGGGTTGGGTCTGCAGGCCAGTGAGCACGCGCTGCTGGGTGCGGTGGTGGAGCTGCCGGCCTCCGGCGGAGTCCTGCTGACCGGTCGGCTGTCGCCGAGCGCGCAGGGCTGGTTGGCCGACCACGCCGTCGGCGGGGTGGTGCTGTTCCCCGGGGCCGGGTTCGTGGAATTGGTGATCCGCGCCGGTGACGAAGTGGGTTGCGGGGTCGTCGACGAGCTGAACTTGGCGGCGCCGCTGGTGCTTCCCGCGACGGGCACGGTGGCGATCCAGGTCGTGGTCGGTGGCCCGGACGACGCGGGTGCGCGAGCGGTTTCGGTGTTCTCGCGTGCCGACACCGGTGCCGGCTGGCTGCTTCACGCCGAAGGCGTGCTGAGCGCGGGTTCGGGGGCGCCCAGTGCGCCGATTCCGGACCTGTCGACGTGGCCGCCGGTGGGTGCGGTCTCCGTGGACGTCGGCGACGGATACGAGCGGCTGGCCGAGCGGGGGTACGGGTATGGGCCGGCCTTCCGCGGGTTGACCGCGATGTGGCGGCGCGGCGACGAGGTATTCGCCGAGGTGGCGCTGCCGGCGGACGCCGGCGTCTCGGTGGCCGGGTTCGGTGTCCATCCGGTGCTGCTCGATGCGGCGCTGCATGCGGTCATCCTGGCCGCTGACGAGACTGCCGAGGGTGCCGAAGGTTCGGTGCTGGTGCCGTTCTCCTGGCAGGGCGTGTCGTTGTATGCCGCGGGCGCGGCAGCGATACGGGCGCGGATCGTGCGGACCACCCCGTCGGCGGTCTCCATCGAGCTGGCCGACGGGCTGGGCTTGCCGGTTTTGTCGGTGGCTTCCATGGTGGCCCGTCCCGTGACCGACCAACAGCTCAAGGCGGCACTGTCGGGTTCGGGTGGGGATCGGCTTTTCGAGGTGGCCTGGTTGCCGGCGCCGCTGGCGGCCGAGACCTCCGACATCCCGTCCTACCAGGTCTTCGAGTCGGCAGCGGTTGCCGGAGATCCGGTCGCCGGTGTGCGCACGGCGACACGCCAGGCGCTGACGGCAGTGCAGTCCTGGCTGTCCGAAGATCACTCGGGCATGTTGGTGGTGCTCACCCGTGGCGCGGTCGCACGGCCGGGCGAAGACGTCACCGATCTGGCCGGCGCGGCGGTGTGGGGATTGGTGCGCTCGGCGCAGACCGAGCACCCTGGCCGCATCGTTCTGGTGGATTCCGATGTGCCGCTTGATGATACGGCGATAGCGGCGGCTTTGGCGGTGGGCGACCCGCAGGTCGTGATCCGAGGTGGACAACCGCACATCGCGCGGGTGCACGGCAGTCGCGCGGTCGACGGTGTGTTGGTCCCCCCCGGCGACGGTGCTTGGAGGTTGGGCATCAGCAGCGCCGGCACCTTCGAGAACCTGCAACTGGAACCGGCGCCCGACGCTGAAGAGCCCCTAGCGCCGGGCCACGTGCGCATTGCGACCCGCGCCATGGCGGCCAACTTCCGCGACGTCATGATCGCATTGGGTCTCTACCCCGACCCGGGCGCGGCGATGGGCGTCGAGGCATCCGGTGTAGTAGTCGAAACCGGCTCCAATACAAGCAATTTCGCGGTGGGAGACCGAGTTGCCGGCCTGTTCCCCGAAGGCACCGGCAGCATCGCGACCACCGACGAGCGACTGCTGATCAAGGTGCCGGGGCAGTGGTCGGACGCCGACGCCGCCACCGTCCCGGTCGGCTTCGCGACGGCCTATTATGCGTTGTCCACGCTGGCTGACGTGCGGCCCGGTCAGCGCATCCTGGTGCATGCCGCTACCGGCGGGGTAGGGACGGCCGCGGTGCAGCTGGCCCGGCACTGGGGTCTGGAGGTGTTCGCCACCGCCAGCCGTGCTAAGTGGGACACGTTGCGGGCCATGGGCTTTGACGAGGACCACATCTCCGATTCGCGCAGTCTGGAGTTCGAGGACAAGTTCCGGTCGGTCACCGGCAGGACCGGCAGGGCCGGGATGGACGTGGTGTTGGACTCGCTGGCCGGCGACTTCGTCGACGCGTCACTGCGGCTGGTCGCACCCGGCGGAATTTTCCTGGAGATGGGCAAGACCGACATCCGCGACGCCGCTGAGGTCGCTGCGGATCACCGGGGCGTGCGCTACCGCGCCTTCGACCTCTTCGAAGGCGGGCCGGACCACATCCAGCGGATCCTCGCCAACCTGGCGGACCTGTTCGACGCCGGCATCCTGCGGCCATTGCCGGTGACCACCTTCGATATCCGGCGGGCGCCCGCCGCGCTGCGGTACCTGAGCCAGGCACGCCACGTCGGCAAGGTCGTGATGAGCCTGCCCGACGCCTGGGCGAGCGGCACGGTATTGATCACCGGCGGCACCGGGATGGCGGGTTCGGCGCTGGCCCGTCACGTGGTGGC
>NZ_DATJYB010000511.1:0-24978 GCF_035499775.1 Mycobacterium sp. | reverse complement strand
TCAGTGACCACCTTGTCGACCCGGATCTGCTGGTCCGTTGCCCACGCGGTCACCCGCGCCGCCTGCCGATCCAGATCAGCTTTCTGATCCGCCGACCAGACCCGCGCATACACGGCCGTGCGCGCTGGCGGCCCAGCCTCGCCGATCGGCTCGTCCACCGGAATCAACTGCCCCACTCGCCGGACGGGTACCGCCAACAGCCCGGCACGGAACCATCGATACCCAGTCACCCGAGCCACACCGTTGCGCTCAGCCCACACCGCGAGATTCACACCTTTGTTCCTAGAGCACACCACCGACAACTACCGACCACTCAACCCGCAACAGCTGCCAACCCCGTACACCAGTTTGCCGCGGCGCCTGACGCTACTGCGAATTGTAGGCGGGAACAAGGGCAACGCCCGCGGCGTTGGCCACGGGCATAACGTCAACGATCGCGGGGGTTCCCGAACGGATAGGAGCTAAGGATGACGCCCACAACGGCGCGCGCGGTACGGTTCGACCGTTACGGGGATCGGGATGTGTTGTACGTAGCGGATATAGAGGTGCCGTCGCCGGAGGCGGGCGAAGTAGTGGTAGAAGTCCGCGCCGCCGGGATCAATCCCGGCGAGGCCGGCATCCGGACGGGGGCCCTGCATGAGATGTTCCCCGCTACGTTCCCGTCCGGCGAGGGCAGCGACCTGGCCGGCGTCGTGACCGCCGTGGGGTCCGGGGTCACCGAGTTCTCCGTCGGCGACGAGGTCCTGGGTTTCAGCTTCCGACGGTCCAGCCACGCCACCCACACCGCCGTCCCGGTGGACCAGCTGATCCGCAAGCCGCCCCAATTGAGTTGGGAGGCAGCGGGTTCGCTGTACGTGGTCGGTGCGACGGCGTACGCGGCGGTCCACGCGGTCGACCCGCAGCCGGGCGAGACGATTGCCGTCTCGGCGGCCGCGGGCGGAGTCGGCAGCCTGGTCGTGCAACTGCTGGCCCTGCGCCAGGCGGTGATATTGGGCATCGCGGGGCCGGGCAACGCCGACTGGCTGCGCGCACACGGTGCCACACCGATCACCTATGGTGACGGGCTGGCGGCGCGACTGCGCGAGGCGGCGCCGAACGGAATCGACGCGTTCATCGACCTATTCGGGCCGGACTACGTCCAACTCGCCGTGGATCTCGGTGTGGCACCCGAGCGGATCGACACGATCATCTCGTTTCAGAAGGCCGGCGAAGTCGGCGCCAAAACCGAAGGCAGTGCCGAGGCGTCCACACCGGAAGTGCTCACCGAAATCGCCGACCTGGTCGTCAGCGGCGCCGTCGACTTCGACATCGCCGCCACCTATCCGCTCGACCGGGTCGCCGATGCGTACGAGGAACTCGAGCGGCGGCACACCCACGGCAAGATCGTTCTGCTGCCCAACGGGTAAGCCGCACGGCGAGCAGACGTAAAAGCACCCGCACGCGCGTGTCGGGTGCTTTTGCGTCTGCTCGGCCTACCCCAAACCGACCTGCACGATCTTCACGATGACCAACACCACAGCCACCACAAGGTAGCCCCGCAGGGCGAACAGCCCCGCCCGGCGCGCCGGTGACATCACCGGGCGGGTCAGCGTCGCGAGGCTGGGGGTCGCCCAATTCGCCCGGTCCTGCCGGCGAATGGCACGCCGTTCGGCACGCATCAGCCGTCGCCCGTCGTCGAGTTCGTCGATCTCCTCGGGATCCAGACCGCCGCCCAGCGTCTGCACAATAGTTTCGGCCTCGCGGCGGTCGTTATACCGCCGGCCCAGGATGCTCACGGCCACGGCACCGACGATGCCGACCACCGCACCGACCGCGAGCCCACCCTCGATGGTCTTGGTGGACAGGCCCGCAAACAACGTCGTCGCCGTCAACGCCAGCGACACCAGCACCAACGACCACACGATGGTCCACGCGACGACGTTCTGCCGCACCGTATTTGACCACGGACCCAGAACCGCCCGGTCGTTGCAGAGCAGGACCAGGAACACAGTCGCCGAGGGCAGCAGAATACCGGCGAGCGCCTGCACACCCTGGGTCACCAGGCCCAGGATGTGATCCGGGCTGAACGCGACCGCCGCCGAGACCACAAGCAGCAAGGCGTAGCCGCCGTAGAACATCGGCGCCTCGCTGATCTTCCAATGCAGTGAATGCCGTCTGCCCATCGCATCGCCGACGGCGTAACTGGTGGCCAGCCCGATCGCGTTGGCTCCGATCAGCGACGCATCCAGCAGGATGATCGCGAACAGCACTCCCACCGTGCCGCCGAGGTGCGCGGACAGCGCGGAAGCGACCGCGCCCGCGTCGGTGAAGTTGCCGATGTCTTCGGTGCCGGCCAGCCCGAACGCGGTCACCGCCATCAACGCGGTGGCCCCGCCGATGACCACGACGATTCCGATGATCAAATCGGCTCGTGCGTAAGCAATCCAGCGCGTCGTGATGCGCTTGTCCACCACGTTCGACTGCTGGAAGAACAACTGCCACGGCGCCACCGTGGTGCCCACCAGCGCGACGATCAACAGCAGCACAGTGGAATCGAGGCCACCCGGAAACGTCGGAACCAGTCCGCCGGCAGCCACTTTCAGGGTCGGGTGCACCAGCAACACCATCGGGACGATCACCACGTTCACCGCGATCAGCAGGAACATCAGCCCTTCCCAGCGGCGAAATGAGCCCCCGGCCACCACAGCGAACAGCAACACGGCAGCGGCCGGGATAGCAATGATCTTGGGGCAGCCCAAGAACCCGAGCGCCAGTGCTACGCCGATGAATTCGGTGACGATCGTCAGTGCGTTGAGGATCAGCAGGTCGCTGATGCTGAACGCACCCCAGAACTTGCCGAAGCGCTCGAATATCAACCGTGCGTGCCCAACCCGGGTGACCGCGCCCAACCGCACCACCATTTCCTGGTTCACATAGAGCACGGGAATCATCAGCGTCAGCGTCCACAACAGGGTCATCCCGTAGTTCTGTCCGGCTTGCGCGTACGTCGCAACGCCACCGGCGTCGTTGTCACCGACCATCACGATCAGGCCAGGACCGGTGATGACCATCAGCGTCCGCAGGCGACGCCACCGGCCGCTGATTGCGCCGGTGTCGTCTCGTCGGATGCGCCCGAACGCGCCGACGATGTCGCCTGCGTGCGCCGATGTCAGCACGGACCCATCGGAGGTCACCTGGGCGGAGAGCGAAGTCATCGAATTCTCGCTGTCAGTGCTTCAGTACCGCGATGGGCATCCGCGACACGTAGCGGTCGGCCCGCTCCTGCGGGGTCGGTACGTGCAGTGCACGCAGCCTGTCCAGCAACCGGTCTACCCGCAGCATGGTCCGTCCGGACACCTTGGTAACACCGGAAACACGGTGTGCAACAACAAAAGCCATGATCTTTCTCCTGTCTGGAGGCCGATCGGCTCGTGGCATTTAGCGCGTCATGCGCAGCGACACAACGTAATACGCCCTTCGAGAAAACTCAGGCGCCGAAAAGAATGCCGGAACCGGATCGGAACAAGATGGATTTGGGATAGGGACTATCGCCGGGACTGATGTCGCTCATCTCGCCCTCACCTCCTCACGGCCGGGACACACGCGGGTGTCACTACATATCAGCTGCACGGACACCTGTACGGAAGAGGCAAAGCGCTCGACGGAAATCCGCCGAACCTACACCCCTCTCGTCGGAGCTTCGGCACTGCACGGCGTATCCGGAACATCGTCGATGGTCGCGACCCGCTTCGCCCGGCTTCGCCGCGCTTGCGATCGCTTCCCGTCCGGAAGCCACTTGGGCTCAACCCTTGGGTCCGGGAAGAGCTGTCCTGACCCGGGGCGTCTCTCGACGTTCGGGGTCAGTGGCCTGTGTCCGTGCAGACGCCTCACCTACCGAGGTGCATGCAAGAATCCATGGTCGCACCGGGACATACTGCTCGTCAAACGATTTGTGGTGTGCGACACACCCAGGCCGGTGCAGGCCACCTGCCACGCCTACGCTCGGAAGCATGGCCAATTCACTGCAGGACCCCAGGATCGCGACGGAACTCGACCGGATGTACACCGAGGCAAAGAACCAGATGTCGCTGTTGCGCGAGAAGGGCGGTCAGCTCAATCGGCCGATGACCACACAGGAACGCACCGAGGCGATGAGTGAGTTCTACATCCCGGTGACCCCCGAGGCCGGCCGACTGCTCTACGCGCTGGTGCGCGCCACCCGCCCGGCGACGGTGGTCGAGTTCGGGATGTCCTTCGGTATCTCGGCCATTCATCTGGCGGCGGCGTTGCGCGACAACGGCAGTGGCCGGGTGGTGACCACCGAGCTCAGCGAGACCAAGATCGCCGCCGCGAAAAAGACATTCGCCCAGACCGGGGTGGACGACGTGATCACCGTTCTCGAAGGAGACGCGTTGTCCACGCTGGCGGACCTGGACGGCCCGGTCGATTTCGTCCTGCTGGACGGTTGGAAAGATCTGTATCTGCCGGTGATCAAGCTGCTCGAGCCGCACTTGTCAGCCGGTGTGCTGGTGGTCGCCGACAACGCCAGCGCGCCCGACATGGCGCCGTATCTGGACTACGTACGGGACCCCGGCAACGGCTACGTCAGCTTCAACTTCCTGGTCCGGGAAGCCGACAGCATGGAAGTCAGCTGCCGCACCAGCGATTAACCGCTACCGCAGGGACTCTTCGAGCCACGGTGTCAGCCATTTCACGCCTTCCGGGGTGAGGTGGACGCCGTCGCTGCGTACCTTGATGCTGTCGACCTTGACGGTGTAAACGCCGTCCGGACATAGCTTTTTGTTCAGATCGAGGATCTGGACATTCGGGTGATGGCTAACCGTGTTGCGCAGCATGGTGTTCCACTGGTTTACCCGGTCCGGCTGGTCCTCGGGATACAGGCGGCCGTCCGGCTTTTCACCACCCCGGCTGTAGGGCACGGTGGCGACCATCACCCGAACACCGGTGGAGCCCGCGATGTTCAGCGCCCGCTCCAGCTCGGCTTTGAGGTACCCGTCGAAGGTCGGATCGCCGATATGGGTCCACTTTCCCTCGTTGACCCGGTCCACGGTTTCCCAGCGGCCGATGATCAGCAGCGCGACGTCGGGTTGGTCCTGGTTGATCTGCGTCGACCATCTACCGGGCCAGGTGTCGCATTCCGCTTTCTGCTCCAGGGTTTGGCCGATATACCGGTAGGGCGTGCCGCGTACCAGGCTGCAGCCGATGACGGTGTGGTCGAGGAACGCGAATCCGGGCGTCGGCGGGAGATAGTGCATCCAGGTCCACCCGATCGAGTCGCCGAACACCGAAACGGTGAAGGGCCGGTTGGGATCTCGGGGCCGGGGTGCGGGCTGGGCGCCGGGCGGGGACGGCGAGACCGCCGCGACGGCCGAAACTCCGGGCGGCAAGCCGACCTCGCGGAGCCCGGGGCCCGTTCCGACCGGAACGACCATGATGGTCGCCGCGGCAGCCGATGCCACGGTGGCCGCCGCGAGCGGCAACAACGGCACCCGTTCCGGTCGCCACCGCCGGATGGGTTGCTCGATCAACCACCAGGACGCGATGGACACCGCCACCGTCACCGCACAGCGGGCGGCGAACAACGCGACCCCGGACCATCCGGTGCGTTCGCCGTTGAGCGCCAAGAAGATCGGCCAGTGCCACAGATAGACGCCGTAGGAAATGGTGCCCAGCCCCACCAACGGGCGCCACGCCAGGACACGGGCCACGATGCCGCGCTGTTCCAATGCCACCGGGGCGATCACCAGGACGGCCGCCAGCGCCACCCCGATCAGCAGGCCGTGGCGGAACTCGCCGGCACTGCCCGTCGCGTAGTGAACCCCCGCGGCCAGACCCGCCAGCCCGAGGACCGGCAGGATGCGGGCAACCCGCCGCGCCCAACGGGTCCGGATCAGACACCAGCCCTGGTTCAGCGACGACCAATCCCGCACCAGCAGAGCCGCTGCGGCAGAGCCGGTCAGCAACGCCTGCGCGCGGGTATCGGTCCCGAAATAGATCCGGTCACGTGTCGCGTCGGAGACCAGGACGATGGCAACCGCGGCCGATGCCAGCGCCCCCAGTGTGGCGATCAGGAAGATGGCGAACCGAACCCCGCCCACGGTGGCCCGCTGGAAGTAGCGTCTGGCTCGCGTTGCCAACAACAGCGTCACGGCGATCAGCAGGACGGGCCAGACAAAGTAGTACTGCTCCTCCACCCCGAGGGACCAGGTGTGCTGCAGCGGAGAGGGTGGGGCGCCCTGGGTGAAGTAGTCCGTCTTCTGCGCCACGAACCGCCAGTTCGCCATCCACAAGAACGCGGCGATCGCGTCGCTTCGCAATCCGGTAAGGGATTGTGAGGGAAGAAGTTCGCGGGCCGCGCCCACGACGAGGACCATCAGCACCAGCGCCGGTAGCAGCCGTCGCGCCCGGCGAATCCAGAACCCGGTCAACTCGATACGACCACTGCGGCCGAGCTCGTCGAGCAGCAGCGAAGTTATCAGGAATCCGCTGAGGACGAAGAAGATGTCGACGCCGATGAACCCGCCGCTGACGCCGGGAATGCCGCCGTGCCCGACGAGGACCAGTGCGACCGCTATCGCACGAAGACCATCCAGCGCGGGAATACCGTTGCGGCGCTCGAGTCGATCCCAGACGGCCAGTCGGCCCACCCGGCGCACACGCTGCACCGGGGCAACCCATCTGCGCCGCCGAGCAGAAGGTGCCGGTGCGGGGTTAGTCCCGCCCGGCTCAGTGCTCGCTGTTTGCGCGCCCTGACCACTTTGTCGTCCGGCGCCGTAGTTGCTGCCGATACGTCGCTGCCCCTCCTCTTGATCCCAGCCAGCTTAGGTGCGCCGCAGGCGGATACCGGCGACGACACGCGAGGGCAGGCGTCAGTTTCAGTCGGTGAACGTCGACGGGAGAAATGAAGTAGTCGACTACTCATCTCGCGCGGCCAAAGCCGTGCGACGCTCCTCGCGTCGAGAGGGGTGATCGGAATGGTCGGGACGGTCGAGGTGGCGGCATTGCCGCTGGCACCGAAGAATCCGCTGCCGTATCTGCAACAGGTGAAGGCGGTACGGGCATACCACGCCGGTTTCGAAACGCTGCGTGATACCGGCGGGCCGGTGACGCGATGCAGCCTGGCCCCCACCTGGATGATGCCGAATGTGGTCGTCGTGACGTCCCCGAAGGGTGCCCGCGACGTCATAGGCCGTCCGGACGCGTTCGTGGACAAGACACTTCCAATATTCGAGGAATTGCGCCGTGTCATGGGAAGCAATTTGTTCGACCTTGCGCATGACGCCTGGCTGCCTCGCCGACGAGCGCTGCAGCCGGTGTTCACCAAACGGCATGTCGCGGCCTTCGCGGGCCACATGGCCGACGCCGCCGAACTCGTTCCCCGCGCCTGGCGAAACGGCGCCGAAATCGATCTCGACACCGAATGCCGCAGGCTGACCCTGCGGGTGTTGGGTCGCGCGGTGCTGGGCTTAGACCTCGATGAGCGGGCCGACGCATTGGCGGCGCCGCTGGTCACCGTCACGAAATATGTGATGGACCGCGGCCTTCGGCCGGTGCGCGCCCCGCACTGGCTGCCGACCCCGGGACGCCACCGTGCCCGGGCGGCCAGCGGCGCTTTGCATGAGCTTGCCGGCGAGATTGTCCGGGCCTGCCGAGACGATCCGACTCGGGACGCACCGCTAGTCCACGCTCTGATCGCCGCGACCGACCCGGCGACCGGACAACCATTAACCGACACCCAGATTTGCGATGAGCTGATCATCTTCCTGCTGGCCGGCCACGATACGAGGGCGACCGCCCTGACTTACGCCTTGTGGACGCTGGGCCGCCATCCGGAGCTGCAGGACAAGGTCGCCGCCGAAGTCGCCGCATTGGGCGACCGCGCCCTGACACCGGAGGACGTTTCACGGCTCGAGTACACGGTCCGGGTGTTGCACGAGGGGCTGCGCCTGTGTCCGCCTGCCGCGGCGGTGGCCCGCACGGCGATGCAGGACATCGAGGTCGACGGCCGTCGGGTCGAAGCCGGCACGATGGTGTTGGTCGGGATCTACGCGCTGCATCACGATCCCGCCGTATGGGACAGGCCGTTGGTCTTCGACCCCGACAGGTTCAGCCCGGAGAACTCGCAGGGCCGGGATCGTTGGCAGTACCTGCCGTTCGGCGGTGGCCCGCGATCCTGCATCGGCGATCACTTCGCGCTGCTCGAAGCAACCCTCGGGCTGGCAACCATCGTCAGGCGTGCCGAAGTTCAATCGCTCGACGACGACTTTCCGATCGCCGTGCCGTTCACCACGATCGCCGCCGCGCCCATCCGGGCCCGCGTCCACTCGCGCACCTGATCGCGCGGGTTCACCGCGCGACCCACTCGGAGGACAACGCGAACTCCGACAAATACTTCGTCGAACTCCAGCCGCCGTCGACGACGATCGTCTGCCCGTTGATGAAACTCGCACCCGGCGAGCACAAGAACGCGACGGTGCTGGCGATGTCATCGACGGTGCCCAGCCGCTGATGCGGCGTCATCTCGGTGTTGATCTTGCGGAACCGCTCGTCGGTCAAGCGCTTCTCGACCATCGGCGTCACCGTCACGCCGGGCGCGACGGCGTTACAACGAATGCCGGAGGCGCCGTACTGGCAGGCGATGTGGGTGGTCAGCGCGGTCAGCCCGCCTTTGGCCGCGGAGTAGGCCCCGCCGCGAAGCCCGCCGACGACGGCGAAAGTCGACGTGATGTTGACGATCGCCGATCCGGGCCCCATGTGTGGCAGCACGTCGCGGGCCAGCCGGAACGGGGCCCGCAGCATCAAACCCAGGACGTAGTCCAGTGTTTCGTCGTCGGTTTCGTGTAGCGGTTTGGGGCTGCCGACTCCGGCGTTGTTGATCAGGAAGTCGATGTGACCCCACCGCTCGACGGCGAGGTCGACGATGCGTCGGGGGGCGTCGTCACGGGTCAGGTCGACGGCCAACGTCGCGACCCGCGCCGGATCGCCGACGGACTTTTCCAGCTCGGCCAGTCGGTCCTCGTCGCGGCCCGTGCCGAGGATGACCATGCCCATTTCGGCGAGTTTTTTCGCGCAGCCCAAACCGATGCCGCTGGTTGCGCCCGTGACGATTGCGACCTGCATCTCACCCATCCCGTGTTAGAACCGCTCGGATCTGATGTTTGAGGACCTTGCCCGCGTCGTTCTTGGGCAGCGCGTCCCAGACGACGACCTGTTCTGGGGCCTTGAATTTCGCGACGCCCTTGCTGTGCAGCAGCGCGAGCAGGCTGGCGACATCCGGCCTCGGCTCGCCGGCCGGCACGATCACCGCACACGCCCGTTCGCCGGTTCGGTCGTCGGGCAGTCCGACGATCGCGATTTCGGCGATGCCGGGGTGGTCGGCGAGCAGGTCCTCGACCTCCTTGGCCGAGATGTTCTCGCCGTTGCGGATGATGACGTCCTTGGCCCGGCCGGTCACCACGAGGTACTGGCCATCAACCCAGCGCCCGAGGTCTCCGGTGCGGAAAAACCCTGCGGCATCGAACGAGTCGGCGTCGTCTTCGGGATGCCGGTAGCCCAGCAGCATCTGCGGCCCGCGCACACAGATCTCACCGTCACCTTCCGGCGCGGCGTGGTGGGCGACGAGTTCGATCTCGGCGATGCCGGCCCGCCCATCGGTGTCTGCGGCTTGGCCGGCTTCGTCCTTCCGGGGTGCGCCGACGGTCGCGACGGGCACTTCCGTGCAGCCGTAGACGCGGGTTACTACCGCGCGGTCGAAATATTCGGCGGCGCGGCGGATCAGCGGTGGCGACACCGAGGCGCCACCGCAGATGAAGACCTTCAAGTCGGGCAGGTGGCTGCCGGCGCGTTCGGCGGCGGACAACAGCTGCTGCAGAAACGGTGTCGCCCCGGCCATGTGCGTGCAACGTTCGCCGTCCATCAGTGCCACGGCCAGCGACGGATCCCACCGGTCCATCAGGACCGCGGTGGTGCCCAGGAGCAGCGGGCATTCGAACGCGTATATCGAGCCGCCGATGTGGGCGACGGGCGACGGAACCAGAAATGTGTCGCCCGGCTCGACGTTCCACTGGTCGCCGATCTGAGCGATCAGCGCATGTATCGAATTGTGGCTGTGCAGTACGCCTTTCGGTCGTCCTGTGGTGCCTGACGTGTACAGGACCAACCGCACCGCATCAGGATCGAGGGCCGGTAGCCGCGAGTCATCCGGCTGACGCTCCAGCAAAACCGGATACGGTGTGTGCGAACCGGATTCGCCGCGCAGCACCACCACTTCGGGGGCTGAGTTCATCGCGGCGGTCACGCGTTGCAGCATCGCCGCGTAGTCGTGTCCGCCGAAGCTGTTCGGGACGAAGATCATCGCGGTCTCGACGTCTTCGAGGATGAAGCGTAAGTCGTGGTCGCGCAGCGACGGCAGGATCGGGTTCACCACCATGCCGGCCAGCGTCGCCGCCAGATAGATGACGGCGGCCTCGTGCCAGTTCGGCAACATGAACGACACGGTGCTGCCGGTAGCCATCCGGTCCAGCAGGGCGTTAGCCAGCCCGGTGGCCTGAGTGTAGAGCGTGGCACAGTCCAGCCGAGTGTCCTTGTCCACCAGGATCGTCCGTTGTGGCGCATTTTCCGCGGCCAGGCGCAGCGCGTCAGCCAACGTGGTCTGCACCCACAGCCCGCGCCGGTACGCCTGCGCCGCGCGTACCGTGTCCTGGCGGGCTGGCGCGATCACCTCAGCCGGCCTGACCGTTCACGCGGCGCATGGTCATCGCGTAGCGGAAATTCGACGACAGGTGGGTGTTGATCGTCAATTGAGCCATCTCGCCGTCAGAGGTCTTATAGCTGCGCCGCATCTGCAGCGCCGCCGTCCCCGCCTCGACACCGAGGCCGTCGGCAAGGTCGGGGGACAGCAACACCGCCGCGATTTCCTGGTGCAACTCGGAGATGCTCACACCGAACAGGTCCTCGATCAACGGAAAAATCGGTCCGGTGTGACGTTGCAGCAGCCTGCCGACGGCGGCGAAAGTGCGGCTGATGTAATACTCCGTTCGGCACAGGGGAACCGACGCGCCGTCGGCTTGCCGATAGCCGCGCACCAACAGCCACTGGCTGCCGACCTCAAGTCCGGTCCGGGCGGCAAGGTCGTCGTCGATGGTCACCATCTCGTTGGACTCGATGTTCAGTTGCGCGCCGGCGGCGAACTCCAGCAGGTCGTCGATCGACATCGCGTCCTGCGCATACGAACTGGACGCCGGCCGCGGAACCACCCGGGTGCCCGCTCGGGGGCGCGACGCGATGAGGTTGTCTTCGCGCAGTCGGCGTAGCGCCTCGCGCACCGTGTAGCGACTGACTTCGAATCGTTCGCACAATTGGTGCTCGGTGGGTAGCTGCGAGCCCACCGGATAAACCCCGTCGACGATCTCTTTGCGCAATGTGCGCGCGATCTGCAGGTAGCGGTGCTCGCTGGAGATTGCTTGGGACATCAGCTGTTTCCCAGGCGGTGATCCCGGCGCACGGCCAGTACGCTGCCGTCACCGTCGGCCGAGATGTAGAGCGTCCCGTCGGCCGCGGCGGCGACGCCGGCGAAGGGGCCCTGCGGCCCGGAAAACGGCGGCATTCCTATCAGTGGCTTGGCAACTACGCCCGGCGGCGGGCCGACCGGCAACCCCGAAGCGATGGTGTGCCGCAGGTTGGTATTCAGATCGAACGCGATCAACTCCTTGGCACCGGCATCGACGATGTAGAGCACCCCGTCGTGTATCGAAATGCCTTGCGGGCGTTCCAGATAAGCCACGACGGTGTCGATCCCCGACCCGTTCACCTTGACCACCCGTCCGGCACCGGCCTCGGCTACCAGGCACGCCCCGGTCGCGTCGATCGCAACACCGACGGGGTCCCGCAAGCCGGTCGCCAACACCTCAGCACCGCCAGACCGCAACGACAGCAGCCGTCCGGTGCCCAACTCGGCGAAGACGAGCCCATAGGGCCCAATCGCGACGCCGTAGAGCTGGTCGAAACCGTCTGCCAGCACCTCGCATTCGCTCGCGCCAGGCCGGTAGCGGCTGACCTGGCCACCCGACGTCGTCACCACGAACTCGCCGGGTCCACTGGCCACGACGCCGCGCAGGAATCCCGGATAGCCGGGACTGAACAACATTCCGACTGTATGCAACGATCCGTCCGGCAGGGCGACATAGAAGTACGTGCCGTCGGCGATGTAGAGCCGCCCGTCGTGACCCACGGTCAGATCCAGCGGCCAGTTCAGCCCGCCGGGCAGTACCGTTCGCGTGGTGCCGTCCGGCGATATCTCGGTGATCTCGCCGGTGAAGTTGGATACCAGCACCCGGTCACCGACGAAGGTGCAGTTGTCCAGCCCCGGACTCAGCTGGGCCAGCACCCGCTGTTCGCCGCTGCGCGGATCGATGCGCAACACCTGCCCGCTGGCCACCTGGGTCGAGACGATGTAGCCCTGCGGGTCGAACTTCACCGAGTCGGGCACACCGAGATCACTTGCGACGCACTGTGGTTCGCCGCCGTCGGGATCGACGCGCCAGATCTCGTTGGCGCCCATCACCGGGAAGTACAGCAGGCCGTCCGGACCCACTTCCATCGCATTCGGTGAGGGCACGCTTTCCAGCAGCACCCGCGGCGGCCCGCCGCCCAGGTCGAACTCCAGCAGGCGCCCACCCTCGCGGCATTCACCGATGAACAACCGGTCCCGATGAACGGTGATGCCGTTGGCGGACGGAACGTCGTCGCGCAGCACCCGGGTGCGCCCGGCGGTGTCGCGCATGCTGACCCGACCGTCCATGACCTCCGTTGCATAGAGGTTGCCGCCGGCGTCGAACGCGACATCGTCTGGGGCGACGATCTCGCCCCCCTTGGGGCTGAAGGTTTCCAGGTCGCCGGTGCGGGGATCAAGTGCGCTGATCTGACTGCCAGTCACCTGTGCGATGTAAACCCGACCGTCCGGGCCGGTGCGCAAACCGTTCGCGCCGAACAGCCGGCTGGCAGCGGTGACCCGCTCGACTCGCCAGCCTTCCGCGACGGCGACGGGTTGGGTCGGTCCATACCGCGACGGCTGCGCTGAGCTGGCCATGATCTCGCCGAGGTCCTTCCCATCTCGAACGGAAGCGCCTGTTTGGCCTGGACGCTATCAACTCGTCCTAGTCCAGACAATAGCCGCGACCGAGCCGTCGAGCCCACCTTGACAGCCTTGTCCACGCTTCGGAATAGTATTCTCCGATAGGCAGAACTACATATTTTGTCCAGACAAAATAGACATTTCTGGCGCGGCCGCAGCGGCGCCCGCCGCAGGGAAAGCAGGCTATGCAGGATCAGCTCAGGCTCGATGGTCGCATCGTGGTGGTTTCCGGTGCCGGCGGTGGCGGCATCGGCACGACCGTGACGGCGATGACCGCCCGGGCGGGCGCCACCGTGATCGCGGTGAGCCGCTCGAAGGAAAACCTCGACGAACACGTCGTTCCGCTGGCACGAGAGGGTCTGGCTGTCGTGCCCGTCGCGGCAGACGCGTCGACCGACGAGGGCATCGCCGCGGTCATCGAGCAAGCGTCGCGGGCCGACGGCACCCTGTACGGTCTGGTCAATGTCGCGGGCGGCGCCGAGCCGTCGACCTGGATGCCGTCGACCCGGGTGACGCGTCACGACTGGCGCAAGATCTTCGCCGACAACCTGGAGACGGCGTTTTTCATGAGTCAGGCGGTGGCGGCTGAGCTGGTCGCGCAGCAGCGACCCGGCTCAATTGTGTCGATCTCCTCGATCAGCGGCATGAACACTGCGCCGTTTCACATCGCCTACGGAACCGCCAAGGCCGCCATCACAACGATGACCCGCACCATGGCGCTCGAGTTGGCGCTGGCCGGAATCCGGGTGAATGCCGTGGCGCCCGGCGTCACCGAAACCGCGGCGTCGCGCACCTACGTCGACGAGGACCCGGATCGGGATCGGCAGGCGATCGCGATGGGCCGGCGCGGGCGGCCCGAGGAACAGGCCGGCGCAATCCTTTTCCTGCTCTCGGAGATGTCCAGCTACGTCACCGGCCAGACGCTGCTCGTCGACGGCGGGCTCGACCTCAAATGGAGCCATCTCGGCGCCGACAACACCTCGTTGTTTCTCAAAGACGAATCCTTCCGCGCGGCCATCAGGAGGATGTAATGACCGATCTGGCCAGGGAGAATCCCGCCGTGAATTCCTCAGCACCCGAGGAACTCTCGAAACCGATGACGATCGGTGTCGAGGCGTACATCAGCGAGAACTATGCCCGCGCTGAGCGCGACAAGCTATGGCGCAAAGTCTGGCAGCAGGTCGGTCGTGTCGAAGAGCTGCCCGAGATCGGCAGTTACCTGACCTACGACATTCTCGACGACTCGATCATCGTGGTACGCACCGGCAGCCACGAATTTCGCGCCCACCACAACGTGTGCATGCACCGCGGCCGCCGGCTGATCGACACCCCCGAGGGCGCGAAGAACGCCACCGGCCGCGCCCGAAAGTCGTTCGTCTGCGGCTTCCACGGCTGGACCTACGGCCTGGACGGGGCGTGCACGCACATCCGCGAACAGCAGGACTGGCGGGAAGCGCTGACTCCCGACAACACCCATCTCCGACCGGTCAAGGTCGACACCTGGGGCGGCTGGTTGTGGATCAACATGGACCCCGACTGCGAGCCGCTGGCCGATTACCTGTTTCCGGCGGCGAAGATCCTCGACCCCTTCGGACTGGAGAACATGCGCTGCAAATGGCGCAAATGGGTGTCCTTCGATTGCAATTGGAAGGTCGCGCTGGAGGCGTTCAACGAGACGTACCACGTCTACACAACCCATCCGGAGTTCAACAAGTTCGGCGAATTCAAGGGCTGGGCCAAGGCGCAGGGCAGACACAGCAATATCGGCTACGACGCTCCGGAGGACATGGAGACCACTAAGTCCAAGATCCGACTGGGCACGGGCGACCCGCGTATTTCGACCGCGGAGATGCAGGTGTACACCATGGAGGAGACCAACACCTCCACCACCGAGACGCTGGTGAACGCCGCCAAACGGTTGGTGGACGAACTGCCCGAGGGCACGCCTCCCGACAAGGTGCTCGAGCACTGGCTGTCCTCGGCGCGCCGCGACGACGAAGCCCGCGGCGTGATCTGGCCGACGATTCCGTCCGACATTCTCGGGCAGGCGGGTACGGCCTGGCAGCTCTTCCCGAACTTCCAGATCGGTCAGGGTCTGACCGTTGCGCTGTGCTACAGCGCGCGCCCGCATCCCAGCTACGACCCGAACAAGTGCATCTTCGAGGTGTCGGTGTTCGAGCTGTATCCGAAAGGCCAAGAGCCCCAAACGGAATGGGAGTACACGCCGGTCGGCGATCCTCGGTGGCGGTCGGTATTGCCCCAGGACTTCTCCAACATGGCCGCCGTGCAGCGGGGCATGAAATCCCTTGGCTTCCAAGGCACCAAGCCCAACCCGTACCGCGAACGCAGCACCGTCAACCTCCATTACCAACTGTCGAAGTACATGGGTACCGGCGAACCGCAGGAGCTTTGAGCTAGATGACACTGTTCGAGACGTGCGGCCCGACACAGACACCGGACGACATCGATATCGATGCGCTGCGCGCCAAGTATTTGCTCGAGCGCGATAAGCGACTGCGTCCGGAGGGCTCGAAGCAGTACCTGGAACTCAAAGAGGACTTTGCCGACTTCGCCGAAGTAGATCCCCACACGCCGGTGACGCCGCGCACGCCGATCAACGAGGACATCGACGTGGCGGTCCTCGGCGGCGGCATCACCGGACTGCTGGCGGGCGCGTACCTGAAGAAGGCCGGCGTCGAGGACGTGCACATCATCGAGATGGGCGGGGACTTCGGCGGGGTCTGGTACTGGAATCGTTTTCCGGGAATCCAGTGCGACAACGACGCGTACTGCTACATCCCGATGCTGGAAGAGCTCGACTACATGCCGTCGAAGAAATTTTCCGACGGTGCCGAGATCTACGAGCACTGCCGGCGCATCGCAAAGCATTTCGGGCTCTACGACGGCGCGATCCTACACACCCAGGTCCGCGCGGCGCGGTGGGACGAGTCGATCAAGCGCTGGCGGCTGAGCACCAATCGCGGTGACGACATCCGCGCCCGGTTCGTGGTGATGGCGCAGGGTTCGTTCAACCGGCCGAAGCTGCCCGGCATTCCCGGGCTTAAGGATTTCAAGGGGCACATGTTCCATTCCGCCCGTTGGGATTACGACTACACGGGCGGGGATGCCGACGGCGGACTGCACAAGCTGGGCGACAAGCGGGTGGCGCTGGTCGGCACCGGCGCGACCGGCGTGCAGCTGGTTCCGCACCTGGGCCGAGACGCCCAGCATCTCTACGTGTTTCAGCGGACGCCGTCGTCGGTGGACGTGCGGGGCAACGAGCCGACCGACCCGCAGTGGGCGGCGTCGTTGCAGCCGGGCTGGCAGGAGCAACGCAAGCGCAACTTCCACCGCTGGTCACCGTTGGGCGAAGGTGCGGTGTTCGACGAGCCCGACATGGTGTGCGATTTCTGGACGGAACTCGGGCGCAACCTGACCGCGCGGATCGCGGCTTCCGACGATCCCACGGCGCTGACCATCGAGCAGATCATGGCCATGCGCGAAGAAGAGGATTACAAGGTCATGGAGCGGTTGCGGCGGCGCGTCGCGGAGCTCGTCGACGACCCGGAGGCGGCCGAAGCGCTCAAGCCGTACTACCGGTTCTTGTGCAAGCGTCCCTGCAGCAATGACGAGTACCTGCCGACGTTCAACCGCCCCAACGTCACGCTGGTTGACGTGTCGGAATCCAAAGGCGTGGAACGGCTCACCGAGAAGGGGATCGTCGCCAACGGCGTGGAGTACGAGGTCGACTGCGTGATCTTCGCCAGCGGCTTCGAGATCACCACCGACATCAGCCGCCGCTACGCGGTCGAGGTGATCGAGGGCCGCGACGGCCTGTCGCTCTTCGATCACTGGCGCGACAGCTACAAGTCACTGCACGGCATAACCAGCCGAGGCTTCCCGAATCAGTTCTTCACCGGCTTCATTCAGGGCGGCGTGGCGGGGAACACCACCGCGATGCTCGAGCAGCAGGCCGAACACATCGCCTACATCGTTTCCGAAGCGATCGCGCGCGGCGCGACGACCGTGGAGCCGAGCCAGGAGGCTCAGGACGGCTGGATCAGGACGATCCGCGAAACCTCAATGGACATGTCCGAATTCGCGGTCTCCTGCACACCCGGGTATTACAACAACGAGGGCGGCGGTGGCGGTGAGGGTATCCGCTCGGCCCTCGGCGATTACTACATGCCCGGCTTCTACGCGTTCGACGGGTTGCTCAAGGAATGGCGCGCCAAGGGTGATCTCGATGGCCTGGTCCTTGGAAGCTGAATGCCTGACTTGAGATGCTTGAGATTTGAGGGCCGAGTTGCCGTCGTGACGGGCGGGGGCCGAGGACTCGGCCGCTCATACGCCCTGCTGCTCGCGTCGCGTGGGGCGAAGGTCGTCGTCAACGACCCCGGTGGCAGCCTCACCGGGGACGGCGCCGACGGTACACCGGCCGAGGACGTGGTGCGCGAAATCGTCTCGGCCGGTGGTCAAGCCGTCGCGAACACGGCCTCGGTGGCCACCGCAGCCGGCGGGAAGGCGATCATCGACGCGGCGCTCGATAGGTACGGCCGCGTCGACATCCTGATCCACAATGCCGGGATCGTGCGCCGTGCATCGCTGAAGGAGATGAGCTACGAGGATTTCGACGCGGTGCTCGACGTGCACTTGCGTGGTGCGTTCAACGTGGTGCGGCCCGCATTTCCGGTGATGTGCCAGGCCGGCTACGGACGCATCGTGTTGACCTCCTCGATCGGCGGCTGGTACGGAAACCGCGACGTGGCCAACTACGCCGCCGCCAAGGCCGGGGTGATCGGGCTGTCCAATGTCGCGGCCCTCGAAGGTGCCGCCGACGGCGTGACGTGCAACGTGATCGTTCCGGCCGCGGTGACCCGAATGGCCGCCGGGATCGACACCTCGGCCTACCCGCCGATGGGCCCGGATCTCGTCGCGCCCGTGGTGGGTTGGCTCGCCCACGAATCCTGTTCGGTGACCGGAGAGATGTTCATCGCGCTGGCGGGCCGGGTGGCGCGGGCCGTCATCGCCGAGGCCCCGGGCGTGTGCCGCCCGTCCTGGACACTCGAGGACGTCGCCGAGCAGCTGGATTCGATTCGAAATATCGCCGAGCCGTTGGTTTTTCCGGTCGTACCCGACGGTCACGACCAGCACATCCGCTACAGCTTCGAGGCGGCGCGGCGCTTCAGCGATCAAGGCGCAGTCCATGGCTAGGACGGGACCGCTGGCCGACGTGCGGGTAATCGACCTCACCGGAATGGTGATGGGCCCGTACTGCACGCAGATCATGGCCGACATGGGCGCTGACGTGATCAAAGTCGAACCACCACAAGGCGATACCACCCGCTATATCTCGGTCGGTCCGGCACCGGCCATGAGCGGCGTGTTCGTCAACGTCAACCGCGGCAAGCGCAGCATCGTGCTGGACCTGCGAACCGACGCCGGAACACGGGCGCTGCGGGCGCTTGTCGAGACCGCCGACGTATTCATCCACTCGATGCGCGCCAAAGCGATTGCCAAGCTTGGCTTTGCCTACGCGGACGTCGTCGCGATCAACCCGGCGATCGTCTACACCAATTGCTACGGGTACGGGCACCGTGGACCCGACCGCGACCGGCCCGCCTATGACGACACGATCCAGGCTGAGTGCGGCCTGCCCGCGGTACAACAGCAGCTGACCGGCGAGGCCGACTACATCGGCACCATCATCGCCGACAAGGTCGCCGGGCTGACCGCGCTGTACGCGACGACGATGGCGTTGTTTCACCGTGAGCGCACTGGGGAAGGGCAGGAGGTCGAGGTCGCCATGTTCGAAACCATGGCCGCGTTCATGCTCGTCGAACATGCCAACGGCGCCATGTTCGACCCTCCCCTGGGGCCGGCGGTGTATCCGCGCACCGTGGCGCCCAATCGTCGTCCGTACCGCACCAGTGACGGGCACATCGCCGCATTGATTTACAACGACAAGCACTGGAACGCCTTCATGGACGCAGTGCGGCCGCCGTGGGCCAGTGAGCTGTACTCGACGTTGGAACAGCGGGCACGCCAGATCGACACTGTCTACGGATTGGTGGCCGAGACGATGAAACAGCGTTCGACGCGGGAGTGGCTGGCGCTCTTTCGCGAACTCGAGATACCGGCCGCGCCAATCAATACGCCCGGAGCGTTGTTCGACGATCCGCATCTCAACGCCGTCGGCCTGTTCGAGACTGTGGACACCCAGCACGGACCCGTGCGCTTCCCGGGCGTACCCACTTGGTTCTCTCGGACACCGGGTCACGTGGCCGGGCCGGCGCCAGACCTCGGCGCAGACACCGCGGAGATCCTCGACGAAATCGGCTCGAGCGGACCCAACATCGACCGAAACACTTTGCCAAAGGGTGATTTTGCCGCCGCTCGCGATGGAAAGGAATTTTGACGCATGGCTGTGCCCGTTTACCAGCGCATCCTCGACCTGTTCGAGGCGGAGGGTGTGAACACGTTGTTCGGTATCCCGGACCCGAACTTCGTGCACATGTTCCTTGAAGCGGAATCGCGCGGCTGGGCGGTGATCTCGCCTCATCACGAAGAGAGCGCGGGGTTCATGGCCGAAGCCGTCTCACGGATGACCGGCAAGCCGGGCTTGTGCATCGGCACGCTGGGTCCCGGCGTGGCCAATATTGCCGGGGCGATGATGTGCGCCAAGGTGGAGAACTCACCGGTCATCTTCCTCGGCGGCCAGCGAGCTCGGATCACCGAACGGCGGGTCCGGCGCGGGCGTATCCAGTTCGTCCGCCAGGAAGCACTTTTCGCGCCGGCGGTGAAGTACAGCGCGTCGATCGAATATGCCGACCAGACCGACGAAATCGTTCGGGAGGCGCTTCGGCGTGCGATGTCGACCACGCCCGGCCCGGCTTACATCGAGTTTCCGTCACACGTGATTCTGGAAGAGTTGAATGTCCCAGATCCCCTTCCCCCCAGCGCGTATCGCCTTGCCAACCACGGGGCGGGCGCACGGGAGATCGCGGCAGCAGCCAGTCTGGTACGCGCGGCCGAGAACCCGATCCTGCTGGTCGGCCACGGCGTTCACACGTCGCGCACCGGAGCGGCGGTCAAAGAGCTGGCGGAGCTGATGGGCTGTCCGGTGATCCAGACATCCGGTGGCACCTCGTTCATCGCGGGCCTGGAAGATCGCACCTTCCCGTACGGCTTTTCGTCGGCGGCAGTCGAGGCCGTCGTGGCATCCGACCTGTGCATCGCGCTCGGCACCGAGCTCGGCGAACCGGTTCACTACGGCAAAACTCGGCACTGGGAGCAGAACAACGCCACCCGCAAATGGATCTACGTCGAGCAGGATCCCATGGCGATCGGGGTGAACCGGCCGGTCGATGTGGCGCTGGTGGGAGACCTGCGCGGCGTGGTGCCCCAGCTGGTAGAAGCGCTGCAGGACAGCCCACGGTCGCCGACGGCGGATCTTGCGCGCTGGATCAAACAGGACGCCGACCAGCTCGCAGAATTGGCGGAGACCGCGCCCAGCGGCCGGTCACCGATCCACCCCGCGCGCTTCGTGGTCGAGGCCACTCGCGCTTTTGCGGCGTTCGCCGCCCATGGCATCATGGTCCGCGACGGCGGCGCGACGGTGATCTTTCAATGGACCTACTCGCAGGCCAAGCCGCACGACGTCATCTGGAACCAGAACTTCGGCCACCTCGGCACGGGGTTGCCCTATGCCGTCGGTGCGTCGATCGCCGACGGAGGCAAACGGCCAGTCATGCTGCTGACCAGCGACTCCTCCTTCATGTTCCATATCGCCGAGCTGGAGACCGCCGCACGTCAAAAGCTGCCGCTGGTATGCGTCGTCGGCGTCGACCACCAATGGGGCCTCGAAGTCGGCGTCTACAAACGCACCTTCGAGCAGCCGTCACCGCAGCCCGGTGTGCACTGGAGCAAAGACGTGCGGTTCGACAAAATCGCCGAAGGCTTCGGCTGCCACGGCGAATACGTCGAAAAGGAAGAGGAGATCGGCGCGGCGATCAAGCGCGCTTATGCCAGCGGCAAGACCGCCGTCGTGCACGTCTGCATCGACCCGAAGGCCAACTCCGAGGAAATGCCCAACTACGGTGAATTCCGTACCTGGTACGCCGAAGGCACCCAGTAAGAGAGAGATGACATCATGCGCGAATACCTGAAATTCTACATCGACGGGCGCTGGGTCGACCCGGTACGGCCCAACACATTCGACGTCGAGAACCCGGCGACCGAGCAGGTCTCCGGGCAGATCTCGCTCGGCTCGGCCGCCGATGTCGATGCGGCAGTCAAGGCCGCCCGACGCGCTTTCACCAGCTGGTCGCAAAGCAGTCGCGAACAGCGCCTGGATCTGCTCGGGGCCATCCTCGCCGAATACCAGAAGCGTGCGGGCGATCTCGCCGATGCGGTTACCGAGGAAATGGGCGCGCCGCCCTCGCTGGCCGCCGGCCCGCAGGTCCAACTCGGGATCGGTCATCTGGCAACGGCTCTCGACGTGCTGAAGAAGTTCCCTTTCGAGGAACAGCACGGGGCAACGCTGATCGCCAAGGAGCCGATCGGCGTGTGCGGGCTGATCACGCCGTGGAACTGGCCGCTCAACCAGATCGCGGTCAAGGTGTACCCGGCGTTGGCAACCGGGTGCACGATGATCCTGAAACCGTCTGAGGTGGCGCCGTATTCGGCCTACATCTTCACCGAGATCCTCGAGGCCGCCGGCGTGCCCGCCGGTGTGTACAACCTGGTGAACGGCGATGGCCCCGGCGTCGGCGTCGCTCTGGCGAGCCATCCCGACATCGACATGGTGTCGTTCACCGGGTCGACCCGCGCCGGCGTCGAGGTGGCCACGAATGCCGCTCCGACGGTGAAGCGGGTGACCCAGGAACTCGGCGGCAAGAGCCCCAACATCGTGCTCGATGATGCAGGGTTCGCCGACAGCGTTCGTGCCGGCGTGGTCAACATGATGCCGAACTCCGGCCAGAGTTGTAACGCGCCGTCGCGCATGCTCATCCCGAATTCGCGGATGGCTGAGGCCATCACCATCGCGCGTGGGATCGCCGAGCAGGTGAAGGTGGGCAGCCCCGACGACTCGAGGGCGATCGGCCCGGTGGCGTCGAAGGCACAGTTCGAGAAGGTGCAGCGGCTGATCCAGCAGGGCATCGACGAGGGCGCGACCGTTGTTGCGGGCGGTCCTGGCCGGCCGGCGGGGCTGGACACGGGTTACTACGTCAAGCCGACCGTCTTCGCCGACGTCAGCAACGACATGACGATCGCCCGCGAGGAGATCTTCGGGCCGGTGCTGTGCATCCTCGGCTATGACGACATCGATCAGGCCGTCGAAATCGCCAACGACACCGATTATGGTCTGGCCGGCTATGTCTCGGGGGCCGACGTGGACAAGGCGCGCGAGGTCGCCCGAAAGATCCGGGCCGGCTGGGTGACGATCAATCATGCTTTCGACATGAACGCGGCGTTCGGCGGCTACAAGCACAGCGGCAACGGTCGAGAGTGGAGCGAGTTCGGGTTCCACGAGTATTTAGAGGTCAAGAGCACCTTGGGCTGCGCGCCCGCACAGTAGCTTCAGGCGATCGCGAAGGGATGGGACACAGATGTTTTCGGCAATTCTGATCGAGAAGGGCGACGCGGGCCAAACGGCTGGTGTGACGGAACTGGACGAGGCGCAGCTGCCTGACGGCCCGGACGACACCGTAACCATCGACGTCGAGTACTCCACGCTGAACTATAAGGATGGCCTGGCCATCACGGCCAAATCACCTGTCGTGCGCAAGTTCCCGATGGTTCCGGGTATCGACCTGGCCGGCGTCGTGACCGAGAGCAGCCACGCCGACTGGAGCAAAGGCGACCGTGTGGTGCTCAACGGTTGGGGCGTCGGCGAGACGCACTGGGGCGGCCTCGCTCAGCGTGCCCGCCTCAACGGCGACTGGCTGATACCGCTGCCAACCGCTTTCACGACGCGCCAGGCGATGGCGATCGGCACTGCGGGCTACACCGCCAGTCTGTGCGTGGGTGCCCTGCTGCAGCACGGAGTGTCTCCCGATCAGGGCGAGATCCTGGTGACCGGCGCGACCGGCGGTGTCGGCACCGTCGCAATCGCACTACTGACTGCGGCCGGGTTCAAAGTGGCTGCCGCGACGGGGAAGTCGTCCGAAGAGCAGTTCCTGCGGCAGCTCGGCGCCGTCACGGTCCTGGACCGCGCCGAGCTCGGCGAGGCCGGTAAGCCGTTGCAGAAGGAACGCTGGGCGGGCGTCGTCGACACCGTCGGCAGCCACACGCTGGCCAACGCCTGCGCGCAGACGCGGTATGGCGGCGCCGTTGCCGCCTGCGGCCTGGCCGGCGGCATGGACTTTCCGGCAACGGTTGCGCCGTTTATTCTGCGCGGCGTCTCCCTGGTTGGCATCGACAGCGTGATGGCGCCCAAGCAGCGGCGCATGACCGCTTGGAAACGCTTGTCGGACGACCTGGATGCCGGCGCGCTGGATTCGATCGCCCGGGAGATCGGGCTGGCGGAGGCGATCGCCGCGGCGGGAGAACTCATGGATTCCCAAGTGCGCGGCCGCATCGTTGTCGACGTGAATCGCTGACGGGGCGTCGATGACCGAGAAGACGACTGATTTGGACGCGCAGCTCGACTTGTCCGACGTCGATCACCGGGTGGGCAAGCCGGTCGGCGGCGGACAATTGTGGGATCCGTGTAGTTCCTCCGACATCCGGCGCTGGGTGATGGCGATGGATTACCCCAATCCGCTGCACTGGGACGAGCGGTTCGCCCGCGACTCGAAGTT
This sequence comes from Mycobacterium sp., assembly GCF_035499775.1. Classification (GTDB taxonomy): domain Bacteria; phylum Actinomycetota; class Actinomycetes; order Mycobacteriales; family Mycobacteriaceae; genus Mycobacterium. The sequence continues at coordinate 1,041 of NZ_DATJYB010000511.1, read as the reverse complement.
CGGCGGCATCGTCGCACCGCAGTCCATCGCGGTGGCCCTGGACTACGGGCACGGCGCGGCGCCCGCATGCGTGGGTCATATTCCGAACAGCCACTTGATCTTCGGCGGTGAGGAGTGGTGGTTCTACGGCTGTCCGGTGCGGCCCGGCGACAAGCTGTTTCAGGAGCGTCGGTTCCACGACTACAAGGTGACCGAGACGAAATTCGCCGGCCCGACGATGTTTTCACGCGGTGACACCATCCACACCAACCAGCACGGCACCCTGGTGGCGCGGGAACGTTCCACCGCGATCCGCTACCTCTACGAGGAAGCGACCAAGCGTGGCATGTTCGAGAATCAGCTCGGCGAGATCAAACGGTGGACACAAACCGAGCTCGAGGCGGTCGAGCGCCTACGTCGGGAGTGGCTCGAGTCCAATCGGACGGGTCTGTCACCGCGCTTCGACGAGGTGAAGGTCGGGGACACACTGCCGCGCCGCGTGATCGGCCCGCACAGCATCGCCAGCTTCACCACCGAATATCGCGCGTTCCTGTTCAACATCTGGGGCACCTTCCACTGGGTCGCGCCGCCCGGCATCGAGGATCCGTGGGTCTATCAGGATCCGGGCTGGGGCAAAGACTTTGCCTTCGACGAAGAAGACGCGATGATCGACCCGCGTAAGCGCGACGGGCTTTACGTCGGCCCCTCGCGCGGGCATATCGACGCCGAACGAGCCGGCGAAGTCGGCATGGCGCGCGCCTACGGCTATGGCGCAACGATGGGCGCCTGGTGCACCGATTACCTCGCATACTGGGCCGGCCACGACGGCCTGGTGCGCCACTCCAAGGCCGACTTCCGCACGCCCGCCTTCGAGGGTGACGTGACCTATTTCGACGCCGAGATCGTCGACAGGCAAGCGGAGTCGACCTGGGGTGTGCCGCTCGTTCAGGTGAAGCTGCGCCTGACCAACCAGAACGGAGAAATGCTGGTGGGCTGCACAGCCGAGGTTGAACTGCCGTTGTAGCCATGGAGTTTCCCGTAGGCCTTTCGATCGTGTCCGGT
>NZ_DATJYB010000510.1:0-13650 GCF_035499775.1 Mycobacterium sp. | reverse complement strand
GTCTTCTAGGACGCCCATACCGGGAACGCCGCCCATGGCTTCACGCATCGAGGCCCCCGACCGGGAATGGCAGTGGGTAGCAAGGGCTGCCGGCATACGCGATCAGACGCAGCCCGCATCGAGCGCAGCCCGCAACTCGTCACGCACCGGTGGTGAGTTCGACAAGTCTGGCGTCGACCTCGGCCAGCCTGACCCGCGCGCGGGCCCGCAACCCTGCATCAGTCCGCTGGCCCGCGCGAAGGTGGCTGACCTCCAACAGCTCCGCGACCTCGTCCAATGCGAAACCCAACCGCTGTGCTGCCTTGATCACCCGTAGCACCGTGACTGTGGCGGGCGGATACATGCGATGACCACCAAGCGTTCGATCCGGCTCATGCAGCAGACCCCGCCGCTCGTAATAACGCAACGTCTGCACATTCACACCGGCAGCATGAGCTACCTCACCGCTACGGAGCCCGCTCTCGGTCACGGCGCAAGCCATTTGAGCCCGCGTCGTCAACGCGTCGAGCACCGCGACCTGCGCAGGCGGGACCTGGACGAGCAGACGCTGGCCGTCAGAAGCCGGTACCAGGTTGAAGGTGAAAAACGAGCAGCACTCGGTTTCCCGCGCGGTCAACTCCAGCACCCGGGCAGCGAGCTCGTCACCGCCATCCAGTGTCAACCAAACAGAAGTGGCATCCGCCCGATCGACCGCGACCACGCAGTCGCGGAACAGGTCATCGAACTCCGCCACCCGCAGCGGCTGCTCCGCCGTCGGCAGCGTGCACGGTGCCGACGTCCAGTCCGGCAGATCATCATCTACCCTCACGGATTCACGGTAAACCCGTACCGAGATAGCGAATGCAACCCCCAAAATCGGCAGGAGATGCCCTGCGCCAATCGCAGAGCGATCATCAGGAGTGCCACCCGCGCCACTCACAGGCCACCGAAACTGCAATGTTGTATCTGGACGACCTGGGTGCGAACCCCAGCAAACGCGGGGCACCCCTCGCAATCTTCAACCGGACAAGACACTCCAGAGGCCGGAATTCATGACGTATTTCAGGATCAGGCGGTCACCGGCGGGGTGTCGGTGATCCCGCTACCGACGTGTTCGACGTGGTAGACGGCTTCGTCGAGCAGCATGGCGACATGGCTGTCGTAGAGGCTGTAAACCACCGCGCGGCCCTTGCGAGTACCGGTGACCAGGCCCAGGGCGCGGAGCAGTCGCAGTTGATGCGACAGCGCGGACTGTTCCATGTCCACGGCGTCAGCCAGCTCGGAGACCGAGCAGGCGCCGTGTCGTAGCCGGGTCAGAATCCGCAGCCGGCTGGGCGTTGCTAATGCCTGCAGCGTGGTGGCCACCGATGCCGCCGAGTCGGCATCTAATTGCGCGGGCGGCGTGGTCCGCCCTTCTACTCCGTGACCCATGATCTGCATCGTATCAGCTCTGTACAAATGAAGAGATCTTCATGTATTCCTATATAGTGCTGGTTTCCTGCTCCGATCTTTCGAAGGTGACCTGATGTCGTCTGATGTCCTCGACCGCGACGCAGTGCAAATACCTGGGCGCCCGGCGGCGGTCCGCACGCGGGCGTTCGTGCTGCCCGAGGTGCGGTGGGCGGCGGCGGCGACGGTGTTGTTCGCTCTCGGGTTGGCCGCCCAGTACGGCAGTGCTCCGGCGCTGGTGTGGTGGGCGTTGTATCTGGCGTGCTATGGCGCCGGTGGGTGGGAGCCGGCGCTGGCCGGTATACAGGCCTTGCGTCGCAGAAGCTTGGATGTGGATCTGCTGATGATCGTGGCGGCGATCGGCGCGGCTGGGATCGGGCAGGTCCTCGATGGTGGGCTGTTGATCGTCATCTTCGCCACTTCCGGTGCGCTGGAAGCGTTTTTGACCCAACGCACCGCTGATTCGGTCCGCAGCCTTTTGGATCTGGCCCCCGAACGCGCCACCCGGATGAGTGCCGATGGTGAGCAGATTGTGAATACGGCGAGCCTGACGGTGGGCGATGTCATCCTGGTACGGCCCGGGGAGCGCATCGGCGCCGACGGGCAGGTCATCTCCGGCGCCAGCGACGTCGATCAGGCGTCGATCACCGGTGAGCCGCTTCCAGTCGTCAAGCAGCCCGGCGACGAGGTGTTCGCCGGCACGCTGAACGGCACCGGGATGTTGCGTGTGCGGGTGGACCGCGCTGCCACCGACACGGTGGTCGCCCGCATCGTGGCCATGGTTGAAGAGGCTTCGGCGACCAAGGCCAAGGCGCAGCTGTTCATCGAGAAGGTCGAACAGTACTACTCAATCGGGGTGGTGGCCGCCACCTTAGCCGTGTTCGCTATTCCGCTGACACTGGGCGCCGCGATCCAGCCGGCGCTGCTACGGGCGATGACATTCATGATCGTCGCCTCGCCGTGCGCCGTGGTGCTGGCGACCATGCCGCCGTTGCTGGCCGCCATGGCCAACGCCGGCCGACACGGCGTGCTGGTCAAGTCGGCGGTGGTGATGGAACAGCTCGGCTCAGTCAGCACAGTGGCGTTCGACAAGACCGGCACCCTCACCCGTGGCACACCCACGCTTACCGACGTCCGGCCCCTCACCGGCACCGGGCTGGCCGCCGACGAACTGCTAACGCTGGCCGCGGCCGCCGAACATCCCAGCGAGCATCCGCTGGCAGCGGCCGTCGTCGCGGCCGCCCGCGAGCGCGGGCTGACCTTGCCGATGATCGAGGCGTTCGAATCCGCCCCCGGCTGCGGCGTGCGCGCCGTGGTCGCCGGCCGCCGGGTCACGGTCGGCAGCCCCACGCAACGGCAACCTCTCGACACGTCGCCCACTCGCCACCATGCTGACGCGGTGGTGGCCGAGCTCGAAGCCGACGGCAAAACCGCGGTGGTCATCACCATCGACAGTGCCACTGTCGGTGTGCTGGGACTCGAGGACCACCTCCGTCCGGATGCCGCAGCCACCGTTGAAAAGCTGATTGAGTTGACTGGCACAACACCGGTGCTGTTGACCGGAGACAACCCCCGTGCTGCGGGGGGACTCGCGACACGGGTCGCGATCGACGATGTCCGCGCGAGCCTGCTGCCCCAGGACAAGGTCGCCGCAGTGCGCGACCTTGCGGCCGAGGGATCCCGGGTTCTGCTGGTCGGCGACGGCGTCAACGACGCCCCCGCACTGGCCGCTGCGGACACCGGAATCGCCATGGGCCGCGCGGGTTCCGATCTCGCCCTGGACACTGCCGACGCGGTCGTGGTCCGCGATGAACTCGCCACGATTCCGAAGGTCATCGCCTTATCGCGGCGTGCCCGCCGCGTGGTGATCGCCAACCTCGTCGTCGCGGCCACCTTTATTTCCGTGTTGGTGACTTGGGATCTGCTCGGTCACCTACCGCTGCCGCTCGGCGTGGCTGGCCATGAAGGCTCCACCGTTGTCGTTGGTCTAAATGGCATGCGGCTGTTATCGCGCCGAGTCTGGCAGTCCCTGTAGTACCACCACCTCCAATGCGCGGACGCGTGCCGCGCCTCCGGGCAGGCCCGGCTATTGGCCTGGGTGAGCCTGGTCTGGATGTGCACCGAGCGCGGTATCGGGCTGTGGCAGGGCGTCACAGCCCACTATCTTCCGACGGGTCCGGGCCCACGAAACCTCGCGCTGCTGCGGAGACTTTGCGACGATGCGTCGGGCGACCCGATACCCGACGCCGTGCATCGCGGCCATCGCCGTCGAGCATCACTGCGACGTGCTGGCCCCAGGACCGGAAATTCGCCCGGTTCAGCTCGGTCCGCCACATTCGCCCGTAGATCTGATAGGGGGTCGGTCCTCAGACCGCCCTCAGACCAACGGCCGACCCGTCCGGATCCGGCGGTCTAAGTCCCACAGCATCAGGTTGAACGGAAATTGCCTGACAATGCGCGGCAGCATGCCGTTCACGCTGGCCAGCACGGCCATCAGCCGGTCGAACCGTCGTTGCTTGACGGCATCCCACGGCAGCCGCATCTCGTCGCGAAACCGTTGCGGCAGAAACCCGGTGGTGATGAACAACGAGGCGCCTTCGGAGAGCTCGCGCAACCGGCGCGGCAAGCGCACGCCCCGCACCCGGGACGCGGCGATCGGATACAGGTAGTCGCGCACGGCATCGTCGATGTGCACCTTGTCCAGCGACTCCTGCCAGTACTTGTCGAAGGCGGCCCGATCCGCCGGCCACATCTCGGCCGGCACCTGCAACGTGGTGCCCAACGACACGGCCTGCTGGTGGAGGCGATCGGCCTCCTCGTCATCCAGCTCACCGACGAATGTGCGGTAGAAATCGATGCCGCCCTTGTGAATACAGGCGGCTACCCACAGCTGCAGTTCCGGATCGAACGCGTTGTAGGACACCGGGCTGTCGGGCGTGGAGTAGACCTGTGCGTGCGAACGGTTGACCGCGCGGCGGAAGGCAGCCTTCTGCGTGTCGGTGCCCGCGTTGGCCACCGCGATGTAGGTGAAGGTGGTGCGCGCCCGCTTGATGGGATGACGGTCGATTCGTCCGCTCTCGACCCGGCTCTCCATCACGCCGTACCCGACGCCCGGCTGCGAGAGCTCCATGATCACGTTGGCCGGGCCCAGCAGCAGCGCCATGCCCATCAGGCCGGACTCGCCGACGAGGCGGCGGCGGCGACCGGTTCCGGTCCGCTGCGGCCGGGGCGGGTCCGCCAGCGGGCGTTCGACATGGGGAATGGGCTGATGGACCGTCTGTTCCATCGTCATCGTTGACCTCCGGCAGTCGCCCGCTAATTGTGAGAACGAATGTTTCCTAATATGAGCGGTACCCTACCCTGGTGTCGAGATGGTGTCCATGACTCCCCGCGAGCGCCCCTACCGTGGTGTGGACGCCGGCGAGCGGCTGGCTAAGCGCCGCCAACGGTTTCTCATCGCAGGCTTGGACCTGCTGGGCGCCGACCAACAGGACATGTCCGCGCTGACCGTTCGCGGCATTTGTCGCGAGGCCGGCCTGGCCACCCGATACTTCTACGAAAGCTTCACCGACAAAGACGAATTCGTCGGCGCGGTCTTCGATTCGGTGATCGCCGATCTGGCCACCACCACCCAGGCCGCGGTAGCCGCGGTACCGGCGCACGAACAGAGCCGGACCGGGATGGCCAACGTCGTCCAGACCATCGCCGGCGACACCCGCATCGGTCGCCTGCTGTTCAGCACCCAACTTGCCGACGCCGTGATCGTGCGCAAGCGCGCCGAGTCCAGTGCACTGATGGCGATGCTGGCCGGCCAGCATGTGGTGAGCGCGCTGCAGACGCCGGCAAACGACCGCCTCACGGCGGGAGCGCACTTCGTGGTCGGCGGCGTCGTGCAGACCATCAGCTCGTGGCTGGCCGGCGACGTGCGGCTGGAGCCCGATCAGCTCGTCGATCAGCTGGCAACGCTGCTGGACGGACTGAGCGACCCGGGCCTGTACGGCCTCACGGAAAAAGCGGCAGCTGCCAGAGCCGCATCCCGGGGTGCAGCAGCCACAAACGCGTCATCGTGAGTCGCATGATGCGCTGCGCGCCGTTGATCATGAAGATCCCCAACGGCACTTCGATCAGCAACGCCGTCACCGCCGCCAGCCCGAGGTCATTGGGTCCCGCGGTCATCAGGTCGAACCAGGCGTCGCAAATCAACAACACCCCCGAGGTGAAGGCCGCGAACAGCAGCACCTGGCGACGCAGGTAGCCCAACAAGGCCGTTGCCAGCATGAACCCGACCAGCAGCAGGTCGAAGCCGACCCAGGTCAACGTCCAGTTGTGGGCGACGTAGTTCTCCGGCAGCGTCAGAGACAGATACACCAGCCAGGGAACCATGGCGATCGAGCAACCGATCATCAGGCTCAAGCGGATGCGCCGGATCCGACCGAGCAGCACCGGGTCGATCACGTCGGCCAGCGGTTGCTCCAGCCGGCTGATCAGCTCCCGACGTTGCTCCGGAGTCAGCGCCGCGATCTGGGCGTCGGTCAAAATCGCGCCGGTCATGGCGAACTAGCGCCCGGCCGCCACCGGGGGCCGGCGGTCGGCTGCGGTCTTCGGCGCGGTTGTCGCGTCGCCTTCGGTGAATTCCTTTACCCAGCAGGCAAATTCCAGCGTGATCCCGTCGGGATCCTGGAAGTAGAACGAGCGCACGTAGACGCCCGGATGCACCGTCGCGGACACCTGCCGCTCACTCTCGTCGTGGTTGAGCACCGGACCGACGCGCACGCCCTTGTCCTTGAGTCGCTGCCGGTACGCGTCGAACTGCTCGGCCGGTACGTGAAATGCCAGATGGTTCATGGTGCTTACCGCGCTGGTGATGTCGCCGATGCCGGGGATGGCTCCCGGTGACGAAATGCCGGGCACCCGGTCGGGTGCGTCGGTGAACCAGAAGAACGCCACGCAGTCGCCATTGCCCGCGTCGAAGAAGAAGTGCTGGCCCTGGCCGCCGGGCAGGTCGAGCGACTTGATCAATGGCATGCCGAGGATGTTGCTGTAGAAGTCCACGGTGCGCGCCATGTCCGAACACACCAGCGCGACGTGATTGATTCCGCCGAGCTGGAACTCGGTGTTGGTGTTGTGCGGCTTGATCATGCTGCGGCTCCCATCGGTCCCCGGCGGCCCCACGGGGTCCAGCCCTGGCCAAGATCTGGATCTGAATCTAACATCAGATTCAGTTTTGTCCAGGGAGGTTCAGGTGTCGACCGCGTCGAAAGCAACCGAGGAGGACCGCTCCCATGCGCGGTTCCCGACGCACCGCGGCCGGCGGACCTCGGCAGCCATCGATGCCGCCGCACGAAGGGTGGTGGCGCGCAAGGGAATTCTGGCGACGACGATCGCCGACATCGCCGCCGAAGCGGGCCGCTCGGCGGCATCGTTTTACAACTACTACGACTCCAAGGAGGCGATGGTCCGTTCTTGGGCGCTGCGCTTCCGCGACGAAGCCAACCAGCGGGCGCTGTCCGCGACCCGGCACGGCCTGTCCAACCGCGAACGTGCCCACGAGGCCGCCACCGCGCACTGGCACACCTACCGCAACCGGCTCGCCGAGGTGATCAGCGTCTCGCAGTTGGCGATGATCAGCGACGACTTCGCGCAGTACTGGGCCGAGATGTGCGCGATCCCGATCTCGTTCATCGCCGAGACGGTGCGCCGCGCTCAGGCCGAAGGCTACTGTCCCGACGACGATCCGCAGCTGGTGGCCGAGGCGATCGTGGCGATGTTCAACCAGTTCTGCTATATCCAGCTCAGCGGGTCCCGCCCAGCCGACGACGAGGCCTGTATCAAGACCCTTGCCAACATCTATTACCGAGCCATCTACAGCCAGGAGGATCGCTCAAATTGACTGGTCATGCCTGTCCGCCGGGGGTTATCCGCGAGTTTGTCGGGTTGCCGTCGGCCACCGCCGGGCGCGCCGGTGCCGGCGGGCACCCCTGCCAGGGGCTGTATCACCGCGGGGTGGGACGCAAGCCCAAGGTGGCGATGATCGCCACGCACTACCAGATCGACTTCTCCGAGCACTATCTTGCCGACTACATGGCCTCCCGCGGGATCGGGTTTCTGGGCTGGAACACCAGGTTCCGCGGTTTCGAGAGCAGCTTCATGCTGGACCACGCGCTGGTGGACATCGGGGTCGGGGTGCGCTGGCTGCGAGAGGTTGCGGGCGTCGAAACCGTGGTGCTGCTGGGCAATTCGGGGGGCGGATCGCTGATGGCCGCCTACCAGTCGCAGGCGGTCGACCCGAATGTGATTCCGCTGGAAGGCATGCGGCCCGCGGCCGGGTTGACGGAGTTGCTCCCCTGCGACGGCTACGTAGCCACCGCCGCGCATCCCGGGCGTCCGGAAGTCCTCACGGCCTGGATGGACGCCGCCGTCGTCGACGAAAACGACCCGGTGGCAACCGATCCCGATCTCGACCTGTTCGACGACCGCAACGGGCCGCCGTTCTCGGCGGAGTTTCTCGGTCGTTACCGCGCCGCCCAGATCGCGCGCAACCACGCCATCACCGATTGGGCCGAAACCGAGCTCAAACGTGTTCGCGCCGCGGGCTTTTCCGACCGGCCCTTCACCGTGATGCGAACCTGGGCCGATCCCCGCATGGTCGATCCCAATATCGAGCCGACCAAGCGCCAGCCCAACCTGTGCTACGCGGGCGTCCCGGCCAAGGCGAACCGCTCCGCGCACGGCATCGCGGCGGCCTGCACGCTGCGAAGCTGGCTGGGCATGTGGAGCCTGCGGGTGGCTCAGACCCGGGCCGAGCCGCATCTGGCCCGCATCGCCTGCCCGGCTCTGGTGATCAACGCGGCGGCCGACACCGGGGTGTTCCCGTCTGACGCGCAACGCATCTACGACGCGCTGGCGACCACCGACAAAGCGCAGGCCTCGATCGACACCGATCACTACTTCACCACCCCGGGCGCGCGCAGCGAGCAGGCCGACGCCATCGCCAAGTGGATACACAAGCGGTGGCGCTAAGAGTCCTGGCCCACTTCGTCCCCGGTGCTGGGGTCCTCGATTTTGTTGCAGCCGAATCGGATTGGCTTGACATCCGGTGGTGCGCCGAGGTTGACGACGTCAGCTTCTACCGGGAGTTGCCGGACGCGGAGGTGATTTGGCATGTGCTGCGGCCACTCTCGGGAGCCGACCTGCGGCTGGGCTCGCGCCTGCGACTGGTGCATAAGCTCGGGGCCGGGGTCAACACCATCGACGTGGCGGCGGCTTCCGAGTGCGGTATCGCCGTGGCGAATATGCCCGGCGCCAACGCGCCGTCGGTGGCCGAGGGCGCGGTGCTGCTGATGCTGGCCGCGTTGCGTCGAATGGTTTCCCTGGACCGTCTGGTCCGCGAGGGACGCGGGTGGCCGTCGGACCCGTCGCTGGGCGAGACGGTGCGCGATATCGGCGGCTGCACCGTCGGGCTGATCGGCTACGGCAATATCGCCAAACACGTTGAAGGCATCGTGGCGACGATGGGCGCCACCGTGCTGCACACCAGCACCCGCGACGACGGGCGGCCCGGGTGGCGACCGCTTTCGGAACTGCTGGCCGCCAGCGACATCGTCTCCTTGCACCTGCCGCTGACTGCCGACACGCATCATCTGCTCGACACCGACGCTTTGGCATCGATGAAACCTGGCGCCGTGTTGGTGAATACGTCGCGTGGCGCTGTGGTGGATGAAGCCGCACTGGTCGATGCGCTGCGCGGCGGGCGGTTGGCCGCGGCGGGTTTGGATGTATTCGAAGTCGAGCCGGTGGCGGTGGGCAATCCGTTGCTGGGCTTGGACAATGTGGTGCTGACGCCGCATGTCACCTGGTACACCGCCGACACCATGCGGCGTTATCTGGCTGAGGCGGTTGACAATTGCCGCCGACTGCGCGATGGGGAGCCGCTGGCCAATGTGGTCAATCAGCCCACGGATTGACCAGGCTCACGCTTGTCGCCTCGAAATGTCGGGTATTGCGTGTCGCAAGAACGGCATGCCGGGCAGTAGCGATACCGGCAATCTGCACGTCGCGGATCTCGACCGGCTGGCCGGCACGCTGGACAGCCGCCGCAATGGGACCTGCGGCGAGAGCCGCCGGTTGGTCGAAGGGCTGCACTCGGCCCTCGAGGTCCTCGGCAAGGAGCTGTGAAAATGCCTGCTCGAGGCGCTTACGACGCCGCCCGCGTTCCAATAGTTCAATGCCCGTTCGGATTTCAAAGACGGTAACCGCGGTCGTCCAGATCGACTTGGCCGGTTGCTCATCGAGCCAGTGCACGACAGCCGGATCGGATGCCTGTTGCATCAGCGCGGAGAGCACGTTGGTGTCCAGCAGAATCACGAGTCGAATTCCGCGGGCCGGACGGGTTGCCCGCGCAACTCGGCGATTTCTTGCTTCAGACCGACGCCTTGAAAGCGGGACGCGATGCGGGACCCCAGCTTTGCCGGCGGCTCGTCGACCTCGCGCACGGCGTTACGCAGGATTTCGCGGACTTCCTCCTCGGTGCTGCGCCCATGCTGCCGGGCCAGTCGCTGAAGTTTGCTCTTGGTGTCGTCGTCGATCTGCCGGACCAGGATCTGCGCCACCGGTGAATGCTATCATGATAGCGTTAAGCGCTCTGGTCGCCGGTCCCACAACTGAACTGACGTCACGTGCCCCCACCGTAGACTGACACCATGTCCGACATCGACCGTCCTGAAGAGCCGGTTCTGCGGATTTACCCGCCCGACGAGGCAATTAAGCGCGCCCGGCCACTGCCTTCCCGCGAGCGTCTGGTCGTCGAGGATGTGCCCGAAGATGACTGGGCCGCCTTCCAGGAGGCGTTGGCTGACACATGACCTACGCCCAGTCGTCGGGCGTGGTTGTAGACACGATGGTGATCAGCTGGTTATTCAGTGACCGCCCCAACCTGCTCGCCGGGCGATGCCGCAAGCTGATTGGTCCACAACCAGTCCTGCTTGCGTTCCAGACCGTGATGGAACTCCGTTATGGGATTCTGCGTGCTGGTTGGGGCCAACTGCGACGCCGACGCTTCGAACATCGCATCGCTGAGCTGGCCGTCATTCGGCCCGATGACGAAATGATCACCACTTGTGCCAATCTGCGTGTCCGTTGCGCACAGATCGGGCATGCGCTTGGCAACAAACTCCATGATGGCGATCGGTGGATTGCAACGGCGGCGATGCGACTCGGCGTACCACTGGTCTCCCGTGACGGCGTGTTCAACGGAGTGCCTGGTCTTGACCTGATCACGCTACTGGCGACGAGTAGCAACTTGTACCCGGTTAGATCCGAGAGCTTGCGCCCCAAGCACTCATGACTGACCGCCGCGGCCGCCCTCTGGGCGGCCACTCTCGTCAGCCAACCGACCGGTTGTTAGCTTGGAAAGTGCTTGGCCGAACCAGGCCCCGAAGAGCAGCCGAAAGCATGGAAGGCGACCAATGCCGATCGCGATAACTCCTGAACATCAAGACCTGGCCGATTCGGTGCGATCCTTCGTGGCGCGGGTAGCGCCGCCCGAGGTGTTGCACGACGCCATGGAAACGCCGGTCGAGAACCCGCCGCCGTACTGGCAGGCCGCGGCCGAACAGGGCCTGCAGGGTGTGCATCTGGCCGAATCGGTCGGCGGGCAGGGTTTCGGGATCCTCGAACTGGCCATCGTGCTGGCCGAGTTCGGCTACGGCGCGATTCCGGGGCCGTTCGTGCCGTCGGCGATCGCCAGTGCGTTGATCTCCGCGCACGACCCCGACGCGAAGGTGCTCGCCGAGCTGGCGTCGGGCTCGGCGATCGCCGCCTACGCGCTGGACTCGGGCCTGACCGCCACCCGACACGGCCCCAACGAAGAGGTATTGGTGGTCCGCGGCGAAGTCCGCGCGGTTCCGGCCGCGGCCCAGGCCTCGATCCTGGTCCTGCCGGTGGCGATCGACAGCGGCGAGGAGTGGGTCGTGCTGCGTGCCGAGCAGCTCGAGATCGAGCCCGTCACGAGCATCGACCCGCTGCGGCCCATCGCCCATGTGCGGGCCAACGCCGTCGAGGTGGGCGACGACGTCGTGCTGAGCAACCTCAGCATGACCGCCGCGCACGCACTGATGACCACGCTGCTGTCCGCCGAGGCCATCGGAGTCGCGCGCTGGGCGACCGACACGGCGTCGGCCTACGCCAAGATCCGTGAGCAGTTCGGCCGACCGATCGGGCAGTTCCAGGCCATCAAACACAAGTGCGCGGAAATGATCGCCGACACCGAGCGCGCCACCGCCGCGGTGTGGGACGCCGCACGCGCCATCGACGAAGAAAGCGAGCACGTCGAGTTCGCGGCTGCCGTCGCGGCGACGCTGGCGCCGACCGCCGCCCAGCGGTGCACGCAGGACTGCATCCAGGTGCACGGCGGCATCGGCTTCACCTGGGAGCACGACACCAACGTCTACTACCGCCGGGCGCTGATGCTGGCCGCCTGCTTCGGCCGTGCCTCGGAGTACCCGCAACGGGTGGTGGATACCGCGACCACCACCGGCATGCGCGCGGTGGACATCGACTTGGACCCCGACACCGAAAAGCTAAGGGCCGAAATCCGTTCCGAGGTCTCCGCGCTGAAGGCGATGGATCGCGAGCCACGTAAGGTCGCGATCGCCGAGGGCGGCTGGGTGCTGCCGTATCTGCCCAAGCCGTGGGGGCGTGCGTCCAGCCCGGTCGAGCAGATCATCATCGCCCAGGAATTCACCGCCGGACGGGTCAAGCGGCCGCAGGTCGGCATCGCGGCGTGGGTCATCCCGTCGATCGTCGCGTTCGGCACCGACGAGCAGAAGCAACGCTTCCTGCCGCCGACCTTTCGCGGCGAGATGATCTGGTGCCAACTGTTTTCCGAGCCGGGTGCCGGGTCGGACCTGGCCGGGCTCTCGACCAAGGCCACCCGGGTCGCCGGCGGCTGGCGGATCACCGGCCAGAAGATCTGGACGACTGCCGCGCAGTTCTCGCGGTGGGGGGCGCTGCTGGCGAGAACCGACCCGAGCGCCCCGAAACATAACGGCATCACCTACTTCCTGCTGGACATGAAAAGCGAAGGCGTACAGGTCAAGCCGCTGCGCGAGCTGACCGGCCAAGAGTTTTTCAACACCGTCTACATCGACGACGTGTTCGTGCCCGACGAGTGCGTGCTCGGTGAGGTGAACCGGGGCTGGGAGGTCAGCCGCAATACCCTGACGGCCGAACGAGTTTCGATCGGCGGCAGCGACAATAACTTCCTGGCCACGCTGCCGGAGTTCGTCGAGTTCGTGCGGGACGGCCAGTTCGACCAGATCGCGCACCATCGCGCCGGGCAGCTGATCGCCGAGGGTCATGCCGCCAAGGTGCTCAACCTGCGGTCGACACTGCTGACGCTGGCCGGCGGCGACGCGATGCCGTCGGCGGCGATCTCCAAGCTGCTGTCGATGCGCACCGGTCAGGGTTACGCGGAATTCGCGGTGGCGTCGTTCGGCACCGACGCCGCGATCGGCGGCGCCGACGAGCTGGCCGGCAAGTGGGGCGATTACCTACTGAGCAGCCGGGCCACCACCATCTACGGCGGCACGTCGGAGGTGCAGCTCAACATCATCGCCGAGCGGCTGCTGGGTCTGCCCCGCGACCCGTAAGCCCCCGGCTGGTAGCGCAAGGCCGCAAACGAGTCCGTGCCGACCTGACAGATGTCAGATCGGCACGGATCTCCCCTTGATGTGGGGCGGCCGGCCCGACTAAAGGCCGGCTATGCGGGCCGGCCGGCCCCACGAGGTCGCTGTGGCTCACCACCACCAGCTCCACCATGGCGACCAGGGCCGATAGCCCTGACCCGGGGGACCCCAGCCACCATTGCCCCAACCAGGGTGCCCCCGGTAGCCGCCCCAGCCGCCGTGGCCCCAGTTGCCGCCGTGGCCGCCGCCGCCCCATCCGTGGCCGCCGCCACCGTGGCCGCCGCCACCTGGGCTGTCAGGAAGAATGCCGGGGCCGCCGGGCCCAAAAGTCGCGAAAGTTGTAGCTCGTGCGGGGGCGGCCTGCGCTATCGCGACGCCGCCGAACAGTAGCGCTCCGGCCAGCGCACCGGCACCCACCGCACCTGCGGCCGCGCCGCGAACTGAACGCATCATCAGGAGAATCCTTTCAAGTCACTAGAGCAATTCCTAGGCAAACGATAATTTCCACCAAAACTAACGCTTCAAACATGAAATTATT
>NZ_DATJYB010000509.1:0-2513 GCF_035499775.1 Mycobacterium sp. | reverse complement strand
ATCTACGCCGATATCACCGGGTACGGCGATGCCGGCGAGGACGCCAAGCTGCCCGGGTTCGACCTGACCGCCTTCTGGTCACGCAGCGGGCTGCTCGCCTCGACCCGCGACGCAGGGGCTCCGCCGACGTCTCCGGTCTGGGGCAGTGGGGATTACACCACCGCGGTAGCTATCTACGCCGCCGTCACGACCGCGTTGTATCACCGCGAGCGCACGGGCCGGGGTGCCAATGTCGGCACCTCGCTGCTGGCGATGGGTGTGTGGGCGACCGGAACGCTGGTGTCGGCGGCCTTGGCCGGCGGCAAGCCCTACGAGCTGAATGACCGCAACAAGCCGGTCAACGCGATGACCAACGCATACCAATGCGGCGACGGGCGCTGGATCATGCTGGCCGCCAAGCGATCGGCCTTGCCGGTACTGGCCAAGGCCATCGGGCGGACGGACCTGCTGACCGATCCACGCTTCGGCGACCTCGAAGCTATCAGCCGGCACGCCGCTGAATTGGCCGAACTGCTCGAGACCGAATTCCGTGGGCAACCTTTGGCGCATTGGAAAGAGGTGCTCGACAAGGCCCGCCTTCCCTACGGCGTCATCAAGACGCCCGAAGAGGCGGCCGAGGACCCGCAGCTGCGTGCGGCCGAAATAGTCGTTCCGATCGAGGGGGCCGCTGACCTGGACTACACGGTCAACAACCCGCTCACTCTTCGCGGGCTGGCACGGGTCCCGGCGCGTCGTGCTCCTGAGCACGGCGAGCACAACGCCGAGATTCTGGCTCAGCTGGGCTTCAGCGCGGATGACGTCGATCAACTGCAAGCCTCGGGAGCGATTCCTGTTGCGCCAGAACAGGAGACAGTGAAATGACCACGACTGAGGTAGCGACGGACCTGGTGCTTACCCAGCGCCAGGACGGTGTGCTGACGATCATTCTGAACCGGCCGAAGCAGAAGAATGCGGTCAATCGTGAGGTTGCCGTTGCGGTGGCGGCCGCGCTGGATCTGCTCGATTCTGACCCGACGTTGTCGGTGGGCGTGCTCACCGGCGCGGGTGGGACGTTCAGTGCGGGGATGGATCTCAAGGCGTTCGCCGGTGGGCAGACCCCGATCCTGCCCGGGCGTGGTTTCGGCGGGATCACCCAGGCGGTGGTGCGCAAGCCGTTGATCGCCGCGGTGGAAGGCTGGGCCTTGGGCGGGGGCTTCGAAATGGTGTTGTCCTGCGATGTGATCGTCGCGGCCGTCGACGCCAAATTCGGGTTGCCCGAAGTCAAACGCGGACTGATCGCCGGTGAAGGCGGGGTGATCCGGCTGCCGCAGCGCATCCCGTACCACGTGGCTTTGAAGGTGCTGCTGACCGGTGAGCCGCTCTCGGCGGCCGACGCCGCGCAGTACGGGCTGGTCAGTGAGCTCACCGCGTCAGGGGCCGCACTGGATACCGCGCACCAGCTCGCGCTGCGCATTGCCGGCAACGCGCCGCTGGCCTTGGCCAAGGTCAAGCAGGTGCTGCGGGAAACCCAGGGCCTCAACGATTCCGACGCGTTCGCCCGCCAAACCCACAGCGCCAGCAGCCTGCTGAGCACCCAAGACGCGCACGAAGGGGCGCTGGCCTTCGCCGAAAAACGCGCCCCCGTCTGGCGCGGCCGCTAACCACCACGACCACTTCTAGGAGCAATGATCATGTTTTCCCCCGACTCCGTGCGCCGCGTCGCCATCGTGGGCACCGGCACCATCGGCGCCAGCTGGGCCACCCACTACCTGGCGCGTGGTTTTGACGTCACCGCCACCGATCCGGCCCCGGGGGCTGAGGCCGCGCTGCGCAGCTACGTCGACACCGCCTGGGACGGCGTGCGGACGCTGGGCCTGGCGCCCGGCGCCTCGCCGGACCGGCTGAAGTTCACCTCTGACCTGCCGGCAGCGCTGGCCGACGCCGACTTCGTGCAGGAGAACGGACCCGAGCGCCCCGAGCTGAAGGTCCAACTGTTCGCCGACATCGACGACGCCACCCCGCCCGAGGCGATCATCGCCTCGAGTTCCTCGGGCATCACCATGAGCGAGATCCAGGCCGAGTGCCGGCGCCCGCAGCGCACCGTGATCGGGCATCCGTTCAACCCGCCGCACGTGATCCCGCTGGTGGAGGTCGTCGGCGGCACCAAGACCGCGCCCCAGACGATTCAGGACGCGATGGCCTTCTACGCCGCGATCGGCAAGAAACCCATCCACCTCAAAAAGGAATTGCGCGGCCATGTGGCCAACCGGCTGCAGTCCGCGCTGTATCGCGAGGTGGTCTATTTGATCGGCCAGGGCGTGCTCGACGTCGCCGACGCCGACGACGCGGTGTCCTGGGGCCCCGGATTGCGCTGGGGCGTCATGGGACCCAACCTGCTCTGGCACCTCGGCGGCGGCCAGGGCGGCATCCAACACTTCATGGACCACCTGATGCCGCGCATGGTCGCCGGATGGCCCGGACTGGGCAACCCCGAACTCACCCCCGAGCTCGCCCAACAAATCGTCAAGGGCGTC
>NZ_DATJYB010000508.1:0-38348 GCF_035499775.1 Mycobacterium sp. | reverse complement strand
AGGTGGCATGGGCCAGGTGTTCAAGGCCCACGACACCGTGATCGGCCGTGACGTGGCCGTCAAGGTGCTGCCGCCGGAGATGAGCACGCTGGCCGGCTACCGGGAACGATTCCGCCGCGAGGCCCAGGTCGCCGCCAGGCTCACCGAACCCCACATCATTCCCATCCACGACACCGGCGAAATCGACGGCCGGCTGTATCTGGTGATGCCGATCATCGAAGGCATCGACATACAGACCGTGCTCGAACGCGACGGGCCGATGACCCCACCACGGGCGGTGCACGTCATCCGGCAGTTGGCCGCCGCATTGAACGTGGCCCACCGAAACGGCCTGGTGCACCGCGACATCAAACCCACCAACGCACTGATGACCCCGGACGACCACGTCTACCTCATCGACTTCGGCATCGCCCACGACGCCTCGGCCACCCGCATGACCCAGACGGGCATGATGGTGGGCACCTTCTCTTACATGGCCCCCGAGCGGTTCCTGGCCGGAGCCGTCGACGCCCGCGCCGACGTCTACGCGCTGACCTGCGTGCTACACGAATGCCTCACCGGCGCAAGGCCTTTCGACGGCGACAGCATGGAACAGCAGATCGCCGGGCACCTCACCGGCGCACCCCCCAAACCCAGCACCATCGACCCTGCCATCCCGGCGGCGTTCGACGAGGTCATCGCCCGCGGCATGGCGAAACAACCCGCCGAGCGCTACCAGACCGCCACCGAACTGGCCACCGCCGCCCAAAACGCGCTTAACAGCGCGCCCCCACCCCGGCCGCCGAGGCCGCCGCGGGACCCCGCCGCCACCCACATCGACGAACGCCGGCCCCCGCCACCCCCGCGACCAAGGCCCCCTGCGCCCGTAACGCCGGTGGGCCCAACCATCCCCGCACCGCCCGCCACCCAACCAGCGGCGCTGCTGGAAGCTCCGGCACCCGAAGCGCCCGCCGTTGGCAGCGGTGAATTCGCCTGCGTCGTAATCGGGGTGGTCCTCGTGGCGCTGGCGGCGGCAGGCTTTCTGGCCGCTCCCGGTCATTGGTATTACCTCGTCCACTACCTGGAGTTCGGAAGCACTCTGGACTGGTTGCTCATCCTGGGCACGATCTCGGGGATCGCGCTGCTGGTGCTCGGCCGTGGGCGCAGGCACGCAGATCGAACGATCACAGGTTCCGCCCTCGTCGCCTTGGGGTTAGGCACGATGATCGGCGTTCTGGGCATTTCTTTGCCCCAGGGCGTCGCCTTCATCGCCGCCATTGTCGGCTTAGCGCTGGTGATCAGCCCCCTCTACGCGCGCCCCAATCGCGACCTCGCCGGCGCCTCCCTGCTCTGCGGCGCAGGCATCTTGGCGTTGGCCCTCGTGGAACTGCTTGCATTGACGCGAATCACGTTGTACACCCCGCTCCCACCAGGGCCAGGCGGCCTCGTCACCGGCGTGATACTGGTCGTGGCCGCCGGCATCGCATGGCGGCGGGCTCCGGCGCATCCGCCGGGAGCATCACCCGACGTCTCCGCCGGCAGACTCACGGCGATCCTCTCCGGCGTTGCCTTCGTCGGCATTTCGATTACCCTCTCCGTCGTCCCATGGGGCTATTGGGCTCAGGGTTACAGCGGGGGTTCGGCCATCGTGTGCTGGCTGATCATCGGCGCCGCGATCGCGGGAATCGTCTTGTTGGCGCTCGGCCGCGGTCCGCGGCATGCGGATCGGACCATTGCCGGCTGCGCCCTGGTTGTCGTGGGACTAAGCACCATTTACTTTCGCCTGATCAACTATTTCGAGACTTTCAGCAGTTTCGGCGCCGCATTTCCCGGCATCGTCGGAGTGCTGCTGGTACTCATCCCTGTCTGCTCGCGCCCCACCCGTGCGCTCGCACGCGGCTGTGTGCTCGTTGGCTCCTTTGTGCTGGTGCTGACCGTTGTTGCCCTGATTTTGCGTGTGGCTCATCAGGGTTACATAAGCTGGATAGACCTGGGCTGCGGTGTCGCCATCGGGCTGATACTGCTCGTCGGCGGCGGCATCACGTGGCGGCGGGCCCGGCGAAATGCCCAGGGTAAGGCCCAATTACCAGCCGCGGCGGCGGGGAGCTGAACTCACCAACTCGTGATTGTCGGCCACCTCGCGGCTGCGGTAGACGATCGGTCAATCCGACTGCCGGCGTTTAGGATTCGGGAACGACCAGGCTCGTGAACAGCGGGCTGCCGACCGGCAGCAGGCGTGACTCATAGAATGACGTAGCAGACTGTAGCATATTGTGCTACAGTCGGTAAATGGCACGGACAATCGCCCAGCGCGATCTTCGGAATGACAATGCCAAGGTGATCGACGCGGTAACCGCTGGCGAGACGTTCGTCGTGACTCGCAATGGCGAACCGGTGGCCGAACTTCGGCCGATACAGGTCGTTCGCCGCACGTTCATCACTCGCGACGAAGTCGCTGCGCTGGCCAACGCAGCGGTACGCATTGATCATCGACAATTCCGCGCCGACCTCGACCGGTTGATCGACCAAGCTCTCTGACGTGACATCGGGGCTTTTGGATACGTCGGTCGTGATCGACTGGCATGATCCGGCAGTAATTGCAGCACTGCCCGACGAGATGGCCATTTCGGCCATTACAGCTGCCGAGCTAGCGGCCGGTCCGCTGCTGGCCACGACGCCAGTCGAGGCGGCCAAGCGCCAGATCCGACTTCAGGAGGTGGAGTCGAAACTGGAGCCCATCCCGTTCGACGGGGCGGCCGTGCGAAGTTACGGCCTCATCGTCGCTGCCGTAGTAGGCGAAGGGGGAAAACTACGAAGTAGGTTCGCCGATCTGCTAATTGCTGCCACCGCGCACGCCAATCACCTTGATCTCTACAGCCGCAACTCCGAGGACTTCACGGGGCTCGAGAACCTGATCCGCGTCGTCGCCGTGTGAAAACCGCCGCGGCGGCGGGGCTGACGGCGCGCGCCGGGAGCGGTCGCACGCCGTCGAGAAGGAGCCATCGAGATCGTTGTTTTGAGGTTCCTTAGAGCGCGCGAGCCAAATCGCCGAGCCAGCCACGGTCGGCCGGAACCCAGTCGACGTCATGCAGTTCGGCCGCGGTCACCCAGCGCAACGCCCGGTGATCATGCGGATGCGGTTGTCCCCTGATCAGGCGGACGCGATACGCGCGAAGCGTCGTCGTGTCGTTCAGCCGAATGTCGTCGCCGAGGCGGTCACCCACCGCGACGTCGCCGACCTCGATGCCCAGCTCCTCGGACAGCTCGCGGGCCAGCGCGTCGCGCTCGGTTTCACCCGGCGCGACCTTGCCGCCCGGCAGTTCCCAGCGGCCGGCCAACTCCGGCGGCCGGGCCCGTTGCGCGACCAAGACCGTCGAGCCGGAGATGACGGCTCCGGCAACGACGATCATGGCCAGCCACGGTATACGCCAGTGCAGATCAACGCCCGGCCAGTGGTGGCGGATTAGGTCCGTCCCAAATGTTGGACGCGACATTGCCGGTCCCGAAGTTCACGTAGTAATACGTGTGGCAGACGTTGTTGTCCCAACGCACCGGGTTGGTCCGTTGATTGCCGGTGGGCGGCATGGCTTGCCCGGGGCACCAGTGGCATGGGCCTTGCGGTGAGTCCGCCGGGCAACCGGGCCAAGCCGGACTCAGCGGCGCGGGGTTGGGTAGCGCCTCGGCGGTACCTGCGGCCAGGCCGAGGCCGACCACCGCAACGCCGCCCGAAAGTAGCGCCTTGGCAATGATGTTCTTCAGCATGTTTCATTCCTTCCTGTTAGGGCACGCGACGGGGGAAGCAGAAGGGGCTCACGGGACCACACGGCTCGCCCTCCCAGATGCGGCTCCCCACCTGAACGGATCCCGGGTAGGGATTGCTGGTGTAGTCGTGGCAGACGCTCATGTCCCATTTGACGTCGGGTGCGCGTAACGCTTTGCCCGGGCACCATTGCGCGGCGCACGTTCCTGCCGGGGTACACAGCGGGTTGGCCTGGGCGACACCCGTGGCCAATCCCATGCCGGCTACGGCAACGCCTCCCGAGAACAGGCCAGCGGCAATCGTCCGCTTCAGGCGGTGGGTGGTGTGCATGCCGGTTCCTTTCAAGCCTCACCCTGGAGTTGGCTGTTAGTTTGCAGCGCAGCACTTGCGAATTTCTTGCGTCCGCTTTGCTGACCCAAATGCCGGGTCGGCGAACGGAGTATGTTCGGGAATATGGCTGTGTTGACGGATGACGAAGTAGACGCCGCCCTGCCCGACCTCAACGGCTGGGAGCGTGCCGACGGAACCCTGCGCCGGTCGATCAAGTTTCCGGGGTTTCTGGACGGAATCGACGCGGTGCGCCGAGTGGCCGAGCACGCGGAGCGCAAGGATCATCACCCGGATATCGATATCCGTTGGCGGACAGTGACTTTCGCGCTGGTCACACATTCCGAGGGCGGTATCACCCGCAACGACGTGGAGATGGCGCGCGATATCAACGGGATCGTCGGATAGGCGCGTCGAGCCTGAGTGTTTTGCTGACATCGGGACTGCCGTGTGTGACCATTTCCCGAATGGCGCTGAACAGATCGCTCCGAATCCGGTCTCTGGCATGCATTGCGACGACGCTGGTGTTGACTTGCACGGCCTGCGGTCATTCGAACTCAACCTCGACCGGCACCCCCTCGCCGGCCGAAGCGGCGGCCGCGCCGACAACAGTGGCCCACGCGCCGGCGCAATACCAGCCGGGCCCGTGCCCGACCACGCCGCAACCGGTGCCGGAGCTCGAGGGGGCGCATTGCGCAACGCTGGTCGTTCCCGAAAACCGCACCAAGCCCGGTGGACGCACCCTGAAGCTGGCGGTGGCGGTCATCCCGTCGGAAACCCAACCGGCGGCCGCGGACCCGATCGTCTTCCTCTACGGTGGCCCGGGCGGGGACGCGGTGTTGAATCCTCCGGGCGCCGAAGGCCCCAAGTTCAATCACAATCGCGACGTAATCCTGATGTCGCAGCGCGGCACTCATTCGGCGCAACCCACGCTGACCTGTCCGGAGATTGATCAGTTCATCGCTCGCCGAGTGGGCATGGTGTACGACGCGCCGTCGACCGGCGACGAATACGCAAAGGCCGTGAAAGCCTGCCACGACCGGCTGGCCGCCGACGCTGACTTTGCCTCATTCAATTCCGTCGAGAGCGCCTATGACCTGATCGATCTGCGCAACGCGCTGCACATCAATCAGTGGAATATGTTCTCCCACTCCTACGGCACCGACCTGGCGTTGATCTACGCGCGCCTGGACCCACAGGGCATGCGGTCCTTGGTCCTGGACGGGCTGACGCCGCCGTCACTGGCAACCCCCGGGTGGACCTGGAACAGCGCACGAGAAGCGTTCGACAACATGATGAGCGCGTGCACCGTTCAACCGCAATGCCAAGCGCACTTCCCCAGCCTCGGCGACACCATCATCGGGCAGCTCAATCGACTCGAGGCTCATCCGGTCACCACGACGGTCAAAGCCGAAGGTGTCGGTGACACCAAGGTGGTCATCGATGGCGGGGCCTTGTTCAGCGCCTATCTGATCCCGCTGGGCACCCACTTCCCGGCCGAAGTCCCCGTCGCGATTGACGAACTCGCGCACGGCAATCCGACGCGCATCGCCCAGCGTTTGGCGAACACCTATGCCAATCCCCATGCCGTCGGGACCATGGCCTGGGGCCTGACCCTCAGCATCTGGTGCGGCGAATGGATTCCGTTCGAGCCCGAATCCGATCAACTCCTGGCGGCCCGACACAGTTTCGCCGCGTTGCCCGACTCGATGCGGGCCCAGGCGCCACAACTGCCCTTCTTGCGCCGGGCCTGCGCAGCATGGAACGTACCCAAGGCGTCCGATTGGGTGCGAGGGGTTACCGAGAGCGCGGTCCCGGCGCTGGTACTGTCGGGCAGCTACGACGGGCAAACCAGTCCGGCGTCGGGTCAGTATGTCGCCCAGCGTCTTTCGCATGCCACGGTGGTGACGGTCCCGGGAATCGCCCACGGCATATACGTGGACCCCTGCGGCGGCGCCGTCGTGAATTCGTTCATCAACAATCCGCAGCAACCCGACACCGGCTGCGTCAACACAACGCAGCCGCCGCCCTACGCTGTCACGCTTCCGCCACCGTGACCCCGTCACCGGTAACCCGGCGCACCGTGCTGAGCGGCGCCGTCGCGGGAGCGGCGGCGCTGGCTTTGTCGTCGTGTTCCCAGAAGGGTGTGAAGCCCGCTTCGTCCTCCGGTACGGCGTTCGACGAGCTGGACGCCAAGATCAATGCAGGCATGAAGGCCTACGCGATACCCGGTGTGGCGGTTGGTGTTTGGGCTGGCGGTCAAGAATACGTCAAGGGCTACGGGATCACCAACGTCGACCACCCGACGCCCGTCGACGGCGACACCGTGTTCAGGATTGGTTCCACCACAAAGACATTCACTGGTACGACGATGATGCGGCTGGTGGATCAGGGCAAGGTGGACCTGGACGCACCGGTGCGCCGGTATCTCCCCGAGTTCGCCGTGGCCGACCCGGCGGCGAGCGCCGGCGTGACGGTCCGACAGCTGCTGAACCACACCTCGGGCTGGTTGGGGGACGACATCCAGGGGTTCGGGCGTGGTGACGACGCGCTGGCCCGCTACGTCGCCTCGATGTCGCGGCTACCTCAGCTGAGCCCACCGGGAGACGTGTTCGCCTACAACAATGCAGGTTTGGTGGTTGCGGGGCGGATCATCGAAGTCGTCACCGGATCGGCCTACGAGGCCGCGGTCCAGAACCTGCTGCTCGATCCGCTGCAGCTGGACCGTACCCACTACTTCTCCGACCAGATCATTGGTATGAACGTGGCGGCCTCGCACAACGTGGTGGACGGCAAACCGGTTGTCGACACCGGGTTCTGGTCGTTTCCGCGCAGCTGCAACCCGACCGGCTCGTTGATTTCCAGCGTGCGAAATCAGCTGCGCTACGCGAGGTTTCACCTCGGCGACGGCACGGCTTCCAACGGCGCCCGGCTGCTGAGCCCGCAGGCGCTGGCGGCGATGCGCTCGAACCCCGGTGCCGGCGGGACGCTGCAGGTCGAACTCACCGGAATGGGCGTGACCTGGATGCTGCGGCCCTCGACGGAGAATGTGACCATCGTCCAGCACGGCGGCACCTGGAGCGGGCAACGTTCGGGATTCTTCATGGTGCCGGATCGCCATTTCGCGATGACGCTACTCACCAACTCCGAGGGCGGCGCCCAGCTCAACATCGATCTGTTCGCCGACGACTGGGCGCTGCGGCGCTTCGCCGGGGTCACCAACCTACCCGCGGCACGACAGCAACTCAGCGCCCAAGACCTGACGCCCTACCAGGGGCGGTACGTCGCCGAGCAGGTCGTCGAATCCGGCGACCTGGAAAAAGCCGTCATCGAATTTCGGTTAGGCAACGGCCAACTCGACGGAACCACCGGCGCCGCAGACGCCAAGCCCGACGAGACCACCAAAATGGGCTTGGCCTTCTACCGGCCCGACTACGGGCTCGATCTGGGAACTGACAACAGGCCGACCGGCACTCGATCCAATTTCGTCCGCGGCCCGGACGGGAACATCGCGTGGTTTCGCAACCACGGACGCCTATTTCGACGCCAATAGCGCGCGCGCCACGGCTACCGTCGAGCAGGCTCGGCGTCGCTCCGCCTGACAGCGGACCCGGCAGCGGCAATCCAAACGAACGTCGCCATCGCCGCCGCCACGTAGACCAGCCCGGCCCAGGCCAGATACCAGGGCCGGCTGATCGTCCAGATGGTCGGCTGTTCAAAGAGCAGCAACCACGGCAAGCCGACGAGGGCGACCACTAACCAGCCCCAACCCATGATTCGCGCCCCGAGTCGCTCCCGCAGTGGTCCATGAATCAGCCAGATCATCAGCGGCACCAGCCACACCCAGTGATGGGTCCACGAGATCGGCGAGAGCAGCAACCCGAACAACTCGACCACCAGCAGCTTGCCGAGCCGATCGGAGTCGTCCAGCGCCCGCCACGCCAGGACGGCCAGTACCGCGGTCACGACGATGGCGGCCAGGACCAGCGGACCGAAACCGGCGTCGTAGCCGACGATGCGCGAAATGCCGCCGCGCCAAGACTGATTGATCGACGTGGCGATGGGTCCGATCCGATGCGCGTCGCCCAGCAGATCGGTGAAGTAGTAGCGAGCCTGATCGCCGGCGAACAGCACCGAGACGGCGACGGTGGCAACGAACACGACCGCCGAAAACACGGCCGCGCCGTACCGCCGGACGCCGACGAGATACACGCCGGCGATCGCCGGGGTCAACTTGATCCCGGCCGCCACCCCCACCAGCAGCCCGGACAGCCACCACCGTGTGGTGTAGACCGCCCACAGCACCGCCAGCACCAGGAACACGTTGATCTGCCCGTAGTCGAAGTTTTGCCGCAACGGCTCGATCCAGATGGTGACCGCCGTCCACATCATCGCGACGCGGTGACCAGCGCCGCTGGGGACGCCCACTAAACGCTGGCTGATCCGAACCACGCCGTAGAGCGCGATGATCGTCGCGACCTGCCACAGAAAGGCAACCAAGTCGAACGGCAACAGGTGCAGCGGATAGAACACGACCGCCGCAAATGCCGGATAGGTGAAGGGCAGCGGGAAGTCCGGCGTCTGGTCGGCATACACGTAGCTGTACAGGGTGCCGGGATGGTCCAGAGCGGCGGCGCCGCCGAGGTAAACGTGCAGGTCGACGAAGTTGGCACCGTTAGGAGTAAGGAAGCTCCAGGCCAGTCGCGCGACGACGCTCACGATCAACAGCAAAGGCGCGGCCGCGCTCAACCAAGTTGCCAGCCGCCGGGTGATGGGTGCCGCCGGGGCGGCCGTCGTGGTGTCTACGGACGCAATTTTAGCGGTCGAGGCGGAGGTGGTCGCTTTCCCGTCGTCACCGGGCCGGGTGTGCGGTCCCGGACTTTGCCGGCTCATCACTGGCTGGTCACTGCCGACACACGTATGGATAACGATCGAATAAATGCCACACGTGTCACTTGAGTCACTTCCGTATCAAAGTAACTTCAGCGCCGGGATCAGTCATCGACAACCAGGGAGAGTCATGCCAACCATCTGGACCATCGTGCGCGCAGCCGCCGTCGTAGTCGGTTCGTCCGCCGCTCTACTGACCGGGGGAATCGCCCACGCCGACCCGCAGCCCGCGCCCGCGCCGGCACCGCAAGTTCCGAACATTCCGCAACAGCTGATCGCCTCGGCGGCCAACGCGCCGCAGATTCTGCAGAATCTTGCGACGGCTCTCGGCGCCACCCCGCCGGTCGCGCCGCCGACCGCCCCGGGGATCACCGCGACCCTCCCCGGCATCCCTCCGGCCGCGGCAGCCGCTCCCCCGCAGGCAGCAGCCCCTATCATCCCCGGGGTCAACGCGCCGATACCGGGATTAGCCTCACCGGCCGCACCGGCAGCTCCGGCGGCACCGGCGATCCCCGGGATACCCGCGGCTCCGGCGATACCGTCGGTCCCGGCGATACCGGCGGCTCCGGCGGTCCCGGCAGCTCCGGCGTCGCCGCTGATTCCCGGATTGCCGATCTCCATCCCCGGCCTCAGTACCCCTGCTGTACCTGCTGCCGGCGTCGCGCCGGCTGGGGCTCCTGGGGTGCCGCAAGCGAAGGTCGACATGCCGGCGCTGCCGTACCTGCCGGTGAGTGTGCCACCGCAGATCAACCTGCCGGCGGACCTTCCGGCGCTGGCTTCGGGCGCTGTTCCGGGCGCGCAGCACGCACCGGTGCCGGCAGCACCCGCCGCCGCACCAGCTCCCCCGCTAGCGGCGCCATCGCTGCTTTCGGCCCTGCCCTGAGCAGTCTGCTAATCGGCTAACCCACCACTAAACACCGGAGGACACCATGGCACGCACCTGGAATCTGTCCAAAGGTTTGGCCGTTGTCGCCACGGCATCGGCTGCCGCGTTCGGGCTCTGCCCGAGCGCGGCAGCCGAACCGGCGCCGTCGCCGCCGAACCCCGCCCAACAGCTACCCGGCCTGGAGGCGCTGGCCCAACTGAGCCCGATCATCCAGCAGGCGGCCAGTAATCCCGGGCAGGCCACCGAGCTGCTGA
Organism: Mycobacterium sp.; assembly: GCF_035499775.1. Classification (GTDB taxonomy): domain Bacteria; phylum Actinomycetota; class Actinomycetes; order Mycobacteriales; family Mycobacteriaceae; genus Mycobacterium. The sequence continues at coordinate 28,252 of NZ_DATJYB010000508.1, read as the reverse complement.
TGGCCGCGGCGCAGGCGTTCACCCACAATCCGGGCGCACCCACCGAGTCCAAGAACGTGGCCGCGTCGGTGAACCAGTTCGTGCAACAGCCGCCCAGTCCGCAGGCGCCGTCCGGCCTCACCCAGCCTGACGGCTCGCCGGTGCCGCACGTGCCACCGGCAGGTATCGAGCCCGGCGCGCTGAACCACTTGCCGACAGGCGTCGACCCAGCCCACGCGGCCGGTCCGGCGCCCGCTGCCGCACCGGTGGCGGCCCCGCCGGCGGCTCCGGCGCCCGTCCCGCCGGCGGCACCGGCGCCAGCTGCCGCACCGGCGCCCGGAACCGTCTTGCCCGCCGCGGCACCCGGGGCAGTTCCACCCCCGCCAGCACCCGCGCCCGCCGTCCCGCCGGCCGCAGCCCCGGCCCCAGCCGCGGCTCCGGGTTTCAGCCCTGACTCGCCGCCGACGCAGGACTTCATGTATCCGTCGATCGGCACCAATTGCCTTGCGGATGGCAGCAATGCGCTTGCCACCGCGCTGTCGGTCGCGGGGCCGGCCAAGATCCCGACGCCGGGGCCCGGTCCCGGTCAGACCGCCTACGTGTTCACCGCGATAGGCACCCCTGGGGCCGCAGACGTGCAGAAGCTGCCGTTGAACGTCACCTGGGTGAACCTGACCACCGGCAAGTCCGGAAGCGCCACACTCAAGCCGCGCTCAGACATCAACCCGAACGGGCCGACGACCTTGACCGTGATCGCCGATACCGGTTCCGGCAGCATCATGTCGACGATCTTCGGCCAGGTCACCACCAAAGAAAAGCAGTGCCAGTTCATGCCCACGATCGGGTCGACGGTAGTGCCGTAACGACCCTGCCCCCGCAGCGAGCGTCCGCGTTACCGCGGGCGCTCGCTGCACAGGTCAGTAGGCCATGAACAGGATTGCGTCGCGGTCATACTCCAGGCCCGGATGAACGCTGGCGAGGTGCGCCTGGGTCATCTCGACCAGCTCGTCCTCGTCCTTGCCGACGAGGGCTTCTCCGCACGGACACGTCAGATGCGTCTTCACGTTGTCGCCTTTCCCTTCAACTACTGCTTCGCCGCCTTGGCGGCCGCCTTCATTTCCTTCTTGTACGACCGCACCTTCCCCAGTGACTGGGCGTCGACGATGTCGGCGACCGAGACGTGTGTGCCAGCTTTGCCGAATTCGCCGGCGGCAGCCCGCCAACCCTTCGGCGTCACGCCGTACTGCTTGCCGAGCAGCGCCAGAAAGATCTGTGCCTTCTGTTCACCGAAGCCCGGTAGCCCCTTGAGCCGTTGCAGCAGTTCCTTGCCGTCCGGGTCGCCGCTCATCCAGAGTGCGGCCGCGTCGCCGTCGTAGCGATCCACGATGATCTGCGCGAGGGCCTGGATGCGCTTGGCCATCGATCCCGGAAAACGGTGTATCGCAGGCCTTTCCGAGCACAGCGCGGCGAATTTGTCCGGGTCGTAGTCGGCGATCTCGCCGGCCGAAAAGTTCTGGAAGCCCCCCATCCGATCCGCGATCTTTTTCGGTCCGGCGAAGGCTACTTCGAGTGGAATCTGCTGATCTAGAACCATGCCGACCAACAGAGCGAACGGGTCGTCGGACAATAGTTGATCAGCCTCGGGCTGTTGCGCCAAGCAGAGGTTCACACTCTGCACTGTAGGCAACACGGCCGCAAACGGGCCACCCCCGGTGCCACGCCCGCCCCGGCGGCCGTCGTCGCTTCGTGCGATCAGCCGTCGGTCGTCATCAAAAGTGGAACAGAATTGATTTCGCCTCCGGCCAGCTGCCACGCGACGACGAGCACTTGTATTGCAGCGTCCACGCCCCGTTCTGAGGTAGGTCGACGCGGAGGTTTCGGGCATTCGTGTTTATTGCAAGCTGTGGATCGCTCCATACCGTCTTGCCTTCAGCTTGAGTGGCGATCCTCGTGTCGCCTAGATGTATCCGTCGAGACGAACGGTCAAAAACAATCTCGGTTCGCACGTATACGACGACGGTTGTTTGGTGACCGGGATCAAAGACGGGTTTCTTGGTGTTCACATCCGGCCACACTTCAGTGATCGTGAGATCTGGGCCGGCCCTGGCCTGGCCCAGCCAGAACCGCAGGAGCGGCGACGAGGCCGAGAAAGGTGAATACCGACACCAAGATCGCCTGGAAGGTCGACCTCAGCACGTGGCCCTCATACTGACAGCCGAGTTCAATACTGCCGCACCGGTTTTCGCGGCTAGCCGCTCTTGCGGCGGAATTCCCGGCGGTTCTCCACGGGCCCGTGCGACCGCGACTGCTTGCCGCCGCCATCCTTATGGTCCGATCCGCCCGAAGACTTCGCCCGCTTGCGGTCGAGGGCTTCGCGAAACTTGCGCTTGTTGTCGTCCTCAGGGGCGTTCGATTCAGCCATACCGGAAGCCTAGCGGTGCGGACTACCGCTTGCCCGGAGGAAGACCGTATACGTGCGAGATCGGCAGCGTCAGCAGCACGCGCCGGTCGGTGACCATCGCCTGCCGATATTCGTCCCAGTCCGGATGTTCACCGGCGATGTTGCGATACAAAGCAATCAGCGCCTCGACCGTGTCGTCGTCGGGCGCGGCTGCCGGCGGTGTCAGCTCCGCCGTGCCCTCGGCCACGGCGTATGACCACCCGTCGTCGGCGTCGACCAGAATCGAGGCGCGCGGGTCGCGGCGCAGGTTGCGGGTCTTGGCGCGCGGCTCGGTGATCGACACCTGCACGGTGACATTGCGCGCGTCGAAGTGATACGACACGTTGGACAGCTGGGGACGACCGTCGCGCTTGATGGTGGCCAGCACCCCCATCGAGTTCCCACAGATCACAGCGAGCAGCTTGTCGTCGAAGACTTGGCGTCCCATGCCGAAAGCCTACGTCGCGTTTGCGTCGTTCTCGGGTGGGCTGCTGGAATCGGATGATGGCCAAGTACGCGGCGTTCCTGCGCGGTGTCAACGTCGGCGGCGTCAACCTCAAGATGGCCGAAGTGGCGGCCGCATTGACCGACGCCGGGTTCACCGCCGTCCGAACCATCCTGGCCAGCGGCAACGTGGTGCTGGAGTCCTCATCCGGCGTGTCCGCCGTGCGCAAGAAGGCCGAAGCCGCGTTGCGCGACCGTTTCGGCTACGACGCGTGGGTGCTGGCCTACACCATCGACACGGTGCGCGCCATCGACGATGCGTATCCGTTCGAGCGCGAGGTCGACGGATTCCAGTCCTATGTCACGTTCGTCACCGACCCGACGGTGCTCGACGAGTTGGCCGCCCTGGCTGCCGGCCCCAAGGAGAAAATCGCCCGCGGTGAGGGCGTCATCTATTGGCAGGTGCCCAAGGGCAGCACCCTGGACAGCACCATCGGCAAGACGATGGGCAAGCGCCGCTACAAATCGTCAACCACGACACGCAACCTGCGCACGCTGGCTAAGGTGCTGCGATGAACTCCCAAGAACCGGCGAAAGAGCCGGTCAACCTCACCGGGGTATCCGAGACCGCGCTGTTGACGCTGAACGCGCGGGCCGCCGAGGCGCGCCGCGCGAACCCGATCATCGAAGATCCGATGGCGGTGAGCCTGATCGACTCGATGCACTTCGATTTCGCCAAGTTCGGGCCGACGCGTCAGGACTTCGCATTGCGCGCGCGGGCGTTCGACATCCAAACCCTGGCCTATCTCGACGAGCACCCGTCGGCCACGGTGGTTGCGTTGGCGGAGGGTCTGCAGACCAGCTTCTGGCGCGTTGCCGCAGCGCTTCCTGAAGGCCAATTTCGTTGGCTGACAGTCGATCTGCCGCCGATCATCGACATCCGGCAACGGCTGCTGCCGGACCTGCGCGAGTCACCACAGGTGTCGGTGTGCGCGCAGTCCGCACTCGACTACAGCTGGATGGACACCGTCGACCCGTCCGACGGGGTGTTCATCACCGCCGAGGGATTGCTGATGTATCTGCAGCCGGAGCAGGCGCTGGAGCTGATCGGCCAGTGCGCCAAGAAATTTCCCGGCGGGCAGCTGCTCTTCGATATGCCGCCGCGCTGGTTCGCCCTGGGGAGCCGGTTGGGGATGCGAACCTCGCCGCGGTACAAGATCCCGCCGATGCCGTTCAGCCTCACCGTTCGGCAGGCTGCCGGCCTGGCCAGGAAAGTGCCGGGCGTTCGCGCGGCCCGCGAGGTGCATCTGCCGCGGGGTCGTGGCCTGTTGTTCAACGCGGCGCTGTATGCGGCTTATAGCCTGCCGGTCTTCGACCCGCTGCGTCCGTGCTTGACCCTGCTGGAATTCGGTTAGTCGTCGGGGACGTTCGTGAGGTAGCGAATCGCGTCTGACTTGGTCAGCCCCAGCGCCTTGGCCACCTCGACGTATTCCTTGGCCGCTGCCGCCATGGCGGCGTCGGTGGGATCGAAGCGGGAGATGAAAGTGCCAAAGCGGCCGCGAGTTTCGACGATCGCCGCGGACTCCAGCTCACGGTAGGCGCGGGCCACGGTGTTGGCCGCCACGCCGAGCTGGCCGGCCAGGTCACGCACCGTCGGAAGCCGAGTGCCCGGCGGCAGCGCACCCTCCCGGACTCCGTCGATGACCTGGGTCCTGAGCTGGTCGAACAGCGGCTTGCCCGCCTTGACGTCCACCCGTAACAAATCCCGCAAGTCCACGTATCCAGTATCTACCAAGCACGGCTATCTTTGTGGGATGCGAGTAGCGGTGCTCAGCGGCGCGGGAATCTCCGCGGAAAGCGGAGTGCCGACGTTCCGCGATGACAAGAACGGATTGTGGGCTCGGTTCGACCCTTACGAGCTGTCCAGCACCCGCGGGTGGCGCAGCAATCCCGAGCGGGTGTGGGGCTGGTATTTATGGCGCCATTACCTGGTGGCCGACGTCCAGCCCAATGACGGGCACCGCGCCATCGCCGCCTGGCAGGAGCACGCCGAGGTCACCGTCATCACCCAGAATGTCGACGACTTGCACGAACGCGCCGGTAGCGCGCCGGTGCACCACCTGCACGGCAGTCTTTTCGAATTCCGTTGCGACAGTTGTGGTTTGGCCTACTCCGAAACGCTACCGGAGATGACCGAACCGACGATCGAGGTGGAACCGCCGGTCTGCAGCCGCTGCGGTGGCCTGATTCGTCCCGACATCGTGTGGTTCGGCGAGCAGTTACCACAAGGGCCGTGGCAAGCCGCGGTCGAGGCGACCGAGGCCGCCGACGTGATGGTGGTGGTGGGAACGTCGGCGATCGTCTATCCGGCGGCCGGGCTGCCCGATCTGGCGCTGTCGCGCGGCGCGGCCGTCATCGAGGTCAACCCGGAGGCCACGCCGTTGACCGACAACGCGACAATCAGCATTCGCGAGTCGGCGAGTCGGGCGTTGCCGGGGTTGTTGGAGCGGCTGCCCGCACTGCTGAAGTAGCGGCGGCCAAACTGCACACAGATCGCAGTTCGTCCACAAGATCGCGCCGTGAGCTCAGTTTCGATCGAGCCGCGCCCCCGCCGTCGACAAATCTGCCGTTATGCGGGACGAACCATTTCTCGGCAGTGAAGCCATCGCCAGCGGCAGGCTGCGAAAGCACCAGCTGCGATCATCTCGATTTCGAGCGGTATTGCCCGATGTCTACGTGACTCGCGACCAGCAGCTGACGGTGCGCCAACGTGCAGTTGCGGCGTGGCTCTGGTCGCATAGGCAGGGGGTGCTCGCCGGGCTCACCGCGTCGGCATGGCACGGCTCGAAATGGGTCGACGATCACCTGCCGGCCGAATTGATCTGCTCGAACACGCGGCCACCCCGCGGTATCCAAACGCATAACATGCAGCTGCGGCCCGAGGAGTACGAGCTGGTGGCCGGGCTACCGGTGACCACTCCGCAACGCACGGCTTTCGACATCGGTCGCCGGAAGCCGACCGGACCCACCGTCGCGCAGTTAGACGCACTCCTGCGGGCGACCGGCATCAAGGTCGACGAAGTCTACGAAATCGCCGAGCAGCATCGCGGCGCACGCGGTCTTCGGCAGCTGGAAACGCTGCTGGGGCTCGTCGACGCGGGTTCGCAGTCGCCAAAGGAGACATGGCTGCGCCTGTTGCTGATTGAAGCGGGGTTTCCGCGACCGACCACCCAGATACCAGTCATCACTGCCGACGGGACCAGGTACTACCTCGACATGGGTTGGGAGGAGCTCATGGTCGCCGCCGAGTATGACGGCGAACAACATCGCCTCGATCCCTGGGAGTACAGGAATGACATCCACCGCAGAGAGGCGATAGACCGGCTCGGCTGGATCACCATCCGCGTGCTCGCCGGGGATCGTCGGGCGGGAATTGTCGCGCGGGTTCGCGATGCGCGTGAATACCGTGCGGCGAGCCTGAGTCGAAACTGAAATCGTGGCGCCGAAACTGCACACAGATCGCGATTTTCGTCCGCCAGACGCTCCCAGTTCAGTCTCGGCGGAAGAAGGCCAGCCTCGGCGGAAGAAGGCGCCAAGAACTACGGCCGCCGGGCCCGGCCCAGCGCCAACTCCGACACCGGCATCGGCGACCAGACCGGCAACGTCCACTCCCGCTTGCAGGTGTCCACCTCGAATCCGGCGTTGACGATCGCGCGCTCGGTCTCGCGATGGGTGTGGCAGTTGCCCAGCAGCCTCGGCCAGAATGTCGCGTCGACAAATCGCTGCAACCGTCCCCGGGCGCCGGGGCTGGCGATGTGCTCGAGAAACCGCAGCTCCCCACCCGGCCGCAGCAACGAGTACAGACGCCGCAACACCTGGTCGGGTTCGCGTACCGAGCACAGCACCAGCGAGCACACCACCGCATCGAAGGGCCCGTCGCCGCTGAACGCCTCCACCGTCTCGCCCAGCAGGACAACCGGAACCGGCGCGCGTGCGGCCGCTACCCGGGCCCGGGCGGCCAGCCGCGGCTCGGGCTCCACAGCGAGCACCTTTTCCACGGTGTCGGGGTAGAAGGCGAAGTTCGTGCCGACACCCGCACCGATCTCCAGCACGCGGCCCGACAAGCCGGACAGATTCTCCCGCCGCAGGACTCGTATCGATTGAGCTTCGTGGGTGACGACGAGGGGCCATATCCAGGCGAAGAACGGGTTGTTGAGCGTCGACGCCGAAGTCACCGTCATGTCGTCGGTCCGCCATCCGTCGAACGATGCGACAGCACCCAGCCCACCAGCTGCTCAGACGTGGCGTCCGGACCAACCAGCCCGGAGACCATGTGCCCGCACAAGATTGCGCCGATCACCCGGTCGGCGAACGCGTCGACATCGCCGAACGGCAGATGCGGCTTGGCGATCACAATCGCGGCCACCCCGTGCGCAGCACTCCACAGCTCCAGCGCAATCGTGGTCGGATCGTCGGTTCGGTAGACGCCCTCGTCCATCAACGTCTGCACCGAGGCGCGCATGTGCTTGAACGCGGAGCTGGCCAGGGCCAGGTCGACATTGCTGCCGGACCGCCACTCGCCCATGGTGGCGAGCCGGTACAGCTCCGGCGTCCGCAGCGCGAACTGCACGTAGGCCAGCCCCTGGGCTCGCAACACGTCCACCGTGGACCGTTGCCCGATGGCCACGCTCTCCATTGCCTCGTCGAGTCTGGCCAGGTACCGAGCGCACACCGCGTCCAGCAGTGCTTCTTTGTCCTGGAAATGCAGGTAGATCGATGGCGGCGTGACGCCGACGCGCTGGGCCACCGACCGGATCGACACCGCCCTGGCATGCCCGGTCTCCAGCAATAGATCGGTGGCTGCGTCCAGGATTTCGTGGCGGAGCAGGTCACCCGATCCACGCCGGGCACGTGGACGGCGCAGGCCGCTGACGGACACGCTAACCATTGCGTATCACCGCGGCATGGACCGGTCGCCCGTTGTGATGCGTCGTCTCCTCGGCAACCTCGGAGTCTTGCGGCTGCTCAGCCGGGCCCAAGTCCGCGCCGGCCTCGCTGATCCCGAACCGCTCGTGTATCCACACCAGCGGCTTGGGCGCCCACCAATTCCATCGGCCCATCACATGCATGAACGCCGGAACCAGGACCATCCGGATCAACGTAGCATCGGCAAACACGGCCAGTGTCAGGCCGACGCCGAACATCCGCATGAACGACACGTGCGCGGCGATCAGCGCCGCGAACGACATCGACATCACCAGCGCCGCCGCGGTGATCACCCGGCCGGTGCGGGCCACGCCGTGCGCGACGGTCTCGTCGTTGGCGGCATGTGCCTCTTTCGCGGTTGGCTTTGCCGGTCGGTACTGCAGCCAGTACTCGCGAATCCGGGAGATCAGGAAAACCTCGTAATCCATGGACAACCCGAAAGCGATGCAGAACAGCAGCACCGGCATGTTCGCGACCAGCGTCCCGCTCGGCGTCGTTCCCATCGCGCCCAGATGACCGTCCTGGAAGATCCAAACCAGCGCACCGAACGCCGCGGTCAGCGACAGCACGTTACATACCAGCGCCTTCGCCGGCAGCACTACGCTGCCGGTGAGCAGGAACAGCAGCACGAACGTGATGGCGGCCATCAGCCCCAGCACCGCCGGAAGCCGTTCCGTCACCGCGTCGACGCTGTCGCGGTTGATCTGCGCGACACCGGCCATCTGAACCGATCGCCCGGCTGGCCCCGGCACCGCGTGCAAGCGCTTGAGCTGGGTGTCGGATGCCGGGGAAAACTCCGGCGCCGTGCTGTTCACGGTCAGGAACGCGCTGCCGTCGGCCAACCCCGCGGCTGCGCCCGGTGGCCCTTTTCGCTCCCCGTTCACAAACGTCCCGGTCGGGCTCGTCACCGCCGCCACGTCGGGGACACGCGACAGGTCGGTGGCATAGCGATCCAGTTCCGCCGGGCTCACGTCACGGGCATCGGGGACCACGATGGGTACCGTCATCGCGAAGTCGTGAGCGAAGTTGTTGCGCAATTGGTCACCGACCTGGTGCGACGACGCCGACGGGGGCAGCACCCGGTCGTCCGGGAAACCCCACTTGACCGAGAAGAAGGGCAGCCCCAGCAGCACCAGTAGCCCGCCCACGGCAAGGCCGACCGGCAGCCAGCGCCGCATCACGAACTTGCTAGACCGATACCAGAACCACTCCTCGACCGGCTTGTGCACTGGGTCGGGGCGACGCACCAGCCGCCGCAACAGCCGGCGCACGTCAAACGAGTCCAGCCGCGGACCCAGGAGCACGATCGCGGCGGGCGTTATCAGGATGGCCGCCGTCGAGACAAAGGCCACGGTGGCCACGCCGGAGTACGCGAACGATTTGAGGAAGTACATCGGGAACAGCGCCGTCGCCGACATCGACAGCGCCACGGTGACCGCCGAGAACAGCACGGTGCGGCCGGCCGTCGCCATGGTCCGGATGAGTGCCTGGTCCCGGTCACCGCCCTCGGCCAGCTCGTCGCGATAGCGACTGATGATCAGCAGCGTGTAATCGATGGCCAGCGCCAGCCCCAGCGCGGTGCTCAGGTTGAGGGCGAAAATCGACACCTCGGTAGTGAACGTGATGAGCCGCAACACCGACATGGAGCCGACGACCGCCAGCGCGCCCAGCGCCATCGGCAGCGCCGCCGCCAGCAGCCCACCGAACACCCAGACCAGCACCAGGAAGCTCATCGGCAGGGCGATCATCTCCATCACCAGAAGATCGGCCTGGTTCTGCTTGTTGATCTGGGCGTACTGCATCGCCGCGCCACCGGCCTGGACCTTCACGCCGTCACGATCGTGGACGAATTGGTCCGCCAGCGTTTGAGCGTTTGTCTGCGCGTTGTTCTCGCCGCCCTTGATGTTGATCACGATCAGGCCCGACTTGCCGTCTTTGCTCACCAGATCGGCGGCAGCCTCCGGTGGCACAGTCCATGGTGAGGACACGTTGTCGTAGACCAGCGGCGACCGTTTCAGACTCTCGACGAGGTCGGTGCCGACCTTGCGGGCCTGTTCGCTGTTGGCGCCTTCGGGCGCGGTGACCAGGATCAACATCTGCTGACCGCTCTGCCCGAACTTGTCACTCAACACTCCGATGGCGCGTGCCGACTCGGAGTTGGGATCCATGAAGCCCCCGGGAGACAAACTCTTGGCGACCGGAATGCCAAAGACCGCAGCGGCTATGAAGACCAGGATCCCAACGGCGAGGATGCGCCGCGGGGCTCTGATGGCCAGTCGTGCGATCCTCTGCAGCATGCTTGGGTCCTTCCGCTGCGGTGCTGGTCCGCACCATATCCTCGATAACTTATCCACGCTAAGTTACAGGTGTCAAACAACACCTGCCCTAGGCACGTATGCGGGGGCCCGGATGGTTCACCGCGTTCCGGAGACGGGCCAGAAATGCCGTCGAACGCCCCCAGTTGAGGCCTTGGGGCGGCGTCACCCTACCGGTCGGTAATAATTGCCACCATTTTCCGAATCGTGACTCAAAGATTCCTTAATAGCGACTCATAGGCTGATGGTCATGTGGATCGACGACACGAGTGCCGACGTCATCAAGGCTGACTTCGAGGCTCTCTACCACGGCGACGTGCTGGTGGAAGGTGAGACCTCCGAGCAGTTCGAAGACTGGCACCCTCTGCCTACAGCAAGCTGAGTCCGATGGGTATCTTCGCGCGGCTACTCATAGCCAACCCCCGAGTTCAGCAGTGGTTCCGTCGATAGCTTCGTCCGTGGTTCCCGTGTAAGGCCCCCCGCTGTTGCGGGGGGCCTTTCCATGACGCCGAGAAGACATAAAAGCACCCGACTACGCCCAGTGGCGTGCGGGTGCTTTTACGTCTGCCCGGCGTGCGTGGTTTACCGCGGCGCCATGCGGATGGCGCCGTCCAGACGGATGACCTCGCCGTTGAGCATCGGGTTCTCGACAATGTGTACCGCGAGGGCTCCGTACTCGTCCGGGTTGCCCAGCCGCGACGGATGTGGCACCTGCTTGCCGAGCGACTCCCTGGCCGGCTCCGGCAGGCCGGCCAGCAGCGGGGTGTCGAACAGGCCCGGGGCGATCGTCATCACGCGGATGCCTTTGCTGGCCAGGTCGCGGGCGATCGGCAAGGTCATGCCGACGACGCCGCCTTTGGACGCCGAGTAGGCGGCCTGACCGATCTGGCCGTCGAAGGCCGCCACGGAGGCGGTGTTGATGATGACGCCGCGTTCTTCCCCCACCGGCTCCGTCTTGGCGATCCGTTCCGCGGCCAGCCGCAGCACGTTGAACGTGCCGATCAGGTTGATCTCGACGATCTTGCGGAACGCGTTCAGCGGGAAGACGCCGTCCTTGCTGAGCACCCGGATGGCGTTGCCGGTGCCGGCGCAGTTGACCACGATGCGCAGCGTGCCCATCGACTCGGCCGCATCCAGTGCGGCGGCGACGGCGGCCTCGTCGGTGACGTCTGCCTGCACGAAACGCGCGCGGTCGCCGAGTTCGGCAACCGCGTCCTCGCCCCTGAGGTCCAGCACAACCACTTGTGCCCCCGCGTCGAGCAGCCGCTTGGTGGTGGCCAGGCCCAGCCCTGACGCTCCCCCGGTGACGACCGCTACGGCGTCCCTGATCTCCACGGAATGGTTCCCTTCGTTTGCCAACCTACTAGTTGGTTGGGAACTATACCCAGTCGCTGAGGATGGCTTCGACGTCGCCCACCGGCTCCGCCGAACGGGGTGTCTCCGGCGCGGTCCGGGAGAACCGCGGGGCCGGCATCGGCTGCAGATTGCCGTTGACTTCGTAGAAGGTGTTCCGCTCGGTGACGTGCGGCTCGGTGTGCACCTCACCGAAGGCCAGCACCGGCGTCACGCACGCGTCGGACTCGGCGAACACCTTGGCCCAGTGGTCGCGGTCGCGGGCGGCGAACGTCTCGGTGAAGACCGCCCGCAGTTCGGGCCAGCGGGTGACGTCGTTCTGCGGCGGTAGGTCCGCGGCGTCCAGGCCCAGCCCGGCCAGCATGGCCGCGTAGAACTGCGGCTCGATTGCGCCGACCGACACGTAGCGGCCGTCGGAGCACTCGTAGGTGTCGTAGTAGGGCGCGCCGCCGTCGAGCATGTTGGTGCCGCGCACGTCGGTCCACATGCCCGAAGCGCGCATCTGCCACATCATCTGGATCAGCACGCTGGACCCGTCGATCATCGCGGCGTCGACAACCTGACCCTTGCCGGAGTTCTGCCGCTCCCACAGCGCGGACAGGATGCCCAGCAGCAGGAACATCGAGCCGCCGCCGAAGTCGCCGACCAGGTTCAGCGGCGGCACCGGCCGCTCGTTCGCCCGGCCGATCGAGTGCAGGATGCCGTTCAGCGAGATGTAGTTGATGTCGTGGCCGGCCTGCTGGCTGCGCGGGCCGGTTTGCCCCCAGCCCGTCATCCGGGCGTAGACCAGCCGCTCGTTGACCTTGGCGCAGTCTTCAGGGCCCAAGCCGAGTCGCTCGGTGACGCCCGGGCGGTAGCCCTCGATCAGCACGTCGGCCTTGGCGACGAGCTTGAGCACGAGTGCACGTCCCTCGTCGGACTTGAGGTCGGCGGTCACGATGCGCCGGTTGCGGCTCATGGCGTCCTTCACGACGCCGCCGGGGCCGCCTTTTGACGGCCGGTCGACGCGCACGACGTCGGCACCGAGGTCCCCCAGGATCATCGAGGCGTGCGGGCCCGGCCCGATGCCCGCCAGTTCGACAACACGCAATCCACTGAGCGGTCCCGCCATGGGTGCACCGACCTTTCGTCTGCTCTGACGCCGTTCGATCTAACAACCGGTTGTTCGCATCTTCGCAGCCGCCGCGGAAGGCCCTGCAGCCCGGTCACCCGAGTGGCGATCCCCCGATACGCTTCGCGCCTTACGCCGAGCGTGCTCTCAGGGCGAAAAAGCGCGGTCGAAATCGCCCTGAGAGCACGTTGGGCGAGAGGGCGTTGCAGCCCGGTCGGCTCACTGGCGATCGCAAGCGCGGCCATGGCCGGGCGCAGCGGGTCACCACCATCGGCTTAATCTGAATCCCATGTCCGAATCTGGAATTGCCACTCTCGCCCCCGTCGCGGGTCTCGACGTCTCGCTGACCGACGGTGTGCTGTCGGTGACCATCGACCGACCCGACAGCCTCAATTCGCTGGTCATTCCGGTGATCACCGGTATGGCCGACGCGTTGGAAGCCGCGGCCACCGATCCTGCGGTCAAGGTGGTGCGCCTCGGCGGTGCGGGTCGCGGCTTCAGCTCCGGTGCGGGCATCAGCGCCGACGACATGTCCGGCGGCGGTGGAGTCCCACCGGACGAGATCATCTTGGAGATCAACCGGCTGATCCGGGCCATCGCCGCGCTGCCGCGCCCGGTGGTCGCCGTCGTGCAGGGCCCGGCGGCCGGCGTCGGCGTCTCGATTGCCCTGGCCTGCGATGTCGTATTGGCCTCGGAGAAAGCATTTTTCATGCTTGCCTTCACGAAGATCGGGCTGATGCCCGACGGCGGCGCGTCGGCCTTGGTAGCCGCCTCCATCGGCCGCATCCGGGCGATGCGGATGGCGCTGCTGCCCGAGCGGTTGCGGGCGGCCGAGGCGCTGGAGTGGGGTCTGGTGAGCGCCGTCTACCCGGCCGACGAGTTCGACGCCGAGGTGGACAAGGTCATCGCCCGGTTGGCCGCAGGCCCCGCGGTGGCGTTCGCCAAGACCAAGAACGCGATCAACGCGGCCACGTTGACGGAATTGGACGCCGCTCTCGAGCGTGAATTTGACGGGCAGTCCGGCCTGTTGCAGGCGCCCGACTTCAAAGAGGGCACCAAGGCATTCCAGGAGAAGCGCGCCCCCAGCTTCACCGACGCCTGAACCCATCCGAACGCGCGTCGGCTCCGAATAACCGACGTGTCGGTTGAACAGATCTCCTACCTCGTCACCGGAGCCACCGGCTACATCGGCGCCCGCCTGGTGCCGCGACTGCTGGACGAGGGTCACCGGGTGCGCGCGCTGGCCCGTAACCCGACCAAGTTGGCTTCCGTTCCGTGGCGCGCGCGAGCCGAGGTGGCCCAAGGCGACCTGGCCGATGTCGATTCGCTGATCGCGGCGTTCGACGGGATCGACGTCGTCTACTACCTGGTCCACTCGATGGGCGGGTCGAAGGACTTCAGCGCTGAGGAGACCCGCGCCGCCCGCAACGTCGTAACGGCGGCTCGGCGCACCGGAGTGAGGCGCATCGTCTATCTCGGCGGCCTGCATCCAGAGCACAGCAAGCTCTCGCCACACCTGGAGTCGCGCCGAGCCGTGGGCAACACCCTGATCGACTCCGGCATCGAGACCGTCGTGCTGCAGGCCGGAGTGGTGGTCGGGTCCGGATCGGCGTCGTTCGAGATGATCCGGCACCTCACCGAGCGACTGCCCGTGATGACCACGCCGAAATGGGTGCGCAACACGATTCAGCCGATCGCGGTCAGTGACGTGCTGTATTACCTGGTCGCGGCGGCGACGGCGATCGTGCCGTCCTCGCGGACGTGGGATATCGGCGGCCCCGACGTCTTGACTTACGGCGACATGATGCGCGGGTACGCCGAGGTCGCCGGACTGCGTAAGCGCTATTTGATCGTGCTGCCGTTCCTGACGCCGACGATCGCCAGCCTCTGGGTGGGAACGGTCACCCCGATCCCACCCGGCTTGGCGCGGCCGCTGATCGAGTCGCTCGAATGCGATGCGGTAATGCGCAACTTCGACATCGACAGGATCATCGCGCCGCCACCCGACGGCCTGACCGGCTACCACACCGCGGTGTCGTTAGCGCTCAACCGCGCGTCGCATGGCCTCGCCGAACCGACCTGGGTCTCGTTGCAGTCGGACCCCGCCGACCCGCTGCCCAGCGACCCGGACTGGGCAGGCGACATCGTCTACACCGACGTGCGCAGCGCGGTAACCGCGGCCGAGCCCGACGACGTCTGGCAAACGGCCGAGAAAGCCGCGAACGGCAGGTTCTGGTTTCCGCTCGGGCCGCGGCGTCGCCGCTCACCGAAGCGTTGGAACATCGTGGAGCGCGAGCCGGGTACCAGGCTGCGATTGCAGGCCGACGTGCACTCACCCGGTCAGGCGTGGCTGGAAATCACCGTGACACCGCAAGAACGAGGTGGCAGCCGGTACAAGCAGCGGGCGATTCTGTTTCCCCGCGGCATCGCCGGCCGCGTGTACTGGTTTGTGTTGCGACCCATGCACGCAGCCGCGTTACGCGCATTGGCGCGCGCTATCGCCGAGTAGTCAGACGCCGAACAACGGCGGCAGGGCCAGCACTACGATCAGGCCCCACACGAAGTGGGTCAGCATCGGCGCCAGCACGCCGCCGCTGGCCCGGCGCTCGAAAGCGCACACGGTTCCCAGAATGACCCCGGCGAAGCCCAGCATCACGTTCCCGCTGGCCAGCGTGGCGATGACGTACAAGACGGTCGAGATGAGCACCGGATAGTGCCGGCCCAGCGCGGTGTAGAGCGCGCCTCGGAAGAACACTTCCTCGGCGACGCCGTTGAGCAACGTAATGAGCACGACCAGCCAAAACGCTCCCTGATGGGCATATTGCAGCACATGGGTGATCAGGCGGGCTACCGGCGGAATCTCTTTGGCGACAACGCCCCCCACCACGAAGACGCTTCCGAGCAACAGCCCGATGGTCGTTCCGGTAATGACCGGACGTTGGTTGCGGCCGCGCCAATTGATCCCGCCCAGATGCAGCGGCCCGGAGACGAAGGACCCCGTGAACCACACCGCGGCCAACGCCAGCGTCAGCCAGTAGAAGCTCGCCTCACCCGGGTGCCGCCGCAGCGAAAACCCCAGCAGCACCGCGCCGACCACCAGCGTGATGCCGACGACAATGCGCCGGCGCAACACCACCGAGGGCGGTTCATGATGTGGCACAGCGACATTGGTGATCGCGCGACGTAGCTCTCCGAAAAAGCTGGTCCGGTAGGGAACGCTAGTCTGGCTCATGCGGGACGTACTTTCGGGGTCAGGGTGAGCAGGAGGTCGAGGCCGGTGCGAAGCGCTCCGGCCAGCGGGCCGGGCACGGCGTTCACCAGGTTCACCAACCCTAAAGCAGGCCGCGCGATGGGCGGGGTCAGCGCCCGGGCCAGCCGCCGGATCCGCAACGCGTCACCGCCGGCCCACACCGGATCGGTGTCGGCGAGATCATGCGGATCTGCCAGGGCGTTGACCGGCCGTGGCGGGCTCGACTGGTCCGCCAGTGAGAGTGCAATGGCAGCGTCGACGCCGAGCAGGCCGCCGGGCGGATCGGGCACCCGATCTCGCAGATCGGCGTCAGAGGCCAGCATCGGATGGTCCAGCGACTCGACGAGGTCTCCGGCCAGCCCCGGGGGGACCGGCAGCGCAACACCCGTGAACCGAGACGCCACCGCGGTGCCGACCAGGGGCACCCGCAGCGTCGCTTGCCACCTGCCGGAGATTCGCGCGTACGTCTTGAGCAGACCCCGGTACGACGTGGTGTCCGGGCCATGAATGTCGTACCCGCCCGCGGGCACCTGTCCGGCGTCGGCGGCGGCGACGAGGTAGTGCAGCACATCGCGGATGGAGATCGGGTCGATCGGGTTCTCCATCCAGCCGGGAATCGGCATCAGCGGGAACCGGTCGCCGACGTAGCGCAGCATCTCGAACGACGTCGACCCGGCGCCGATGATCATCGCGGCGCCCAGCCACACCAGCTCCGGTCCGCCTTCGACGCTCAGCGCCTCGGCCACCTCGGCCCGGCTGGACAGATGCTCGGACAACGCTCCGTTTTCAGGGTCCTCGGGCACGAAGCCGCCGAGGTACACGATGCGTCGCACCCCGGCGTCCCTCGCCGCGGTCGCGACATTGGCGGCCGCGGCGCTGTCGCCTTCCCGGAAGCCGGGCTGGCCGATCCCGTGGACCAGGTAATAGACCACGTCGACCCGGCCCGCCTCCTGCATGGCGGCCTGCGCCGACGCGGGATCTGACGCATCCAGCACGACCGGTGTTACGTCGTCAAACCAGCCCAACCGCTGGAGCCGGGCCGGGCTGCGAGTGGCGGCCAGTACCTGGTGATTGTTGGCCAGCAAGGCTGTGACCAGGCGCGATCCGATGTAGCCGGTGGCACCGGTGACGAGAATGCGCATGGCATCCAACCTAGCTGCGTGAGGATGCCCGCCGCATGGCGACGTGTCCCCGCGAGCGCGCGCATATGTACGGCCATAGCCGAAAAAGGTCTGCACATGCGGACGCTCGCGGCCAGGTCAGCGGCAGCGTTGAACCCATCCGGCGACGACAACGTGGATATTTACATGGGGAGGATCATTCGGGACGATTCCGTGCTCGCAAACACATCATCAACCGCTGTTATTACTGCAAATCCGTCCGTTGCTGGGGTTGCCGTCAAGTTTCCGCAACACCGCAACAGTCAGGACGACACCATCAAGGCGCTGACCAATTTCGCCGGCCCGGAGTTCCGGCGGTTCGCGCTGCGCGCCGGCGTCGACTTCCGGCACACCGCCTTGCCGCTGTCGCGATACGGCCGGCTCAGCGGCTTCACCGAGGCGAACGACGCCTACATCGAAGTCGCCCTCGACCTGGCCGAACAGGCGCTGCTCACCGCGCTGGACGAGGCCAAGGTGAAGCCGTCGGAGGTCGACATCGTCTTTTCGACGACGGTCACCGGGCTTTCGGTGCCGACGCTGGAGGCACGGCTGGCCGCCCGGGTAGGGCTGCGACAGGACGTCAAGCGCGTCCCGCTGTTCGGCCTGGGCTGTGTGGCGGGCGCGGCCGGAGTCGCCCGCATGCACGACTACCTGCGCGCCTTCCCGGACCAGGTGGCAGCGCTGCTGGCTGTCGAACTGTGCTCACTGACCATCCAGCGCAACGACAGTTCGGTCGCCAATCTGGTCGCCACCAGCCTCTTCGGGGACGGCGCGGCCGCCGTCATCACCAAGGGCGCCAACCGCGCTGCCGAGGGACCCAGGGTGCTGGCGACCCGCAGCCGGATCTACCCGGACACCGACGACGTGATGGGCTGGAAGATCGGCAGCGACGGCTTCCGGATCGTGTTGTCGGTCGACGTTGCGACCGTGACCGAGAAATATCTGGGCGAAGATGTCCGCGGATTCCTCGCCGACCACGGGCTGACCCCCGAGGACGTCA
The DNA here is from genome assembly GCF_035499775.1 of Mycobacterium sp. Lineage (GTDB taxonomy): Bacteria > Actinomycetota > Actinomycetes > Mycobacteriales > Mycobacteriaceae > Mycobacterium. Next base: position 10,214 of record NZ_DATJYB010000508.1, on the reverse strand, counting down.
CCACGTGGGTCTGCCACCCCGGCGGGCCGCGGGTGATCGAGGCGGTCGAAAATGTGCTGGACCTGCCCGCGGACGCGCTGGACCACACCCGAAACTCGTTGCGCAACAACGGCAACCTGTCTTCGGTCTCGGTGCTCGACGTGCTTCGCGCCAACATCGCCGACCCGCCGGCGCCGGGGTCGATCGGGCTGATGGTCGCGATGGGGCCGGCCTTCTGCTCGGAACTGGTGCTCCTCGAGTGGTAGGGATAGATCCGTGTACTACCTGCTGATCCTGGCGGTCGGGATTGAACGCCTTGCCGAGCTGGTGGTATCCAACCGCAACGCGCAATGGTCATTTGCCCAGGGCGGTAAGGAAGTTGGCCGCGCCCACTACCCGTTGATGGTTGGCATCCACTCCGCGCTGCTGCTCGGTTGCGTCGTCGAGACATGGGCACTGCACCGGCCGTTCATCCCATGGCTCGGCTGGCCGATGCTGGCAGTGGTCGTGCTGAGCCAGGGGCTGCGCTGGTGGTGCATCACGTCGCTGGGCCGACGCTGGAACACCCGGGTGATCGTGTTGCCGGAGACTCCGTTGGTGCAACGCGGCCCCTACCGGTGGCTGCATCACCCGAACTATGTTGCAGTGGTGGCCGAGGGGGTCGCCCTGCCGCTGGTCCACACCGCATGGCTGACGGCCGCGAGTTTCACCGTCGCCAATGCGATCCTGCTGACCGTGCGCATCCGGACGGAGAATTCAGCGTTGGGATACACATGACGGATTACGACACAGACCTGCTGATCGTCGGCGGCGGCCCGGCGGGCCTCGCGACGGCGTTGCATGCACGCAGCCAAGGACTTTCGGTGATCGTGGCCGAGCCGCGCGACAGCCCGATCGACAAAGCCTGCGGCGAGGGACTGATGCCCGGCGGCCTGGCCGAATTGACGTCGCTCGGCGTGGATCCGGCCGGCCTGCCGTTTCAGGGAATCGCGTATGTGAGTGAACACCGCCGGGCCGAGGCGCGGTTTCGCACCGGACCGGGGCGCGGCGTGCGACGCACCACGTTGCATGCGGCCCTGGCGGCGCGGGCCAAAGAGCAAGACACGGACTGGATCCGGACGCGGGTGACGGCCGTCGAGCAGGACGCACACGGAGTGACGGCCGTCGAGCAGGACGCACACGGAGTGACGGCCGCCGGCGTGCGCGCGAAATGGTTGGTGGCGGCCGACGGGCTGCATTCGCCGGTGCGGCGCGCGGTGGGAATCGACGCGACAGCCGGAACGCCGAAGCGCTACGGTGTGCGCTGGCATTACCGGGTGCCGCCATGGTCGGAGTTCGTCGAGGTGTACTGGTCCCGGTGGGGCGAGGCGTTCGTGACGCCGGTCGAACCGGACCTGGTCGGGGTGGCGATTCTGTCTCGTGGGCGACCCGATCTCGCGTGGTTCCCACGTCTGGCTCGCCACCTGCGGGGCGCCGGCCACGGCCAGGCACGCGGCTGCGGGTCGCTGCGTCAGGTGGTCTCGCGGCGGGTCGCGGGACGCGTGTTGTTGGTCGGTGACTCAGCCGGATACGAGGACGCGCTGACCGGCGAAGGCATCAGCCTCGCCGTCAAACAGGCCGCCGCCGCCGTCCGCGCGATCGTCGACGACGCACCGGAGTCGTATGAGGCCGCGTGGCACCGGGTCACCCGCAACTACCGTTGGCTCACCCGCGGCCTGGTGCTGGCCAGCGCGCCACGCGCGACACGACGCGGCATCGTGCCGGCATGCACGCTGCTGCCCGGCATGTTCCGGTTCGTCGTCAACATCCTGGCGAGTTAGCGCGCCTTCCAGACCGGCTGCCGCTTCTCGGCGAACGCCAGCGGCCCCTCCCGGGCGTCCTCGGACCTGATCAGGGTCCGCATCTCGGTCATCGTGCGGTCCCAGCCCGCTTCGTCGCCGACGATGACGCCGTCGTCCACCCCGTAGGCGATGCGCTTGCTGGCCTGCACCGACAGCGGCGCGTTCACCGTCACCCGCGCCGCCAACGCGAGCGCCGCGTCCAGCACGGAACCTTCCTTGACCACCTGGTTGATCAGGCCCCATTCCCAGGCGTCGGACGCGGTCAGCGGCTCACCGGTCATTAAGAGTTCCATCGCCACTTTGCGCGGCAGCTGGTCCATGATCCGGAAGACGCCGCCGGCCGCGGCGATCAGCCCGCGTTTGACCTCGGGCAACCCGAATTGGGCGCGTTCATCGGCCACCACCAGATCGCTGGCCAGCGCCAGCTCGGTACCCCCGCCAAGCGCGGTGCCGTTGACCGCGGCGATGGTGGGCTTGTCGATGAAGTGGTGCACGTAACCGGCGAAGCCCCACTCGAAATGGTCGGGGTGATACAGGTTCTCCTTGCGCGCGATGGCCTTGAGGTCGGCCCCGGCACAAAAGGATTTGTCGCCGGCGCCGGTGATCACCACCGCCCGCACCTCGGGGTCGTTCTGCGCATCTTCCAGCGCATCCCCGACGCCGATGCTGACGGCCGCGTTGACCGCGTTGCGGGCCTCCGGCCGGTTGATCGTGATCACCATGACATTGCCGTGGTGCTCGACGAATGCGCCGGGCTGGCCCGCGTCGGTCACAGCAGTTCCAGAATGGTCGCGTTGGCCTGACCGCCGCCCTCGCACATGGTCTGCAGGCCGTAGCGAATTCCCTTGTCCCGCATGTGGTACAGCAGCGTGGTCATGATCCGCGCGCCGGAGCCGCCGAGCGGGTGGCCGAGCGCGATCGCGCCGCCGTTGGGGTTGAGCTTCGTCTCGTCGGCGCCGATGTCTTTGAGCCAAGCCAGCGGAACCGGCGCGAACGCCTCGTTGACCTCGTAGGCGCCGATGTCGCCGATGCTCAGCCCGGAGCGCTTGAGCACTTTCTGGGTCGCCGGGATCGGCGCGGTCAGCATGATCACCGGGTCGGCTCCGGCCAGCGTCGCGGTGTGCACCTTGGCGATCGGCTTCATGCCCAGTTCCTTGGCCCTCTCGGCGGACATGAACAGCAGCGCGGCCGAGCCGTCGGAGATCTGCGAGGAGTTGCCGGCGTGGATCACGCCGTCCTCCTTGAACGCCGGCTTCAGCGACGCCATCTTCTCCATCGGGGTGCCGCGGCGGATGCCCTCGTCTTTCAGTACCACGTTGCCGTCTTGGTCCTTGATGCCGACGATCTGGTCCTCAAACGCACCGGAATCCTGTGCGGCGGCAGCCTTTTCGTGTGAGTCCAGGGAGAACTGGTCGAGGTCGAGGCGGGAGAAGCCCCACTGCTCGGCGATCATCTCGGCACCAATGCCCTGGTTGGGGATGCGGCCGTCGTAGCGCGAGATGAAGCTCTCCGGGTAGGGCCGCCCGCCGTTGGCCAGCGACGCGCCCATCGGCGTCCGCGACATCGACTCCACGCCGCCGGCGACGACGACGTCGTAGTGACCGGCAACCACGCCGGCCGCGGCGAAGTGCACCGACTGCTGGCTGGAACCACACTGACGGTCGACGGTCACGCCGGGCACGGTCTCGGGCCAGCCCGCGGCAAGCAGCGCGGTGCGGCCGATATCGAGGGCCTGCTCACCGGCCTGCATGACGCAGCCCCAGATGACGTCGTCGACGATCTCGGGGTCGATGCCGGCCTTGGTGACCAATCCGTTGAGGACCTGCGCGGACAGGTCGGCGGGGTGCACGCCGGACAGTCCTCCGTTGCGCTTGCCGATGGGCGAACGTACAGCCTCGACGATGACGGCTTCAGCCATGAGTGGGTCTCCTTTGACACGGACTTTGGAAGTAGTGATCTGGATTCGATTGTCAACCAACGCGTGGGCCGGGCGGCGGGCGGGGGGCCGGGACGGGCCGGATTAGGTGCTCGTGCCTGCCGTGAATGCCGTATTGAGCAGGGTTGCGATGATGGGCACTGATTGCACCCAGTAGGCGTCGCTCCCAGCCCGCGCGTGGGTACCGCCGGCTGCGCAATGTGGGGTGCCGGCCCAGCCGGGATCGTAAAGGACCAGGCATTTGCTGCATCGGCGCCAGCCAGTGTCTTGATCTGTTGGGTAGCTGGTGCCCGCGCGGACGGTGTTGATGTAGCAGTCGCCCGCCTGCAGGTGGCCCGCGCCGGTGCCGGCGCAGCGTCCCGCCTCGTTACTGCCGGCGTACCAAAGGGATTCGCAGCTGGGGCAGCGCCGCCAGTGCGGTTGGGACCACGGCGGGCCGATGTTGACCGGGAGTAGGTAATCCCATTCGTTGGTCGAGTTATGCCCGCCACCAGAGCCGCCCGGACACGCTCCGCCACCGACCGACGTGCACCACATGCAGCCGCATTGGTTGCAGCCCGCCCAGCCACGCTCGGTGTTGGGGCCGCAGATGTCGGAGTTGGCGACGGCAACGCCCCAGGTTTTGGTCCCGTAGATCGCGAACACCGTGGTCATGTTTGAGGGCGGGTCAGGGGTGGAAACTCCGCCGTCTTTCATGATCCAGTACGGCGGGACCGTTCCTTCAATTTGGTCCCAGCCGTTGGGGTATGGCGTTACGGCGTCGTTGACGATGTTGAGCATTTGGTACCACTGCGCTTGGGTCAAAATGCGCCCATCGACCTGGCTGAGGCTGGTCATCACCTGCTGCATGTCGTCCAACGAGACCCACCACCCGCCGGGGCCGGAAAGCAGATACAACGGCTGGCCGTCCTGTTCACTCCAGTCGTATCCAGGACTCGATCCCGGGTATTTATAGGCCAGCGCGTAGGTGTCTGAGCCCGCCGGCGGTTCGCAGGCCATCCCGGTCACCCCGACCGGCGCGAACACGTATTGGTTAACCAGCTCAACGTATTTGGTGGAGAACAATTCGTTGGGGTCTGGCGAAGCGTTCACCGGGTAATTGAAGCCGGCAAGGGCCGGAATCAGCAGACGCAGCAGCCCGTAGCTGATGTTGGTATACAGCATCCCGGGGTTGGGGTTGAGCTTGACCGTCTGGAAGTACTGGCGTAGTTGGTCGTAGGTTCTCCCACCCCCATAATCGGGGATGCCGCTGGTGTGGGAGAGCAGCTGGCCGAAGGTGATTTCGGGGACCCCGGTGGCCACTGTCCAGCCTTGCGGAAGGTAGTTGCCGATCTGGATGTTCAGCGCGTTGCCCCGTTGGTTGGGCAACTTGTCCACCAGCACGATCGTGGTGAGCGCCGTGAGTACCTTGCTGGTGCTGGCCGTCTGCCATTTGGTCGACGGCAAGAACGGTTGCGCGGGGGCGTTGGCGGCGGTTCGTGCGTAGCCGTGCGCGAACGACGTGGCGTTTTGTGGGCTTCCGATCATGGCTGCCCATCCCACTGTGGTGGTGTTGAGGCGGCTTTGAAGGGACTCGAACGCCGTGAGCGGGTCAAGGGTGCCCTGCGGATTCTCGATCGGCAGCAAGACCCGGTTGTTGGTGGCTGCGGCGGCGACAGTCCAGCCGTCGAACGGTGTAAAGGCGGCGAAGGTAAGCGGGCCCAGCAACGAGGAGTAATAGCTGAGGTACATCCAGGCCTGCGGCGCGACGCCGTCGCCTCCATACCAGGCGCCGTTGTTCCCGATCACCACCCAACCGCTTCCGGGAGTGAACGCGACCCAGCGCACGCCAGCCGTCAGCTTGGGCACAGCATTGAGGAGTCCACTGGGTACACCGTTCGAGGAGGTGAAGCACTGGCCCTTCTGGTTGACGACCACCCAACCGCCCTGGGCGGTGAAGGCGACACAGGTGACCGCTGCCGGGCCGTCGGCAGCGGTCAGCGTCTGGGCGAAACCCGAAGGGAGCCCGTGCTGCGAGAGGGCGCCGTCGCTGTTGGTCATGAACCACCCGTACTGCGGGGTGAACGCGACGCACCTGACATCTGCGCCGCCGCTCTGAGACGACGTCAAAGCCTGCTGGAAATCAGCCGACAGCGATCCACCGGTCGCGGGTCCGCTGCTGGGGATCACCACCCAACCCGGCACCTCAGGCGCGAAGGCGACCGAGACGACCTCGCGCCCGCTGGCATGGACGGCCTCCATTTGGCTTAAGCACCCCTCCGGAACCTTGTAGGCAAAGAACTCCTGACTCACCGCTAGCCCCCAAACTGATTGGCGCCGCATAGCCCGGTCTGCTGCACCGATAGGTGACAGTGTCGGTGACGGCCCGAGTGGCCGGTGTGGTCATGATTGCTTCGAATGTGATCGGGGTCAACCGTCCGAGTGTGGCCTGGTAGAGCGGCGATGACAGGTGCGCTCGATCCACGTGACGACGGCGATGCACATCCGATGGCCGGTGTCCCAGCGGCGCCGCCCAAGTGAAAGTTCGCCACGGCAATCGGGCCGCGGCAATAATGATCGGGTGAAGCGGCTCAACGGCATGGATTCGATGCTGCTGTACAGCGAGGCGCCCAACCTGCACACCCACACGCTGAAGATCGCTGTCGTCGACGCCGCAGACTACAACGGCGAGTTCACCTTCGAACTGTTCCGCGACACGCTGCTGAGGCGGCTGCATCTGCTGGATCCGTTGCGCTACAAGCTGATCGACATCCCCTGGCGACTGCATCACCCGATGTGGCTGGAAAACTGCGACGACGACCTCGACTACCACCTGCCACCTGCGGCGCGTACGGGTGCCCGCACCCGGTGGTCGCCGCGAACTCGACCAGGTCATCGGCGAGATTGCCGGCACCCCGCTGGACCGCGGCCACCCATTGTGGGAGTTCCACTTTGCCGAAGGCATGGCCGACCACCGATTCGCACTGATCGGCAAGGTCCACCACGCCCTGGCCGACGGAATCGCCTCGGCCAATCTGCTGAACAGAGTCATGGACCTGGACGGGCCGGTGCAGGACGAACGCGACATGCAAGCCAGCTGCGTACCGCCGTCGAAGCGCGAGTTGCTCTGGGCGGCGGCACGCGACCATGTACAGCAAATCGTCGCGCTGCCCGGGGTGATCGCCGACGCGATTTCTGGTCTGCGGCGGCTATGGCGGGGTTCCCGGGAGCGTGGCGCGCATCCGGACCTGGCCCGGCTGCTGCGGGCCCCGCCGACATTTATCAACCACGTGGTCTCGCCGGAGCGGACGTTCGCGACCGCGACGCTGTCGCTGGCGCAGGTGAAAGAGACCAGCAAACACCTGCAGATCACCATCAACGACGTGGTGATGGCGATGGCCGCCGGCGGACTGCGGGAGTTGTTGCTGCGTTACGACGGCCGTGCCGATCGGCCCATCGTCGCATCGGTTCCGTCGAGCACCGACAAGTCGCCGCACCGGATCAGCGGCAACCAGCTCGGCGGCATGGTCGTCTCGTTGCCCGCTCACATCGACGATCCGTTGGAGCGCCTGCGGCTGACCTCGTTAGGCACCGAAATCGCCAAGGAGAACAACGAGCTGCTGGGTCCGGAACTGACCGGCCGGTTGATCGACTACCTGCCCCCGGCGGCGGCTCCGCCCGTGTTGAGCTGGTTGGGACGCCGGAATGCGCGAAACAAGCTGTTCAATGTCCCGATCTCCAACGTGCCCGGTCCGAGCGAGCGTGGCCGTTTCGCGGGCGCCACGGTCAGCGAGATCTATTCCGTCGGACCGTTAGTGGCCGCGTGCGGCGTCAACATCACCGTGTGGAGCTACGTCGACCAGCTCAACATCTCGGTCATCGCCGACGACCGCACCCTCGGCGACCCCCATGAAGCGACCGACGCCATGATTCACGCATTCCGCGAAATCCGCACTGCGGCAGGACTTTCCGGTGAGCTGGCCACTGTGGGCACGGCGATGCCGCAGGCCACGGCAAGCTAACCTCGTGGCGCTATTTCAGCGACGTGGACAGTGGTGCGCGGCGAGCGATTGCCGACCCTGCGCCGGCGTGCGGCGCGGTCGATCTCCCGCCGTGCACCAGGACGTCGGCGAGCGGATCGAGCGGCCCGAACAGCGGCGGACGGACCCGGCGATCGGCACACCCGCGCGGGCCGGCAACGATGTCGGCGCCCGCCCACCCCGGCGCGCCAGCTCGTCGATTGCGCGGGACAGGCTGCCACGGCGGACGGCCAGCCGCAGAAATGCAGGAGTTCCGTCCAGCACCGTGCTGACGATGTGCGCGCCGACGGTCTTGACGTCCCAGCCCGCACACAGGCTCGGTGTCGCCAACTGCGTGTCGTCCAAGTCCGCTAGCAGACTTGCGATTTGGCGTCGTTCGTTAGCGACAGCGCTAAACACAAATTCGCTGTCGAATGCCCCGCGTTTACCCGGCGGGATACCCCACGGACTTGATCTCGGTGTACTGGTCGAAGCCGGCGATACCGTTCTGGCGTCCCACCCCGCTGTACTTGTAGCCGCCGAAGGGCGTGTCGGCAGCATACGCAGCGCCACCGTTGACACCCATGAAACCGGCACGGATCCGGCGCGCCACCGCCAGCGAACGTTCCAGCGAGCCCGACATCACGTTGCCCGCCAACCCGTACCGGCTGTCGTTGGCGATGCGGATGGCGTCCTCTTCGTCGTCGAACGGGATGACCGACAGCACCGGGCCGAAGATCTCTTCCTGCGCGATCGTCATCGAGTTGTCGACGTCGGTGAAAAGCGTTGGGCGGACGAAGTATCCCTTGTCGAACCCGGTGGGCGCATCCGGGCCGCCGACCAGCGCCGTGGCACCTTCTTCGACGCCCTTGCGGATGTAGCCCATCACCCGATCGCGTTGCCGCTCCGAAATGACCGGGCCGCAGAGGGTTCCGGCATCCTGCGGGTCGCCGCAGGTGACGTTCTCGTAGATGCTCTTGAGGATCGCCACACCCTCCTCGTAGCGGGATCGCGGCAGCAGCATCCGGGTCGGGTTGGCGCAGCCCTGCCCGGCGTGCATGCACGGCGCGATCCCGATCGCGCAGGCCATCCCGAAGTCCGCATCTTCCAGAACGATGGTGGCCGACTTGCCGCCCAGCTCGAGGAACAGCCGCTTCATGGTTGCGGCGCCCTTCTCCATGATCCGCTGGCCCACCACCGTCGAGCCGGTGAAGGAGATCAGGTCGACCTTAGGCGACAGCGTAAGTTCCTCGCCCACAAAGTGATCCGAGGCGGTGACAACGTTGACGACACCCGCCGGGATGTCGGTCTTCTCGGCGATCAGCCGGCCCAGCCGGGTCGCGTTGAACGGCGTGTTGGGAGCCGGCTTGAGCACGACCGTGTTGCCGGTCCCCAGTGCTTGGCCGAGCTTGTTGAGGGTGACCTCGAACGGGAAGTTCCACGGCACGATCGCACCGACCACGCCGACCGGCTCGCGCCAGACCTTGATGGTGGTGTTCGTGCCGGTTAGGCTGATCACCCGGTCGCCGAGGTCGGTCTCCCACGCGTACTCGTCGATCAGCCGGGCGGGGTACTTCAACCCGTCGGCGAGCGGGGCATCCAGCTGGGGACCGAAGGTGATTGCCCGCGGCGAGCCGACCTCGAGGATGAGCTCCTCGCGCAGCTCCTCCTTCTCCTCCTCGATCGCGTCGTGCAGCTGCAACAGGCAGCGCTTGCGCAGCTCGCGGTTGGTCGACCAGTCGCTCTCGTCGAAGGCCCGCCGGGCGGCGTCGATGGCCCGGAGGATGTCCTCCTTGGACGCGTCGGCGACCTCGCCGAGCGGCTCCTCGGTCGCGGGATTGATGTTGGTGAAGGTGCCGGCCTGGCCGTCGACGAGCTTGCCGTCGATCATCATCTTCGGCTCGAACCGTACCTTTACAGCTTCAGCCATATCTGTCACTCTCTTCGGGCTAGTTTGAGGGCTCTACGGAGAGCCTTACTGGAAACTAGCCGATTGGCAACCCGCAGCCGCTGCGGGGGGTCTGACTACTGGGGATCGAACAGCACCGGCACCGACGTCGGCGACCGGAAGACCTGCCCGCGGACGTGCGGGTCGTCCCCGTCGGGATCGAGCCGCAGGTTCGGCAGCCGGTCCAGCAGCAGGTTGATGGCGGTCCGCATTTCCAGCCGCGCCAGATGCATGCCCAGGCAGACGTGGACGCCGTGCCCCCAGCCCAGGTGCGCCCTCGCCTGCCGGTGAATGTCGAACGTGTCCGGATCGGGATAGCGATCTTCTTGCCGGTTCGCCGAACCCAGCATCGGCATCACCGTCGCGCCGGCCGGGATCGCGACCCCGCCGAGTTCGGTGTCTCGGGTCGCCACCCGGGTGATGGTGAGCAGCGGGGGCTCCCACCGCACGCCCTCTTCGATGGCCTGCGGCAGCAGCGACCGGTCCGCGCGGATCGCGTCCAACTGCGCGGG
>NZ_DATJYB010000507.1:0-3276 GCF_035499775.1 Mycobacterium sp. | reverse complement strand
GTCCGCGCGATCCGCATGGTCTTGAAGCGCGCGATGATGCCTTCGGTCATGTCCTGGTTGACGGCCAGCGCGGTGGTTGAGCAGCCGTAACCGACGGCCATCAGCATGACGCCGGGCACGATGTAGTCGATATAGGAGGCGCCGGGCGCGACGGCGGCCACGGCAGCCTTCATCGCTCCGCCGAAGACCCCGGCGAACAACAGGAGCAGCACGACCGGCACGCCGACCGACGAGACCAGCATGACCGGGTAGCGGATGGTGTGGCGAAGGTCCCGGCGGAACATCGTCGCCGAATCGGTGAAGGTGTAGGCGCTCACTTGACGGCCTCCAGTTCGTTGTCGCTGAGCTGGTCGGAAGGAATCTGGTCGGCGGGACGCCCGGTCACGGCGAAGAAGACATCGTCGAGATCTGGGGTGTGGACCGAGACGGTCGCGACCTCGATCCCGGCGTCGTCGAGCTGGCTCAACAGGGCGCGCAGCGAGCGGACGCTGCCGTCGCCGGGCAGCTGGAGTGTGAGGGCGTCGTCGTCGCGGGACATCGCCTGCAGCATCCGCGAGGCCGCGTCCAGCTCGACGGCACTGGCGAACGTCAGCTCGATGTGCCCGCCAGATATGCGGGCCTTAAGTTGTGCCGACGTGCCCTCGGCGACAAGGCGGCCGTGGTCCAGCACACCGATCCGGTCGGCGAGATGGTCGGCCTCCTCCAGGTTCTGCGTGGTCAAGAAGATCGTGACGCCTTCGGAGACCAAGTCGCGGATGGTGTCCCACATGGTGCGTCGGCTGCGGGGGTCCAAGCCCGTGGTGGGCTCATCCAGGAAGATCACCGATGGGCTCCCGACCAGCGTCATCGCCAGGTCCAGCCGGCGGCGCATCCCTCCGGAGTAGGTCGAGGCTGGCTTCGTTGCCGCCTCGACCAGGTCGAACCGCGCGAGCAGGTCGTCGGCGCGGCGCCGCCCGGCCTTCTTGCTGAATTTGTGCAGGTCGGCCATCAGGATCAGGTTCTCGCGGCCGGTGAGCAGTCCGTCGACGGCCGAGAACTGGCCCGTGACGCCGATCGCCCCGCGCACGCCGTCGGGATCGCGGGCTACATCATGCCCGGCGACGGTCGCGGTGCCCGCGTCCGCGCTGATCAGGGTCGACAAGATGTTCACCGCGGTCGTCTTGCCGGCGCCGTTCGGGCCGAGCAGGGCGAAGATGGTGCCCTCCGGCACATCCAGGTCGAGGCCGTCGAGTACAAGGTGCTCGCCGTAGGACCGGCAAAGTCCGGTCGCCGTGATCGCGGGCCCGGAGGCGGTTCCGTTCATGGTGCCCGTCATCGCAGGCCGGGATGTGGTTCCGTTCATGGTGTCTGTGGCTCCTCCGATGTGACTATCCGGTACTGACCTGTCCGAGTGTGCGAGCAGGGCAGATCAGGGAGGTTTCACCGCGGTTTCACGGCCCGGCCGGCCGGTGAAAGCTGCCAGAACGCGCACGCCGATCAGCTGGTCGAGGTCATCGAGAAGGTCGCGGCCGTCCGTGGCACTTCGGAGCATCTGCGGATGAGCAACGGCCCTGAGATGATCGCCTGGGCGCTGCGGGGGTGGTGTCGGCTGTCGGGAACCTGCCGCACCTACATCGAGCCGGGAGCCTCGTGGGAGAACCCTTCGTCGAATCCAACACTCCCGCAGTAGCTGGACCTACTTTCGGAGACCCCTCAAGCGCGATAGGGGTCTACGGCAACCGGAGAGGAGTTCGATGGCGCCAAACGGACGAATTGAAGGACCCGGTGCAGACATGCTCGAGATCACGTTTCCGACGTTCACGTTGCGCATCGCGCGGTTCACTCACCCGAAATGCTCACTGTTGAGATCCTCGCGGGCAACAATGTCGGCTTCACCGACACCGTCGAATATAAGGTGGTCACCGTCCGTGACGACCTCGTCATCCTGTCCTGGCAGGAGCATATCGGCCGCACGATCGTGCACGTCTTGGACCTTATTGCCCTCAGGTCATACACCTTTGTGACACCAGCACATGGAGGATTCATGAGGCTCAACGGCCTGGTGAAGCTGGAACCCGAGCAGAGCGGTTGACGACGCTACGCTCCGGCGGTCAACGTCTTCCCGACACTCCTGAGGCGTGATACCGGCTGAGCAGCGGTGCGGCCACGATATGACGGCCGCTCGCCCCAGCCGCCGGACCCGCTAGGCGATCTTGCGGTGGTAGGTGGCCATGGCGAGGGCGTAGGCGACGATGAGGATGCCGGCACACCACGCCAGGGCGATCCAGATGCCGGTGCTGATGGGCTGCTGCGCGTACAAGTCGCGGATCGTGTTGACGATGGGCGTCACCGGCTGGTTCTCGGCGAAGGCGCGCACTGGTCCGGGCATGGTTGCGGTGGCGACGAATGCCGAGCTGATGAACGGCAGGAAGATCAGCGGGTAGGAGAACGCGCTCGCGCCGTCCACGGTCTTGGCGGACAGGCCGGCGATGACGGCGAGCCAGGTCAACGCCAAGGTGAACAGGATCAGGATGCCCGCGATTGCGAGCCAGGCAAACACGCCCGCCCCGGAGCGGAAGCCCATGAGCAGGGCGACACCCACGACGGCCACGACCGAGACCAGGCTGGCGGCCAGCGAGGTCAGCACGTGCGCCCAGAGCACGGACGAGCGTGCGATCGGCATGGACTGGAAGCGCTCGAAGATGCCGCTCTTCATGTCCATGAAGAGCCGGAAGGCGGTGTAGGAGATGCTCGAGGCGATCGTGATGAGCAGGATGCCGGGCAGCAGGTAGTTCACATACGAACCCGACCCTGAGCTGATCGCGCCACCGAACACGTAGACGAACAGCAGCATGAAGGCGATCGGCATGATCGTGGTCGTGATGATGGTGTCCGGGCTGCGCGTGATGTGGCGCAGGGACCGTCCCGTCAGGAGGGCGGTGTCACCGAAGAAGTGCTTGCTCATCGCTGTTCCTTACTCGTCGGTGCCGATGCCGCGGTCATTGCCGGGTCGCCGTCGGTGCCGGTACCTTCGTTGCCGATGATGGCGAGGAAGATGTCTTCGAGGGTGGGCTGTTTCTCGACGTACTCGACTTTGGCGGGCGGGAGGAGCTGCTTGAGCTCGGCGAGGGTGCCGTTGGCGATGATCCGCCCCTGGTGGAGGATCGCGATCCGGTCGGCGAGCTGTTCGGCCTCGTCCAGGTACTGGGTGGTGAGCAGCACGGTCGTGCCCTGCCCGGCGAGTTCTTTGATGCTGTTCCACACCTCGATGCGGCCTTGCGGGTCGAGCCCGGTGGT
>NZ_DATJYB010000506.1:0-3686 GCF_035499775.1 Mycobacterium sp. | reverse complement strand
GAAGTATGAATAATCTCGCGACTCCAACACCTGCATGAGCAAACCCGTGTGTTCAAGAACTTGCATCGCCTCAGCGACCGCACCGAAATCGGGATCCTCGAAGTGTTGGCCGTCTCTGGGGATGACGAGGCCGGGGTGCTGATTCGTCGTTGAGGGTGCCGATGGGGTGGTCGGTGTTGAGCGTGGGTTGATCTTGGTGGTCTGCACCGTCAGGGTGTCGAGGAACTGATGGGTGCACGGCGCCACCGCTGAATTCTTGGCAGATATCTCGGCGGCGCCGTGCGTAGTGCGGAAGGCACTGATGGTCACGGTAGAGGTCGATCTTGCGTGCGTCGAGTCTCGTTTGGTGGCGGGCGAGTTGTTGTGTCCGTCGTGCCCGAGCGGGGTGCTGGCCGGCTGGGGCTATGCCCGTGTGCGACGGGTGGTCGGGATGGTTGATCCGGTGCGGCCTCGCCGGTCGCGGTGCCGCTCGTGTGCGGTGACCCATGTGTTGTTGCCGGTGAGGTTGCTGCTGCGCAGGGCCTATGCCGCTGATCTGATCTGGGCGGCGGTGAGGGCCAAGGCCACGGGGGCTGGGCACCGCGCGATCGGGGTGCGGCTTGGCGTGCCAGCGTGCACGGCGCGCGGGTGGCTACGGGTCATCGCGGCCCGTGCCGAGGCGGTGCGGCAGTGGTTCGTGGCGATCGGGGTCAGTGCGGGGGTGGATGTGTCGATCCCGAAGGCGACCGGGTCGGGGTGCGGGGATGTGATCGCCGCGATCAGCACGGCGGCCGAGGCGATCACGGCACGGTTCGGGCAGCCGCTGGTGCCCGGTGTGTTGACGGCGGCTGCGGTCGCTGTGGCCGGCAGTGGCGGCCGGTTGCTCGCGCCGGGGTGGCCACCGGCGCCGGTGGCGGCTGGGGTGCAACACGAACTGACCCTGACATCAACGGCGAGGATCGTTCATCGTCGCCGGGGATGACTGCCCGGCAACCGGTTTGGGTGGCATCACCGATGACAAGGGAGATGTTCGTTGGCTACCGAAGAGGCGAAGCGACGTGAACGCGGTCAGGCGATCGGGTTGTTCCGGTATCAGTTGATTTGCCCGGCGTTGGATCCGGGGTTGTCGACCAAGGCGCGTGGGAGGTTGGTCCGTGAGATCGCCGCCCGGGAGCACACCGATCCGTTCGGCGCCCGGGTGCGGTATTCACGTGACACCCTGGACCGCTGGATCCGCCGTTACCGGGCTGGCGGGTTCGATGAGCTGATTCCCTCACCGCGCTCGGTGGCGCCGCGCACCGATACCGCGACCCTAGAATTGGCGGCAGCACTCAAGCGGGAGAACCCGGCGCGCACCGCCGCCCAAGTCCAACGGATTCTGCGGGCCAGCGCAGGGTGGGCGCCCTCGGAATCGACACTGCTGCGTCACTTTCACCGCTGCGAGCTGGTCGGCCCGGCCGCCGGCGATCGCCCGGCGGTGTTCGGCCGGTTCGAAGCCGAGAACCCCAATGACCGCTGGACCGGGGATGGCCTGCACGGCCCCCGCATTGGTGGCCGCAAAACCTTCCTGTTCGCGTTCCTTGATGACCACTCGCGGCTGCTGTGCGGGTATCGGTTCGGGTTGGCTGAGGACACCGTCCGGTTGGGGGCCGCACTTGAGCCCGCACTGGCCGCCCGCGGCGTCCCAGCCTCGATCTATGTCGATTATGCCGACCTCACGACTATGCCGATGTTTCTGGGTAGCTGCTGGTCAGCGACGTGAGCGGGGTTGAACTGTCGGCATAATCAGGACCCATATCTCCTTTGACGGGTTCCCGACGAAGGAGGAAGTGATGGGCAAGCCGGTCAGCAAGGTCGCCGATGTGCGGTTCGAGGGTCCGCTCGCACCGTTCGCGGATGGATTTCTGGATAATTTGCGGCAGTTGGGATATACGCCGTTGTCGGCTGTGCACCAGTTGCGGTTGTTGGCGCATCTGAGTCGATGGCTGGATGAACGCGGGTGGTCGGGCGGTGATCTGACCGAAGGATGTGTTGCCGAGTACCTGGCCTCACGCCGCGCGACCGGTTACACGCTTCACCGCGGCCGGCGTGCGATGCTGCCGCTGCTCGACTTCCTTGCCGCGCAACATGTCACTCCGATCGCGCCGCAACGCCCGCCGTCGAGTGGGGTCGAGGCGCTGCTGGATGGGTTCGAGCGTTACCTGGTGTCGGAGCGGGTGTTGGCGCGGTCCACGGTCACGGCGTACGTGGCTCGGGGGCGGCGGTTCCTCGTCGACTACACCATCGACGGCGAGGTGAGCGCGCTGAGGACCGCTGATGTGACCCGCGCGATCACCGCTGAGGCCGGGCGGGTGTCGGTGGGTGGGGTGCAGTATTACGTGGCCGCGGTGCGAGCATTGCTGCGGTATTGCCATCTGCAGGGTCTCGTCGATGCGGACCTGTCGGCGGCGGCCTTGGCCGCGACCGGTCGCCGGATGTCGCTGCTGCCGAGAGGAATCGGCGACCACGACGCGCAAGCGCTGATGCGCGCGTGCGATCGGCGCCGCCCGATCGGCCGCCGCGATTACGCGGTGCTGCTGGTGCTGTTGCGGCTGGGACTGCGCGCCGGTGAGGTCGCCCGGTTGGGGCTCGACGACATCGACTGGCGGGCAGGTGTACTGGTCGTCCACGGCAAGGGCGGCCGGGTGGATCGGATGCCGCTGCCGGCCGACGTCGGGGCGGCGGTTACCGGCTACCTGCAACGCGGGCGACCACCCACCGAACTGCGGGAGGTCTTCGTCACCGCTATCGCCCCGATCCATCGGCTCACCCGTGAAGCCGTGGGTGGCATCGTGCGCCGCGCGTGTGTGCGCGCTGGGGTGAGTCCGGTTGGGCCGCACCGGCTTCGGCACACGACTGCGGTGCGGATGGTGCGTGCGGGGGTTCCGCTGCCGCACATCGGTCAGGCGCTGCGCCATCAGGGCCTGACCACCACCGCGGTTTACAGCCGCATCGACCTCGCCGCGCTGCGGATGCTGGCGCGGCCCTGGCCGATCGGAGATCAACGATGACCGCCGAGTTGCGCGCCCATCTCGACGACTACTTGCGGCTGCGGCGGGGGCTGGGATTCACCCTGGCCCGTGACGGCCTGGTGTTGGCCCAGTTCCTTCACTACCTGCGGCAGCAGGGATCGACATCGATCACGATCGAGGCGGCGATCGCGTTCGCGCTGCTGCCGCGCAATGTTGACTCGGTCAACTGGTCGCACCGGCTCGGCGCGATCCGCGGATTCGCCCGCTATCTGGCCACGATCGATCCGGCAACCGAAATTCCACCCACCGGGGTGTTCCCCGGACAGGGCAGACGGCCCGCACCCTACGTTTACACCGATGCAGAGATACAACGGATCCTGCACGCCGCCAACGACCTTCGCCCCGCGATGCACGCCGCGACCATACACACCCTACTGGGGCTGCTGGCAGTTACCGGCCTTCGGATCGGGGAAGCACTGCCGCTGCGCCGCACCGACGTGGACCTGCGGGCGGGCGTGCTGACCGTCGCCGGCCGCAAGGCCGGCCACCCCCGCCTAGTACCGCTGCACCCGAGCACCACCGAACAGCTGCGCCGCTACGCCCGCCACCGGGACCGCCGGGAACCGTCGCCGCGACGGTCGGAGACGTTCTTCGTGTCCACCACCGGCACCGCGTTGCGGTACTCGTCGGTTCGTG
>NZ_DATJYB010000505.1:0-31402 GCF_035499775.1 Mycobacterium sp. | reverse complement strand
CGTTGGAAAACCCGTGCGCGCCGAATTCGGCTTCCGCGGCTTCCACCACCGCCGCGCGACGGGCCGGATCTACCCGTGCCCATGTCACCGTCGGCATTCGGCGCCTCCTCGCAGTGGATGACCACTGGTCATTCTACTGTGAGCCACGTCATAGTCAATGGAGTTCTGACACCGATCCCGGCTCGCCGAGCGTCACGCTGGCGTGGCGCTCGACGCTCAAGCAGGAGGCCGCGACGGCGCTGGGCCGCAAGGATTTACGGACGCATCGCGTAAGCCCCGTTGAGGGGCATCACGTTTTCCTTCCAGACCTGCTCGTAGCGGCCGGGGTCGTTGACCGGGCGGCGGATCATCCGCATCGCGAACCGGGCCTGCTCGTCCGTCGTCGCCGACTTGTCGTGCAGCTCAACGGCATACGTGTTGAAGTCGCGCACCAGCACCGCGAAGATCTCGTCGATCAGCGGCTCGCACGACCCGGTCAGCCCAGATAGCGCAGCCTCTTCCAGGATCAGCTGCGCGTAGGGCACCAGCGCGAAGAGCTGCCCAACGCCGAACGCGAAGTCAATGTCCTTCTGCTGCGCCGCATCCGGTGTCGCAGAAGCCAGCATCTCGGCGAGTACGTCGATCTGCTCGCGCAGCAGCGCGACGTTAGGCAGATGCGCGTAGCTGTCGAACGGCGCGCGCCAATTGTGGAAGCGCACCTTACCCAGCCCTCCGGTGGGCCCCTGGGCGAACAGGAACGAATCGTCGGCCGCGTCGTCGCGGCGACCGATCAGGGGCAGCGCGGCGTCGGGGGCGAACAGGTAATTCGGCATGAACTTGCCCAGCAGCCCGATGTTGATGTGGACCGTTCCTTCCAACCGGGGCAGCAGGCCGATCTCGCGGGCCACGGTCTCGAAGAAGGTGTCCTTCTCCACGCCCTTGGCGGCGATGACATCCCACAGCGCGGTGATGACCCGCTCGCCCTCGCTGGTGACCTTCGCCTTGGTCAGCGGGCTGTACAGCAGGTAGCGACGGTCCTCGGCCGACGCGCTGCGCATGTAGTCCGACGCGCGGGTACACACCAGTCGCATGGCGACCAGCCGCACGTAGGCGTCGGTGAGCAGCCGCCGCACGTGGCTGAAGTCGGTGACGACAGTGCCGTACAGGTAGCGGTTGGCCGCGTGGGTGACCGCCTCGTACATGGCGTGGGTACACATGCCGACCGCACCCCAACCCAGGTTGTACTTGCAGACGTTGACGGTGTTCAGCGCGGCGTGGAACGCGCCGATGCCGCGGTGCAGCAGGTCGGCCTCGGTGACCGGGTAGTCCCGCAGCGCGTAGTTGGCCACGTAGTTCTGCGAGTTGACGACGTTCTTCTTCAGCTGGTAGCGGTCGTGGTGGGAGTCGGCGGCGAAGAAGACGTACTCGTCACTGCCGTCGATCTTGCCGAAGGTGGAGACCATCCGCGCGACGTTGGCGTTGCCGATGTAGTACTTCTCGCCGGTCGCCGTCCACCCGTGCTCGCTCGGGGTCAGGATCATGTCGGTCTTGTAGACGTCGGCGCCGTGGGTCTGCTCGGACAGGCCGAATGCGAACACCTCGCCCTGCTCCAGCTGGGCGGCGGCCTTGCGCTTGGCGTCCTCGTTGTCGCTCATCCAGATCGGGCCCAGGCCCAGCGTGGTCACCTGGAAGGGGTACCAGTAGCTCAGCCCGTAGAAGCCGATGATCTCGGCGAACTCGCTGATCCGGTAGGTGTCCCAGCGGCAGTCGGCAGCGCCGTACTCGGCCGGCGTCAGCAGCGAGGCGAAGACGCGCTCGCCGGCGATGAAGTTGAGGAAGTCGGAATACCAGACCCGCTCGTGGTCGTCGTGCTTGAGCTTCGCCTTACCACGGGACTCGAAGAAGTCGACCGTCGCGGCCATGATCTCCCCTGAACGAGCGTCTGGGTAGCGGCGCACTAGATGGTTGGGATTGAGCAGCATGACGGTGACTCCCGGGGGTTCGGATGAAGACGGGTAGACCGTACTGCAAACGACCCTGTTGGTGAACCGGTCTGGCGACTTAGCATCGGTGACGTGTCAGAACTTAATACCGCCCGCGGAACCATCGATACCGCCAACCTGGGCGTCACCCTCATGCACGAGCACGTGTTCATCATGACCACCGAGATCGCACTGAACTACCCCGAAGCCTGGGGCGACGAGGAGAAGCGGGTGGCCGACGCGATCGCCCGGCTCAACGAGCTGAAGGCCCGCGGCGTGGACACCATCGTCGACCTGACGGTGATCGGGCTGGGGCGCTATATCCCGCGGATCGCGCGGGTGGCCGCGGCTACCGAGCTGAATATCGTTGTGGCGACCGGGCTTTACACCTACAACGACATCCCGTTCCGCTTCCACTACGAGGGCCCGGGCGGGTTGTTGGACGGCCCGGAGATCATGACCGACATGTTCGTGCGCGACATCGAGCAGGGCATCGCCGACACCGGCATCAAGGCCGGGATCCTCAAGTGCGCCACCGACGAGCCCGGCGTCACGCCCGGTGTCGAGCGGGTGCTGCGCGCCGTCGCCCAAGCCCACAAGCGCACCGGGGTGCCGATCTCCACGCACACCCATGCCGGGCTGCGGCGCGGGCTCGAGCAGCAGCGCATCTTCGAGGAAGAAGGTGTGGACCTGAGCCGGGTGATCATCGGCCACTCCGGCGACAGCACCGATGTCGGCTACCTCGAGGAGCTCATCTCCGCCGGTTCCTACCTGGGGATGGACCGGTTCGGCATCGATGTGATCTCGCCGTTCGAGGACCGGGTGAACATCGTGGCGACGATGTGCGAGCGCGGGCACGCCGACAAGATGGTGCTCTCGCACGACGCCAACTGTTACTTCGACGCGCTGCCCGAGGCGCTGGTGCCGCAGATGGCGCCGAACTGGCACTACCTGCACATCCACAACGACGTGATCCCCGCTTTGAAGGAACGCGGCGTGACCGACGAGCAGCTGCACACCATGCTCGTCGACAACCCGCGGCACATCTTCGAGCGACAAGGCGCCTACCAGTGACGCAGGGTGAGCAGGTGCCGCCGATCGGCACCCAGATTTCGGCGCTGGCGCAGCTCGCTCCCGACGAGCCGGCGGTCACCTGCGACGGGCGCACCATGACCCGCGGCGAACTCGACCGCTCGACGAACCGGTTGGCGCGCGCCTACGCCGAGCGCGGCGTGGGCGTCGGCGACTACGTGACGATCGCGCTGCCCAACTCCGTCGAGTGCGTGCAGGCCCTGGTGGCGTGCTGGAAGCTGGGCGCAGTACCCCAGCCGCTGTCCGCGCGGCTGCCGGACGTCGAGTTCGCGGGCATCCTGGAACTGCGGCCACGCGCGCTGCTCGTGGGACGGACGTACCACGGAATACCCAGTGTTCCTACAGGTTTCGTCCCCGACCAGGCGTTGTCTGATGACCCGTTGCCGGAAGCGGTGTCGCCGTGCTGGAGGTCGATCGGCTCGGGCGGCAGTACCGGCCGGCCGAAGCTGATCGAGGCGGGCGGCGACAGCCGGCTCGGGCCGGAACTGGGGTACGCCGTGGGTTACCAGGAAGGCGATACCGGGCTGGTGCCGGTGCCGCTGACCCACACCACCGGCTTCACCTCCGCGGCGACCACGTTGATCATCGGCAACCACCTGGTGCTGATGAGCCGGTTCGACCCGTACGAGTTCCTGCGGCTGATCACCGAGCATCGCCCGCAGCTCGTCACCTCGGTGCCGACGATGATGCAGCGGGCGCTGCCGGTTTACCGCGCCGACCCGTCATCTTATGACCTGTCTTCGATCCGGCGGTTCTGGCATCTCGGCGCGCCTTGCCCGCCGGCCATCAAGCAGGCCTGGATCGACCTGCTGGGCCCGGAAAAGGTCTGGGAGCTGTACGGCGGCACCGAATTTCAGGCGATGACCTTCATCTCCGGCGACCAATGGCTGACGCATCCCGGATCGGTCGGTGTGGTGGTCATGGGCGAGATGAAGGTGCTCGACGACGACGGCAACCCGTGCGCGCCCGGTGTGGTGGGCGAGATCTACATGCGGCCCAACCCGGGCACCATGCCGTCGTACCGCTACATCGGCACGACGGCGAAGTCCCGCGACGGCTGGGACTCATTGGGCGACCTCGGCCATTTCGACGAGGACGGGTTTTTGTACCTGTCCGATCGCCGGGTGGACATGTTCACCGTCGGCGGCCGCAACGTCTACCCCGCCGAAATCGAGGGTGTCCTGTCGGCACACCCGGAAGTGTTGTCCTGCTTGGTCGTTGGTGTTCCCGACGATGACCTGGGCCAGGTGCCCTACGCGCTCGTGCAGGCATCCCCGGATTCGGCACTGGACACCGCGGGGGTGCAGGAGTTTGTGGGTGAACGCGTCGCGGGCTACAAGGTGCCGCGCACGGTTGAGTTCGTCGACGCCCCGCTGCGTGACGACGCCGGCAAAGCCCGGCGGTCCGCGGTGCGCGACGAGATCATCGCACGCTTGCGGCTTGCATAAAATTCGTTGACGACAGCGGTCGGTCGTGTCACCGTTACGCCAAGGGAGGGTGTTGGATTAGCACCATGCCGCCGATTAACGACTTCGAGTACGCGGGCCTCACCGACGTCGGCCGGCAACGAAACAGCAACCAGGACCGCTGGGGTGTCGACGCCACGCAGAGTCTGTTCATCGTTGCCGACGGTGTCGCCACCAGCAATCACGGCGACCGGGCCGCCGAGAGGGTGGTCAACCTGCTGCCGACGTACCTGCAACGCCACCTCGACACCGTCAGCCTGGAGGACGCGGCCGCTCCCGAGCGGCTGGGCAGCGCAATCGCCGAGCTCTCGAAGGACCTGCGCGACGACGGCGCCAACGATCCCGAGCTGGCCGGGGGTAGCACCACCGTGGTCGCCGTGGCCATCGCGGGTCCGCGGGCCTTGATCGCCCATCTGGGTGACAGCCGCGGCTACCTCTACCGCGACGAGGTGCTGCACCGCCTGACTCGCGATCACAGCCTGATCCAGGCTCTGATCGACGCGGGCGAAGTCGAACCGCAGGACGCCCGCGACCATCCGTCCCGCAGCGTGATCACCCGGCATGTGGGCATGGTCCCGCCGGCCCATCCCGACGTTTCCTCAGTCGAGCTGCGGCCCGCCGACCGGCTCCTGCTGTGCAGCGACGGTCTGCACGGCGCCGTCGGCGACGGGTCGCTGGCGCAGATCCTTGGCGCCCGGGGCACCGCCGGGGAGGCCTGCGCGGCGCTGATCGAGGCAGCCAACACCGCCGGCGGTCCGGACAACATCACCGCCATCGTCATCGACATCCCGGCTAAGTAGCTACTTCGACCTGGCTAGTGGGCGCGACGTGAGTTGGCAGCGTCGAGGCAGCATTGTTTGTAGTCGCTTCGATTCGTTTCGACAGCATCTGCATCCGCATCGGGGTTGACCTCATCTATGGACGAGGTCCCACACACACACCCGGTCCGCTGAACCCAGTTCGAGGTCGTTTAACTTCATCCCGTGCAGGTAGCCGCGTTGGTAGGCCGCACTCTTCGCCCCAGGTGCGGGGGATGAGGAAGATCCGCACGCGGTTATCGGAGTCGCTAGGGCAAACAGCAACCCGGCGACGGCGAGCGTGATTCGCCGCTGGACAGTTCGTCTGCGCGCAACCGGATCCATATTTCGCTAGCCGCTGGATTCCTCGAAAGGCGCAGGCTCACAGCCGCTTCCGAGAGATCCGGAGCGGTGGTCAAGCCCGGGCCCGATGTGTTCAGCCTTCAGGTGAGAGCAGCGCGTCGCCGATGCTGCACCGGAGCCTGCGCCGGCGCGCAGGGTCCGATGCGAGCGATTTCCGCGGAGCGTGGTGAGCTCGACTCAGGACCGCCCAAGCTCGGTGCCCGTCACGTGGCAGGGGGTTTGCGGCGACTGTGATGCTGCGAGGTGCGGAGGAAGCGGTCGCTGGTTGTCGTTCACTGCTTGGTCGCCACGAAGGTAGTCGGGCCGCAGTGACCAGCTGGATGTTGACTCACGCCGTCGCGGATCACGGTGCGGCCGCTGTCGGCGGCGAAGACACCCGTTATTCGGCCTGCAGAGCCGCTAAGGGTGAACGATCCGTCGGCGTTCAGGGGGCCCGTCCAACTCAGCGCACCAGCAACCATGGTCAGAGTGTTGCCTTGATGGGTGAAGGAGGCGCTGAAGTCAGGGGGTACTGCGCAGGGGGCTGTGGCGGTCAGGGGGTGCACCAGGTAGGTGCCATCGATATCCAGTTGGGGCGCTTGGGTACTCGTGGGCATGGTCGGTGCGCCCTCGGGAGGCGCCACGGGTCCGGTGTGAGGAGTGTCGCTGGCGCCGGTGGTCCCGGCGGGCCGGTTGAAGGCCTTGCCGGTGATCACGTCGACGAGGACGAAGGTGGTGATGGCCGCCTTGCTGGGTTGGACTGCGGCCAGGGCGTCGGGGTTGTAGCCGGCCCAGGGTGTGCCGACGGGTTTTGGTTCGCCGGTCAACGCGGAAGGCGCGGTCAGCGGGTTGCCACAGTAGCAGCGGGCGCGGGGTACGCCGTGGGTGTCGACGAACACCCCGGTGCCGGGTTGGAAGACCGATTGCAGGGTGGTGGGGTGGGTTCCGTCAAATCCGTGGTTGGTGACCCGGGTGTCGACCCGCACAATGGTCGGGGTCAATTCGCGTAGGTAGGTGGGGATGTCGGATGCGGTGAGGGCGTGTCCACCGCTCCAGGACAGGGTGGGGTCGGTGTTGAGGGCGTCGACGAACGCGCTCGCCTGGGTGGGGTGGCTGCTCAAGAACGTGACCATCTTGTCGCGGTCGCATTCGGCATTGTTCATGGTGCCGCCGTAAAGGCCGTCACGGTCACCGGGCAGCGGCTGGGTGACCACGGGCCCGTTTCCGTGGGGCGCCAGGATGGGTGGGGGCTGGGTGTTGGTGGGCGGCGGCCCGGCTGCGGGAGGCATGAACGGGTTGGCCCCGGGGTCGGTGGCCGCGGTCAGTACCAGCTCAGTGGTCGGCTTGGGCGACAGCATGTTTCGCATCGCCAGGGCGGCCCCAGCGCCGACCACGAGCAGCACCACTGCCGCCGCGATCAGCCATTTGCGGCTCGGCCGGCCCGCCGCTGGCGGGGTATCGGTGAGTGGTCGCAGCAAGGGGTCGCTTGGTGGGGGTGGCGGCTGCGGGTGCGGCTGAGTGCTTTTGTCCCGGGACGGTTTGCTGGTGTCGGCGCCGCGCGCCGGATCGGAGGCGGCGGTGAGCGCCTGGCGGGCGGCGGTGACGAGTTCCCTGGCGCTTTGATAGCGCCGGTCAGGGTCTTTGGCCATACCGGTGGCGATCACCTCGTCAAACCCCGTGGGGATCTCGGGGTCCAAGTGGCTGGGTTTGGGGGGGTCCAAAGTCAGGTGCCCGACGAGTTGTTGCTCCACGCTGTCCCCGCCGAAAGGCTGTGCGCCGGTGAGGCATTCGTAGAGCACGCAGGCCAGTGCGTAAACATCGGAGCGGGCGTCGACGGCACCGGAATTCAAGCGTTCGGGGGACATGTAGGCAACGGTGCCCACCATGAGCCCGGTCTGCGTCAGCTTGGTGCCCCCGGCGTCATGCGCGATTCCGAAATCGATCAGATACACGAAGTCGTCGCCGGTCAGCAACGCGTTGGAGGGTTTGACGTCGCGATGCACCAGCCCGGCGGCGTGCGCAGCATCCAACGCGGCGGCGAGCTGCTCGACCACCGACACCGCCCGTCGCGGGGTCAGCGGCCCCCCACTGTCCAGCACGGTGTGCAGGTCGGTGCCGTTGATGATCGGCATCGTCAAAAACAGGCGGCCGTCGATTTCACCGGCCTCGTGAACGGGGATGACGTGCGGCTCGGTCAGCCGGCCAGCAACGAGGGCCTCGCGGCGAAACCGTTGCTCATAGCCCGGTTCGCTGGCCAACTCGGCCGGCAGCACCTTGAGCGCCACATCGCGGTCCATCACGGTGTCGTGGGCTTTGTACACCTTGCCCATCCCGCCCTCGCCAATCAGCGCGACAAGCCGGTACCGACCGAAAGCCACCTCGTCCACGGACCAGCCTTTCTGCGGTGTGCACCCTGCCTCGATGGGTGCACGAATTTTATCCGGCGTGTGAGGTCTGTATGCGTTTCTCCGGATTCGGTAGCAGGTCCGTTTGACCCTCGGCGAGCGTGCACAAAATGCCAGCCGGACCGGCGTGTCTCTGTACATCTGCGCACCTTCGTAGCGGAACGCAGTGCTGCGTCGTTCACGGCGCGATCGCGTCTGCCTCCGCATCAACCTCGCCTGTTTCGGCCGGCCTCTCACGTTTCTCCCAGCGCCGCAACGCTTCCCGGCAGGGCGACTCGACCAGGGCGTAACTCACGGCGGCGATCGCGAAGCCGAAAATCAGCGTCAGCACCAGCACCGTGGGCATCCGCCCGCTGAACGGAAAGGTCCCGATCACCGGGAACACCATCGCCAGGGCCGCCAGGTGCCAGATGAACAAGCCATAGGACCAGCGCCCCAGGGTGACCATGGCGGTGCTGCCCAGCAGCCGGTGCGGCGTGTCGGGCCGATCCAGCACCAAAGGCGCCACCAGCGCGAACGCCACCAGCGAGCCCGCCGCCGTCTTCACCGCGAACTGCGTGGCGGTACCCGGCACCAGCCCCTCCGGACCCGCCAGCGGGGACGCCGCCAGCAGGTAGGCCAGCACAGCGATGACGGCCATCAACACCCGGCGGCGCGCCAGCCGGTGCGGCCGGCCGATCGGGCTGTGGACCCACTCGGCCAGCAACATGCCCGCGGCGAACCAGGAGAAGAACGCCGGCGGCCAGTTCAGCGGATTGATCCCAGCAGGGGTTTGAAGCGGGAGCCAGCCCCAGGCCCAGCTGAGGGCGCCCAGAGCGGCAATCGCAGGCACGCGGGCCGCGACCGGAATGCGGCGGGCGAGAAACGCGAGGACAGGAAGTGCCAGGTAGAAGGCGACCTCGACGGACAGGCTCCACATCTGGGTCAGGCCGCCGGTAAGCGTCAGCGGGACGTAGATCTGGGTGAGCGTCAGATTGGCGAGCCACACCGTGAGGCTGGCGTGGTCCGCGTCGGGCAGCAGGCCCAGGATCACGCAGACCGCCACCAGATAGGCAGGCATGATGCGGACCACCCGCGACCGCAGATAATGGCCGGTCCGCGGCCGCGCCCCCAGGTCGCGTGCGGCCGCGGCGTGCCCGCGCCACAGCAGGAATCCCGACAGGGCGAAGAACACCGCGACGGCCAGGTCGAACCGGCCGAACAGCCGCCCGTCGACACCGCTGGAGTGACCGGTCTGAAACGCGACGTGCGTGACGACGACGCCCATGGCCGCGCACGCGCGCATGCCCTCCACGGCGGGCAGGAAGCTGCGAATCCCGCCGACCTGCTGGTCATCGGTCACGATCACAGTTTGCCTGTGACGCGTCTCAGACTATTCGGGTACACCCGAATAGGTAGTGCAGCGGCGAAGGGTTCGTTCGCTGCGGACCCACATTCGGCTGTTAGGGTCAAACGGATTTGCCTCGCAGCTGGGTCGGGCCGGAACCGGTCGCAACCGACGAGTCCGATGGATCGCAGATTGACCACAAGGAGGTCACAGCAACGTGAACCGAGCGGTCATGTTGCGGTTCGCCGCATGCGGGATCATCGGACTCGGATCCGCCCTGCTGATCGCCGCGCTGCTGTTGTCGACGTACACGAGTAGCAGGATCGCCAAGATCCCGCTGAACATCGACGCCACTTTGGTCAGTGAAGGCAGGGGGACCGCGCTCGACCCGGGGTCGTTGTCCGGCGACCACGTCGTCGTCGACAAAGACGTGCCGCTGGTGTCGCAGCAGCAGATCACCGTCGAGACGCCCGCCAATGCCGACGTGGTGACCCTGCAGGTCGGCAGCTCGGTCCGGCGGGGTGCCGACAAACAAAAAGACGGCGGACTGTTGCTGGCGATCGTCGACATCGTGACCCTCAACCGCAAGACGGCGATGGCGATCTCGGATGACACCCGCGGGTTCGTGCAGAAGCCGCGCGCCTTCAACGACGAAAACCCGCCGACCACCCAGCAGGTGAGGCACACCGGGCTGGCGTACCGGTTTCCGTTCCACACCGAGAAGAAGACGTACCAGTACTTCGATCCGATCGTGCAGAAGCCGTTCGACGCCAAGTACGAGACCCAGGACGACGTCAACGGCCTGACCACGTACCGCTTCACCCAGAACATCGGCTACAACGACGAAGGCAAGCTGGTGGACCCCGTCCCATACCATTCGCTGCTGAGCAAGAACGAGGACGGGCAAATCACCACGTCAGCGAAGATGTGGGGGGTGCCAGGCGACCCCGACGCCCAAATCACCATGACCCGCTATTACGCCGCTCACCGGACCTTCTGGGTGGACCCGGTGACGGGCACCATCGTCAAACAAACCGAGCACGCCAACCACTACTACGCCCGCGACAAGCTGAACCCTGAGCTGCGCCTGGCCGACTACACCGTGGAGTCCACGCGAGACACGGTCGAATCCCAGATCAACGCGGCGCGCGACGAGCGCGACCGGCTGGCGCTGTGGTCGCGGGTGCTACCGATCACGTTCACCGCGGTCGGCTTGATCGCGCTGATCGGCGGCGGATTGCTCGCCTCGTTCAGCCTGCGGACCGAGAGTGCGCTGACCGACCCGGGCCTGGACCGAGACGCCCCCGACCACTACGGCCGCGGGTTCGAGGAACCGGTGCCCGGCGCCGAAGCCGAGACGGAGAAATTACCCACGCAACGGCCCGACCTGCATCCGGATCCACCCGCCCCGGAGCCGCCCGAGTCGACCGCGGGTGAGCCGCCTGACGTGGGACCGCATGATCGGCCACCGGATCCCTCCGCCCCGACCGAACAGGCCTAGCAAGGCCTGGCCGGCCGGTGACCGACGTACGCCGCCAGGCTCTGCACTGGTCCCGGCCCGGTTACGCGTTGCTCCTCACGCTCCTGGTGCTCGGGCCGCTGCTGCGGCCCGGGTATCTGCTGCTGCGCGACGCGGTCTCCACGCCCCGGTCGTATCTGTCCGATAGCGCGCTGGGGTTGACGGCGGCGCCGCGCGCGACGCCGCAGGATTTCGCGGTGGCGCTGGCCTCGCATGTCGTCGACGGCGGCATCGTGGTGAAGGCGCTGCTCGTCCTGGGTTTGTGGCTGGCCGGCTGGGGTGCGGCACAACTGGTCGCGGTGGCGCTGCCCGAGGCGGGCGCCAGCGGGCAGTTCGTCGCGATCACGCTGGCGATCTGGAATCCCTATGTCGCCGAACGGCTGCTGCAGGGCCATTGGAGCCTGCTGGTCGGCTACGGCTGCCTGCCATGGATTGCGACGGTGATGCTGACGCTGCGGACCGAGCCCTCGTGGCGGGGTTTCTTCGCGCTGGCCTTCTGGATCGCGCTGGCCGGGCTAACCCCGACCGGGCTGATGCTCGCTGCGACGGTGGCGCTGGTCTGTGTGGGTGCACCCGGTGCGGGCCGGTCGCGTTGGCTCTGCTCGGCGGCGGCGCTGGGCGCCGCGGTGATCGCGGCGGCGCCCTGGCTCACCGCGTCGGCGCTGGGCTTGTCGTTGAGCGCCCACACGCCGGCGAACGGGCTCGGGGTGATCGCGTTCGCGCCTCGCGCCGAGCCCGGGCTGGGCACGCTGGGCAGCCTGGCCAGCCTGGGCGGAATCTGGAACGGCGAGGCGGTACCCAGCTCGCGGACGACGCTGTTGGCCATCTCGTCGGCCGTGGTGCTGCTGGGTGTGGTGGTGGCCGGGCTGCCGGTGGTCGCGCGTCGCCCCGTGGCGGTGCCGCTGCTCGCCCTGGCGGCGGTGTCGGTGTTGGTGCCCGCCGCGCTGGCGACCGGTCCCGGCTTGCACGTGCTGAGCGCGGTGGTCGACGCGGTGCCCGGCCTCGGCGTGCTGCGCGACGGGCAGAAGTGGGTGGCGCTGGCGATGCCGGGATACGCCCTGGCAGGCGCGGGGGCGGTGGTGACGGTGCGGAATTGGTTCCAGCCCGCGGTCATGGCGTTGGTCTGCTGCGTGGCGCTGATCCTGTCGCTGCCCGATCTGGCCTGGGGCGTGTGGGGCAAGGTCGATTCGGTGCAGTACCCGTCCGGGTGGACCGCGGTGGCGGCGGCCATCAATGCGCGTCCGGGAACGGTGGCGGTGTTGCCGGCCGGCACCATGCGGATGTTCTTCTGGTCAGGTCCGGCCCCGGTGCTCGATCCGCTGCCCCGGTGGGTGCGCGCCGACGTGCTGAGCACCGGTGACCTCACGATTTCCGGGGTGACCGTGCCCGGGGAGGGCGCGCATGCCCGCATAGTGCAGGAGTTGCTGCTGGCCGGCGGGGATCCGGCCACGTTGGCGCCCGCCGGGGTGACGTGGCTGGTCGTCGAACTGGACACCGCGGGTGACACGGGCGCGGCCGCGCATAGCCTCGACGCGTTGACACCGACCTATCGCGACAGCGAGTTCGCTCTCTACTGGATCGGTGGTCATTCCGCGGGTGTGCCCGCAGACCGCGTGCGGGCGACGCTGATCGCGCACTGGGCGTGGTTGGCGCTGTTGCTGGTGGGCGGCGCCGTCGCGGGTAGCGCAAGCGTGCTGGCTAGACGACGCCGCTGACGTACTGACCGGACCGCACCGCTGCCAGCACACTGCACATCGCGTCGGCGCTTTGCCGCCAGGAGAACTCGACACTGCGGACCTGCGCCTTGGTGCCGAGTTGCTCGCGCAGCACCGAATCGGACAACAGTTGCTCGAGCCGATCCACCAGTTGGGCTCGGTTGTCGGCCAAGATCCCGGTCACCCCGTCGACGATCGAGTCGGACAGTCCGCCGGAGGATCGGTAGCCGATGGTGGGCACCCGGTGCTGGGCCGCCTCCACCACCGCGAGACCCCAGCCCTCCTTGCGCGACGGCAGCACATGCACCCACGAGCTTTGCAGCACATGGTGTTTGGTGACGTCGTCGACGTGGCCGTGGAACGTCACCGCGTCGGAAATGCCGAGCGCCTGAACGTAGTCGACGAGTCGCTGCCGCCACCAGCCGCCGCCGACGATGTCGAGGTGCAGGCCCGGGATGCGCGGCCGCAGTTCCGCGACGGCTTCCAGGGCGTCCTCGATCTGTTTGTGCGGCACCAGTCGCGAGAGCACCACGACCCGCGGTGCGGCCGCGCGCGGGCCGGACAACGTCCGCGCCGGCGCCTCGTCGAGACCGTTGCGCACCACCGCGATCCGCTCGTTCTCCACGCCGAGAGCCACCAGATCGCGCGCCGACGGCAGCGACACCGTCAGGTACTGGTTGTGGCGGTGCAGCCGTGGCGACAGTCTCGACTCGACAAACCAGCCGAGCCGGCCGGTCACCGGCCCGGCCACCGGCCACTGCTCGCGGTGACAATGGTGCACCAGCACCGTCACCCGTCGGCCGTATACCAAGCGGGCGAGGAAGGGACAGCCGTTCTGGGTGTCGACGACCACATCGGGTCGCACCCGCCGCAGTGGGCCCAGCCCCAGCCGTGCTGCCGCCATCGCCAACAACGCCCGGACGTAGACCGAGTACCGCCCGCCGGCGCGGCTGATGCGCACACCGTCGACGACTTCACGCCGGAGCGCCCCCGGATAGCGCGCGGTCCGCAAGGTGACCTGGATACCCGAGGCGGCCAGCTGAGCGCCGATGCGCTGCAGGTAGGCCTCGCTGCCGCCGCCCTGCGGGTGCCCAGTATCGCGCCAGCACAGCAGCAGCACCGAGCGCAGGTCAGACATCAGTCGACAGCCTAGCCGGGCCTCCCCGGATTGCCGCCATCGTAGGGTGTGCCAGATGACGGCCACCGACGTTTTCAAACGGCGGGCCACCCTGGCCCGCTCGCGCCGGCTGTTGTCGGAGTTCCGCTACGAGCAGTCCGACCCGGCGCGGTTCTATAGCGCGCTGGCGGCCGATACCGCGGCGATGGTCGGTGATCTGTGGCTGGCCACCCACGGCGAGCCCCCGGCTGGTCGCACGCTGCTCGACGTCGGCGGCGGGCCCGGATACTTCGCGAGCGCCTTTTCCGACGCCGGCGTCCGGTACGTCGGCGTCGAACCCGACCCGAGCGAGATGCACGCGACCGGGCCGGCCGGGCCCGCTCGGGGCCGCGACACGGCAACGTTCGTCCGGGCGTCGGGCATGGCGCTGCCGTTCGCCGACGACTCGGTGGACATCTGCCTGTCGTCCAACGTCGCCGAACATGTGCCCCAGCCCTGGCAGCTGGGTGCCGAGATGTTGCGCGTGACCAAGCCGGGTGGCCTGGCCGTACTGTCCTACACGGTCTGGCTGGGCCCGTTCGGCGGCCACGAGACCGGACTGAGCCACTATCTCGGTGGCCACCGCGCCGCCGCGCGGTATGTGCGCAAACACGGTCATCTGCCGAAAAACAACTACGGGTCGTCGTTGTTCGCGGTGTCGGCGGCCGACGGCCTGAACTGGGCCGCGAGCACCGGTGCAGCGGTGGCGGTGTTGGCCGCATTTCCGCGCTACCACCCGCGTTGGGCGTGGTGGCTGACCTCGGTGCCGGTGCTGCGCGAGTTTCTGGTGAGCAATCTCGTGCTGGTGCTGCAGCCGCGATAATGGAACATGTTCTCGTTTTGCTTCGGCTTGGGTAGGGTGGCGGCCATGAGCGACGTCACAACGGAGTACGACAAACTTTTCATCGGCGGCAAGTGGACCGAGCCGTCCACCGACGAGGTCATCGAGGTGCATTGCCCGGCCACCGGCGAGTACGTGGGCAAGGTGCCGATGGCAGCGGCCGCCGACGTGGATGCTGCGGTCGCCGCCGCCCGCGCGGCATTCGACACCGGCCCCTGGCCGGCGACACCGCCCAAGGAGCGCGCGGCCGTCATCGCCAGGGCGCTGCAACTGTTGGAAGAGCGCAAGGAGCTGTTCGCCAAGCTGCTCGCCGAGGAGACCGGCCAGCCGCCGATGACCATCGAGACCATGCACTGGATGGGTTCGATGGGCGCGATGAACTTCTTCGCCGGCCCCGCCGTCGACCAGGTCAAGTGGCGGGAGATCCGCAACGGCTCCTACGGGCAGACCATCGTCCATCGTGAGCCGATCGGTGTGGTGGGCGCGATCGTAGCGTGGAACGTGCCGCTGTTCCTGGCGGTCAACAAGCTGGGCCCGGCGCTGCTGGCCGGCTGCACGGTGGTGCTCAAGCCGGCCGCTGAGACACCGTTGACCGCGAACGCTTTGGCGGAGGTGTTCGCCGACGCCGGCCTGCCCGAGGGCGTGCTGTCGGTGGTGCCCGGCGGCATCGAGACGGGCCAGGCGCTGACCTCCAACCGGGACGTAGACCTGTTCACCTTCACCGGCAGTTCGGGCGTCGGCAAGGAGATCGGCCGGCGCGCGGCGGAGATGCTCAAGCCGTGCACCCTGGAGCTCGGCGGCAAGTCGGCCGCCATCGTGCTCGAGGACGTCGACCTGGCCGCCGCGGTGCCGATGATGGTGTTCTCCGGGATCATGAACACCGGGCAGGCCTGTGTGGGCCAGACCCGGATCCTGGCGCCACGCTCGCGCTACGACGAAATCGTGGACGCGGTAAGCAATTTCGTGCAGATGCTGCCGGTCGGGACGCCGTCGGACCCGGCCGCCCAGATCGGGTCGCTGATCTCGGAGAAGCAGCGCGCCCGCGTCGAGGGCTACATCGCCAAGGGCATCGAGGAGGGCGCCCGACTGGTGTGCGGCGGCGGCCGTCCCGAGGGCCTGGACAGCGGCTTCTTCGTGCAGCCCACGGTTTTCGCCGACGTCGACAACAAGATGACGATCGCGCAGGAGGAGATCTTCGGGCCGGTGCTCAGCATCATCCCCTACGACACCGAAGACGACGCGATCAAGATCGCCAACGACTCGGAGTACGGCCTGGCCGGCAGCGTGTGGACCGCCGATGTGCCGCGCGGCATCGAGATCTCGGAGAAGATCCGCACCGGGACGTATGCGATCAACTGGTACGCCTTCGACCCGTGCTGTCCGTTCGGCGGCTACAAGAACTCCGGCATCGGCCGGGAGAACGGGCCCGAAGGCGTCGAGCACTTCACCCAGCAGAAGAGCGTGCTGATGCCTATGGGCTACACCGTCGAGTGATCTCTTTGGACGAGTGTGCGGCTGGCCGCACACTCGAGCGCGAACGTGCGGTTGGCCGCACACTCGCTGCCGGCTAGCGACCCGAGAACTTCGCCTGCCGTCGTTCGATGAACGACTGCACGCCCTCGGCGGCGTCCGCGCTGGCGAACAGCTTGGTCACGGCGGGCGTCAATTCCGGGATCGCGGCGGCCTCGCCCTGGGTACGGGCCAGGTGCGCCGAGGCCAGCGTGGCGCGCACGCCCAGCGGCGCGGCCCGGTCGGCGATGGTGTGCGCGATCTCGCGCGCCCGGGACAGCGCCGTCTGCGCATCGTCGGCCACCTCTTGGACCAGCCCTATCCGGTAGGCCTCGGCGGCGTCGAACTCGTCGCCGGTGAGCAGCCAGCGCATGGCGTTGCCCCAGCCGGCCTCGCGGGGCATGCGGATCGTCGCGCCGCCGAACGGGTAGATCCCGCGCTGCACTTCAAGCTGCGTGAACCGGGTTCCGTTGGCGGCCAGGCGAATATCGGCGGCCAGCAGCAATTCGATGCCCAGCGTCATGCACCAGCCGTGCGCGACCGCCACCAGCGGCGTGGTCCACGGACCGTCCAGCCGCCACGGGTTGCGGCCGTCCTCCGGGGCCGGCAACTCCCCGGCCGCGACGCTCGGGCCCACGTCGACCAGGTCCAGACCCGCGGTGAAGTGGTCGCCGTGCGCGAACAGCAGCCCGGCGCGGACCGACTCGTCGGATTCCAGCAGCCCGTACGCGCGGGACAGGTCGGCCAGCATCGCCCGGTCGAACGAATTGCGCTTGTGGGGCCGGTTCAGGCCGATCAGCAGGACGTGTCCGTCCCGCTCGAGAGTCACGGTTTCCAGGGCCGGTAGGGCGGCGTCGCTAACCATTCGCAAAGTGAACCGCACATCCATGGATTATGCAAAGACCCATAATCGGTGGAGCTGCACTCTGGTCAAGGACCGTCATTCAGCCAGCGGAATCACATTTCACTTAGAAAGACTTGCTTAATAAATTCACAGGTTATATGCTCCGATGCATAGTTAGCACCCCTGCCGGGAGTAACCATGTGGATTCTCGAGCTCAACATCGCCGGCTACCACGTCACCCGTGAGATGCCCGACTTCCGGCGCCGGCCGTTCCGGTTCAACCCCCGCCATCTGCACTGGCCGGTACCACGACAGTCCCACGCTGCATGACGCAGGCCAGCACGCGCGACCCGCTGACCACCAAGCGCGGCGACACCCGCAACAGAATGCTGGCCAGCGCCGCCGAAGTGATGCGTGAGCGCGGGGCGGCCGGCCTCACCATCGACGAAGTGCTGGCCCGCAGCGGCGCACCCCGCGGTTCGGTCTACTACCACTTCCCCGACGGGCGCAATCAGATTCTGACCGAGGCGCTGCGGTACTCGGGGGATTCCATCACCGCCACCATTGACGACGCCGTGGACCGAGGCGCCAAGGTCTTGCTGCGCGAGTACGTCAAGTTCTGGGAACACCTGCTGACCGACGGAGACTTCAACGCCGGTTGCCCAGTGGTTGCCGCCGCGATCGGCTGTGGCGCCACCGACGAACCCGAGCTGTCCTCCGAGGCGGGCATCATCTTGGGCCGCTGGTGTACCGCGATGACGCGGGCGTTCGTCGCCGACGGATTCGCCGATGCGGACGCGGCCGCACTGGCGGTGATGTCGATCTCGGCACTGGAGGGCGCCATCGTGCTGTGCCGCTCGACGCGCAGCGTAATCCCGCTCCACCAGGTTGGCGAGCAGCTTGAATTCCTGATCAAGGCAAGGGAGTTCGTCGCCCGGCGCTAACCGCGCGCGTATCGCCTGAGAACCCCGCAAGCAAATCGCAAGCGGTCTGCGCTTTGCTCGTTCCCGTCAGTGGGAGGTGCGCAATGTCGTATACCAGCGCGATACCGGAATCGATGTCGGCGGCGGCAACGGATCTGTCCAGCATCGGTTCAGCGATCAGTGCGGCCAACACCGCCGCCGCCGCTTCGACCACCGAGCTGCGGGCCGCAGGAGCCGACGAGGTGTCGGCCGCCATTGCGGCGTTGTTCGGTTCCCACGCCCAGAGCTATCAGGCGCTCAGCGCGCGAGCTTCTGAGTTTCACCAGCAGTTCGTCCGGACCCTGCACGCCGGCGCGAGCGCCTACGCCGGCGCCGAGGCGGCCAACGCGACACCGCTGCAGATCGTGCAGCAGGATCTGCTCGACCTGATCAACGCACCCACCAATCTGTTGCTGAACCGTCCGCTGATCGGCAACGGCGTCGACGGGTTGCCGGGGTCCGGCGAGGACGGCACCGACGGCGGGATCCTGTGGGGCAACGGCGGCAACGGTGCGTCCGGCAAGCCCGCAACCGGGGCCGTCCCCGGCGGACAAGGCGGCAAGGGCGGGGCCGCCGGGCTGATCGGAAACGGCGGCGACGGCGGCGACGGCGGACCCTCTAACAACTTCCCCATGTCTGCCGGACGCGGCGGTGACGGTGGCACCGGCGGCCTGCTCGCGGGCAACGGGGGCGCCGGCGGCGTCGGCGGGTTTTCCCTGTCCGCCACCTTGGGCGGTGCCGGAGGCCAGGGCGGTGACGCCATCGGACTGTTCGGCACCGGAGGGGCCGGCGGCGACGGCGGGTCCGGCGTTGTCGGCGATCTGCAGACCAGCCACGCGGGCGCCGGCGGCCTGGGCGGCCACGGCGGCTGGTTGCACGGCGACGGAGGCAACGGAGGCAACGCCGGAGTCGCCACGCATGGCAACAAGGGCGGTGATGGCGGCAACGGCGGGTTGCTCGGCGGCGACGGCGGCCAGGGCGGCAACGGCTCGGGCGGCAAGGCCGGCGGCAACGGTGGGTCCGCGGGCCTCGTCGGCGACGGTGGCGGGGGCGGAACGGGCGGTTCCGCCGACAACACGGTCGCTGCTGAAGCCGGCGGCACCGGAGGCAACGGAGGCACCGGCGGTACCCTGCGGGGCAACGGCGGCCACGGCGGCATGGGCGGGCAATCCGCCTACAGCGCGGGCGGCGGGGGCGGTACGGGCGGCAACGCCGTCGGGCTCTTCGGCGACGGTGGGGGCGGCGGGGACGGCGGCCAGGGGTTGGGCCAAGGCGGTACCGGCGGCCGAGGCGGCAACGCCGGCGTGATCGGCGGCGGCGGCCGAGGTGGCGACGCCGGACTGGGCGTCAACCTGTTTACCGGATCGCTGGGCGGCGACGGTGGCAACGCGCGGCTGATCGGCAACGGTGGTGGCGGCGGCACCGGCTACAACGAGCCCGGTGGGGCCGGCGGCAGCGGCGGGATTTTGCTGGGCGTGCCCGGGACCGACGGGCGAGAGGGTCCCTAATCGCTGGCCGGCAGCGGCTTGACCTCTTTGAGCTGCAGCGCGGTCTGGCCGATGCTGAGGCTTCCGGCGCCGGGCTTGGTCACCAGCACCTCGGCCCCGGTTTCGTCCACGTAGCGCTTGCCCATGATGGTGCCGTCGGCGAACGCCGGGTCGAGTTCGCCGGAGCGTTCGCCACCGATCTCCACCATCGCGACACCACCGCAACGCAGGTCGTCCAGGCTGTCGGCGCTCCTGACGACGATCACCTGGGTGTCACACACCTGGCTGGCGAGACGGGTTCCGTTTTTGATCATGCATTCATCCTTTTAGCGTCCAGTCCTCATTAGCGTCTGGATGATCTCCCGGCGAAGCACCTTGCCGGTGGCGGTGGTTGGCAGCTCGTCGCGGAACACTACCCGGTCCGGGGTGCGCGACCCGCGCAAGCTCTGGCGCACATACTCGCGCAGTTGTTCGGGGTCGGGCTCGACGCCGTCGGCGGGAACCACAACGGCGACTATCGCCTGCCCCCACTGCGGATCCTCGACGCCGACCACGGCGACGTCGCGCACATGCGGGTGCTCGACCAGCACCTCTTCCAGCTCCGCGGGCGCGATGTTCTCGCCGCCGCGGATGATGGTGTCGTCGCTGCGGCCGCCGATGAACAGGTAGCCGTCGTCGTCCAGCATGGCGATGTCCTTGGTGGGGAACCAGCCGTTCTCGTCGAGCACCGATCCGATCCCGGTGTAGCGGCCGGACACCTGCTCGCCGCGCACGAACAGCTCGCCGGTCTCGCCCGGCCCCAGCACCGCGCCGTCCTCGCCGCGAATCTGCAGCTCGATGCCGGGCACCGGCTGCCCCACCGATCCCAATCGCCTGGTGATCGCGGGGTCCGACGCGGACTGCGCGCTGCGGTGGTCGTCGGGGGTCAGCACCGCGATCGTCGAACTCGTCTCGGTCAGGCCGTAGGCGTTGACGAAACCCACCCCCGGCAACAGCTCCAGCGCCCGGCGCACCAGCGGCAGGCCCACCTTCGAGCCGCCGTAGGCCAGGTTGCGCAGCGACGGCAGTTGATGCCCGCCGCCCTCCAACGCGGAGATTATGCGGTCCAGCATGGTGGGCACCACGGTCGCGGCAGTGACCTGCTCGTCGTTGACCAGTCGGACCCACTCCTGCGCGTCGAAGTTGGGCAGGTACACCATCTTTCGGCCGGCGTAAAGGTTCGACAACGCCGCGCTGACCCCAGCGATGTGATAGGGCGGCACGCAGATCAGCGCCGCGTCCTGCGGGCTCGCGGACTCGAATTCGACTGTGCCGGTGATATAGCTGGTCAGGTTGTTGTGGGTGAGCTCGACGGCCTTGGGCGCCGATGTGGTGCCGGAGGTGAACAGCACGATGGCCACCGAGTCGGGGTCGGGGAACTCGGCGACCGGTTCGGCGCTCCGGGCCGCGGTCAGGAATTCGTCGGACGTCATCACCCGGTCGGCGGCGTCGCCGGCCATGTCCAGGTAGCGGTCGTCGACGATCACCAGCGGTTCGGGCAGCCGCTGGATCAGAGTCTGGATGCCGTCGGCGGACAGCCGGTAGTTGATCGGGGTGAAGGCCAGCCCGGCGCGTGCCGCGGCGAAGATCAGCACCGGCAGCATCGCGCCGCCGGTGCCGACGTAGACGAGGTGCTTGGCATTGGAGCCCGCGATGACGCCCGCGCCGCCGCCGGCAAGGTCGCTGAGCTGCTGCGTCGTCAACCGCACGTCGCCGGACACGACAGCGGTGCGATCGGGGTTGCCCGACGACGCCATCTCGAGCAGCAACGAAATGCTCATCCTGGATCTTTCTGGGATCTCGACCCTTTACAAAACTTGGCGATAGTGTAACCCATGACGTTCGCCGGTCGTTCTGAGCGGGGCCTCGACTACGGCCAGACCGCCACCCGCGGCCAATTCACCTGTCGGTCCGAACCCAGCGGCGTTACCTGCACCGTGGCTCCGTCCGGCAAAGGCTTCTCAATCTCCGCTGCCGGAATATCACCCGTCGGGTGACTCCGGCGCCGGCGGCACTATGGGCGCCGTTTGATCATTTTCCGTCCATAGCGCCCACGTTCGGTGGGACGATTCGCTGATGGGTTCGGAACCTCAGCAGCCCGGTCTGCTGCTCTGGCTCAAGATGATCGCGCCGACACGGCGGGCCAAGATCCTCCTTGGCGTCTCGTTCCTTCTCGACGTGGCCGGAATTCTCGTGGTGACCATCGCGGCGAACCTCGACAAGTCGCGTCCGATCCCGTTGTCGGTATCACTCATCGCGCTGGTGCTGATAGCTCTCGGCTTCTCCATCTTCGCCGGCTTGACGCTTGCCGAACTTCGCCGCCAAAACAAGCGCCGGCTGCCCCCGGCTCCGCCGACTTAGGTCCCGGTCCAGCGGGCGGGGCGCTTCTCGGCGAATGCGATCGCGCCCTCTTTGGCGTCGTTGGACACGAACACCGGGCCGAGGATCTTGGACTGCTCCGCCCACCTGGACTCCAGGGTCCAACCGCGGGACTCGACGATGATCCGCTTGGTGGCGGCCACCGCCAGCGGCCCGTTCGCAGCGATCTTCTCGGCGAGCGCGATCGCCCCATCCAGGGCGGACCCCGGCTCGGCGAGGGCGTTGACCATCCCCAGTTCGTGAGCGCGCTCGGCGGACAGGTTCTCACCGGTCAGCGCCAGCTCCATCGCGATCGCGGGCGGGATGCGCTCGGGCAACCGCAGCAGTCCCCCGCCGCCGGCCACCAGACCACGCTTGACCTCGGGGATGCCGAAGGCCGCGTCTGTGGAGGCCACGATCAGGTCGGTGGCCAGCGCCAACTCGGTGCCGCCGGCCAGCGCGTACCCCTCGACCGCGGCGATCAGCGGCTTGACGGGCGGTCGTTCGGTGAAGCCCATGCCGCGGCCCTCGACGATGGGTACTTCGCCACGCGCGAATGCCTTGAGGTCCATCCCGGCGCAGAACGTGCCGCCCGCGCCGGTCAGGACTCCCACCGAAAGGCCGGCGTCGCCGTCGAGGCGATCCATCGCGTCGGCCAGGCCGCGGCTGACCGCCGCGTTGACCGCGTTCTTGGCCTTGGGCCGATTGATGGTGATGATCAGGATCCGGTCCCGTTGCTCGACCAGGACCTCGGGTTCGGTGTTAGCTTCGTCGCTCACAGTGACCGATGGTAACGGTCCGCGATCGGGCCTCGGCTCACGCCTCGGTCAAGCCGGGGCCATCGCGGTCTCGACGACCGTCAGCTCTTCGGAAAGCCCAGCGGCCCTGCGTATTCCGATGAAGTCGGCGACCATGGCCTCGGTCACCTCATGCGGGTCCTTGACGGTGGAGCCGTCGGCCAGCACCGAGATGTTGAGCTGGTCGACGTAACTCCACACGGTGATGTTCAGGCCGCTGCCCGCGGTCAACGGGCCCACCGAATAGATCTCGGTCACCAGCGCGCCACCCACCTGCCCGCGTTGGCGGGGACCCGGAACGTTCGAGATGTTCAGGTTGAGCACCTTGTTCTGACCGTCGCGGCTCGACAACCACCGGAACATGGCCTCGGTGCCGGCCGGCGGCCAGTAGGCCGCCCAGCGGCTGATCAGTTCCGGGCCCAGAAGTTGGTGGCTCTCCTTGGCCGACACCGCGTTGTCGTGAGCGGCCCGCACCCGTTCCAGCGGGTCGTCGGAGTCGGTCGGCAGCGCGACCATCATTCCGCTGAAGCGGTTTCCCGAGATTCGCTCCGGCGAGAAGTCGTAGGCCACCGGGACCGAAGCCAGCAGCGGTTCGGCTGTGCCGTCATAACGCAACAGCAACGTGCGCAGTGCCCCGCTGGACATGGCCAGCACCATGTCGTTGATGGTCGCGCCGAGCTTCTTGCCGGTTGCTTTGACATCGGCGAATGCCAGTGTGGCGGTGGCGAACCGGCGCTCCGGGGTGAGCAGGTGGTTCATGAAGGTCGGGGGCGGGACGAACGGCCGGGTCAGCTCCGGTGAGAGCTTGCGCGAGCTGCGGCGCACCCGGCTCACACCCTCCGCCGTGTACCGCACCGTCGCGGGGATGCGCCCGAGGTGCCGCATGTGGTCGACGAACGCGGAAGTCATCAACTCCCGCTTGGAAGGCGCCGGATCGGGCGTGTACGAGTCGCTCTCCGGTGTCGGCATCAGATCCATGCCGTGGGCCATCAGGTTCGCCGAGGCCACCCCGTCGGCGAGGGCGTGATGGATCTTGACGACGACGGCGATCCGATTGTTGGCCAAACCCTCGACGAAGTACATCTCCCACAGCGGGTAGTCACGATCCAGCGGAGTGCTGCAGATCTGCCCGATCGCCTCGTCCACCTCGCGACGGCCACCCGGGGCGGCCACCTGCCAAGGCCGGATGTGGTACTCGAAGTCGATCTCGCAATTCTCCCGCCACATCGGGTGGTGGAACTTCAGTGGGACGTCGACCAGCTGATAGCCCAACGGCACCAGCTTGTCCATCCGGCCGGCGATGACCTGACGGAACGCCTCGATGTCGAAGTTTCCGCGATGCTCCTCGTCGAGTTCGATCACCGCGACCTTGATGGTGTGCATGTGCACGTTCGGCGTCTCGCTGTACAGCAATACCGCGTCCCAGCCGCTCAGCCGTTTCACCGCAGGCCCCTACTCATACGGCGACCTTACAATCGGCGGGCTGGGTCAGATAACCTCTTTCGCGAACTGGGTCCGGTTGCGGTGCACCTGATTGAGGAACAGTGCCGTCGCGTGTGCCATCGCACCCGCACGCGGGCCGTCGATCAGGTCGAAGCCGTGACCGGCGCCCGGCAGCTCGAGGTAGCTGACCAACGCCGTCGACGCCGAACGCAACCGGTCGACGAAGCTGCGGGCCTGCTCCACCGGGATCACACTGTCCTTGCTGCCGTGAATCACCAAGAACGGCGGCGCATTCCGGTGTACGCGGGCGATCGGCGACGCGTCCCGGAACACTTCCGGGTGACGCTTGATCGAGCGCCGCACTACCACCCGCTCCAGGAATTCGACGAATCGGGCCCGCTCCGTGGTAGAGCGGTCCTCCCAGTCGTAGCGCCCGTAGATCCCGACGACCGCATCCACCGAGCTGTCGGCACCTTCGGGCAGGGTGGCACCGAAGACGGGGTCGTCGGGGGCGAGCCCGGCCAGTGCAGCCAGGTGTCCACCCGCCGAACAGCCTGCCACCGCAACGAAATTGCGGTCTCCGCCGAACTTGTCGACGTTGGCCCGGGCCCATGCGATGGCGGTCTTGACGTCGGCGATGTGCCGTGGCCAGCGGTGGTGCGGCGAAACGCGGTAGTCGATCGCCAGGCACACCCAGCCCTGCTCGGCCAGGCGCGACATCAGCGCGGACCCCTGCATGATGCTGCGGCCGTGCACCCAGGCGCCGCCCGGGACGAAGATCAGCACCGGCGCGGCCTCGGTCGGCAGGTCCTTGCGCCGCCAGACGTCGAGCAACTGGGCGGGGCTGTCCCCGTAGTGGACGCCGCGGCGGTAGAGGTATCGGCGTTGCCGCAGCGCCTCCCAAATCGGCGGCGTGTTCTCGGGTTCGGGCCACGCGGCGTCCAGGTCCGCCGACGACACGACGCCCCGCAGGGCGGTGACGGAGACCTCCTGCGTGCTCTCGCGGTCACGCCGCCGCACGTCGCTGTTGCCCGGCGTCAGCCAGCCTTTGGCGGCACCAGACATCAATTCAGGGGTGAACCGCATGCCCCAGGCACTCATCGCGGCCACGGTTCCCAGCGGTTCAAGGCGCTTGCCAACCACCGGTAGCGAAGCCCCCATTTCGCTTAACGCCAGCACATAGTCGGCAGGACGCGCCCGTAGCAACCGTCGCACACAGGGCGTCATCCGCGGTCCCCTCGCCGTCATGTAGGGGAGCGTACCCCCACCCGGTTAGCAGAAACTACGTTTGCGGCACGGTTATCTGCGGCGGCGAAAATTTGCTGTCGCACAAGATTTGCCGGCATCGGCATATCGACCGTTGGCCAACGTTTTCTCAGTTGCTGGACCGGGTGCGGCGCGCGACGACGAGCCGCGCCGCATAGACGACGGCGCTGGTGGCGAACATGGCCGCGGTGAGCAGCAGCCACCTGCCCAGAAACGGCTGCTGGGTTTGTCCGGTCGCCGCCTGGTAGGTCGGTGCGCCTTGCTCGATGATGCCGGGCAGAAAAATCAGCAGGGTCAGGCCGGCCGCCAGCGCAGGAACCCGAATGTGGTTGCGGGCGCTTACTTTTGGGTGCCGATGCGCAGGCGGCCGGGCGAGCCGGGTGGACATCACCCGGTCGGCCAGCGCGTAGAGCGGGAAGAGCAGCAGGTCGTGGGCGATGACGGCGGCGGCAAACCAGACGGCGATCGACTGCCACCAGTGGCCGGGGTTCCACAGCGTGGTGGGCTTGAAGGTGGCCAGGATGTAACCCATTAGCGCGAACCCGGCGACCATGGTCAGCAGGTGCAGCGGATGAGATCCGTAGTGGCGGCCGAAATGCTTTCGCAGTCTTAGCATCTCAGGCCTCGAACGTAATGGACTCGACCCATTTGGTGTTGTGCACACCGGGCAGCGCCGGAACGATGACCCGGGCCGGATAGCCATGGTCGATCGGCAGGTCGGCGCCGTTGACTCGCATCGCCAGCAGCGCGTCGGGGTCCGCGATCTGGTTGGCCGCCAGCGTCGCTTCCCCGAAGGCGCCGCCTCGTTGTAGCGACGTCACCCGGGCCGAGCGCGGCGCCGCCACGCCGGCCAAGCGAGCCAGCTCGGCCAGCGGCACCCCACTCCAGGTCTGAACGGTCGACCAGCCTTCGACGCAGGCGATAGGCAACCTCGCGGTGCGTTGCGGCAGGCCGGCCAGCATGGCGCGATCCAGCACCACCTCCGACGGCCCGCCGCGCAGCCGCAGCCGCCAGTTCGCGCCGACGCTCTCGTGCGTGATCCCGGCGACCTTGGCGGTTTTGTTGACCGGGAAATCCCGGCTTCCCCGGTTTGGCAACCCCCGCGGCAGGAGCAAGGCGGTGCTGCGCGCCACCCCGCCGAGGGTCTGGCCGATCGTCAAGACCGCGATCAGCAGCACACCCGAGCCGACCAGGGCCAGCGCGCCGCGCCTGCTCATCGTCGGCTCGGCCGGCTCGGCGGACACCAGCCCGGCACGATCGGGCGGCTGCGGACGGGTGTCGTTCACGTTGGTGCGCAACACTTCCCGCATCGAGAGTGACCGCAGCCCGGTGATCATGTGCGGAATCTTGAGCGTGATGTGCATCAGGAAACCGGCGATGAAGACCCACGCCCCGAAGTAGTGACCATCGTAGAAGCTGAATCCGAAGATGTAGTCGTACTGGATGTTGAGCACGCCGGTGACGATCTGAAACAGCAGTCCGCCGACCAACATCAACAACGACAACCGCTCCAGCAGCTGGGCGACCGAGCGGGCCGGCGGCCACACGAACAGCCGCGGGATCACCGACCACAGCTTGGCCAGTACCACCGGGATGATCACCAGGCCCAGGCCCACATGCAGACCCTGGGTCAGCCGGTACAGCCACGACGGGCGGGTCGGCCAGGTGAATGCGGGCAGCCGCAGCCAACCGACATGGCCCGGGATGGCCTGGCCGAATTGCGGAGCGTAAGCCATGTACGACAGCAGCCCGGTGATCGTGATGATCGGCAACGTCACCAACAACACCAGGCCGAACACCGAGGTCAGCCACGGGCCACGAAGCGGACTGCGAAACTGCGCCAACCGCCGGACGCCCGGCGGCGGATGGCGCCCAAGCGTGCGCCACAACCCGGCGGGAAAGCCGTAGTCGCTTACCGGAGTGTCAGGCTCGCGATCACTCGGCCGGTGATCAATCGGACCCCGGCCAGCGTCAGACCCACTTGTGCGGCGAGCGTGGCCGCGCTGTCGATACCGACTGAAGCCCACCTGAACCATGGTCCCACGTCAGTGCCGGATTCCAGCCGGACCCAGCGAGTACAGATGCCGACGGCCTCGACGTCGAACTCGGCCACACAGCGCCCGCCGGCGGCCAGCAACTCGGCGGCGCGGCACAGGATCCGCTGCGGGTCCCCGCCCAGCCCGACATTGCCGTCGACCAGCAAGACCGTCTGCCACCGACCGATGCCGGGCAGCGCGTCGAACACGTCACCCAGCAGAGCCGGAGCGCCGCCGCGACCCGCCAACCGGATCGCCGTCGCGGACCGGTCGATGCCGAGCGCGGGTACGCC
This sequence comes from Mycobacterium sp., assembly GCF_035499775.1. GTDB lineage: Bacteria > Actinomycetota > Actinomycetes > Mycobacteriales > Mycobacteriaceae > Mycobacterium. The sequence goes on along the minus strand of NZ_DATJYB010000505.1, from coordinate 3,747 downwards.
CCGGCGGATCAACCGCGCCACCAATCGTCCGGGCCCGCAACCTAACTCGATGGTCGGCCCGGCGCACAGCTTCGTCACGGCATCGTCGAAGGCTTCGTCGTCGCGCTGGCCCAGCCAGCGATGAGCCGGCAACGGCCGGACCGCACCGTCTTCATGGCGGATCCAACATCGCTCGCCGTCCAGCGCCCGGTCGTACAGCTGCCCGAACATGTCCTGCCCTCTTGCCCGCCTTCGCGATACCTTGCCGTTGATACCCCAGCCCGCTCCTTTCCAACCCCTTCCCAATCCGCCACACCGCCGGCGCACTGGGCATACCGGATCGGTGCCGAACACCGATATTCACCTTATCTGCGCCTGATCGCACGCATTGCCCCACGACAAATGGTCAGCCCCCGGACTTTGCCGCTGGTGCGGACCTTAACCGGGCTGTCGGTGGGTCGCGGCTCATCCGGCGATGTCGAGGTGCTCACCCTGGAATCCGGGGCCGGCGTTCTGCCCGGCGTCTTTCACGGCTTCGACATGGTCGCTCCGAAAGCTCAGGTGTCACGACGGTTTTTCGCGAGTCAGTGCGATGCGCTGCGGTCTGGGCTCGGGCTGGCGGATTGATCACGTCGATAGATGGGCGATTTCGCCGCCGATGATGGTGGCGGCCACCATTGCCGCGTCCAGCTCGGCCAGCGCCGCCGCGGGTGGCTGAGTGAGCACGCACAGGTCCCCGGGCTGGCCCGGTGCGACCGTCCGCGCCCGCTCCGGGTGATCGAGGTGACCCAGGAACATCGTCAGAGCCGTTCGCGCCGAGACACATTCCCCCGGCCCCAGGACGGCGCCGCTGTGTGTGGTGCGGTGCACCGCGGCGCGCATGGCCGCCCACGGGTCGCCGTGGCCGAACGGCATGTCGGTCGACAGCGCTACGCGCACGTTCGCTTTCAGCAGGGAGGCCAGGCGCCACAGCTGATCGTGTTCGGCGGCGGGAACGTCGGCGAGGTAGTGGTCGCCGCGTTCGGCGACGAAGTTGGGTTGGGTCACCACCGTGACACCCAGGTCGGCCAGGTCGGCCAGGTTGTCGTCGGGCACGACGGCCGCGTGTTCGATGCGGTCGAGCGGATGGCTGCCGGCCGCGCGCAGCGCGGCGATGGCCACCACCAGTTGGGCGGCGGTGACGCAGTGCACGGCCACCGGCGTGCCGTCGGCGTGGTGGTCGGCGATCCAGTCGGTCAGGGCCTCCAGGTCGAGGCTGTCGTCGTGCAGGATTATCTTGCCCGGCGCCAAAAACCGTACGTGTGGCCGGAATTCGTGATGGCGGTGCGCCACCAACACCGAGACCATGTCGTCGGCGGCCAGCTCGGGCGTGGCGTCGGTGACGCCGGTGACGCCGACGGCGGTGAGCCGGTGGCTCAATTCGGTGAAATTGGTTTCGCGGCGCTGCAGCGCGTCGGACCAGCCGCGGTCGTTACTGTGCAGGCGCCCGTCGGCGTGGTCGGCCAGCCCCACCCGGGTCAGCGCCGGGGAGTTGAGGACCCACAGCGCGCCGCTGCGGTGCTGGACGCGCACCGGAGTGCCCGGCATCAGGGCGTCCAGAGCGGCACGGTCCAACTCGCCGGCGACCGACTCGTGATAGCCGACGGCACGAATCCATCCGTCAGGGCCGGGGACGGTGTTCGACAGAACCTGTGCCAGTTCGAGTTTGGTGGAGACCTCGGAAGGTCCGACGGGTAGCGAATCCAGCGCGGACGCCGCCGAGCGCAGGTGTACATGGTGGTCGTGCAGGCCGGGTAGCACGGTTCCGCCGTCGGCGTCGAGCACGTTCTCCCCGCGCTTCGCGGCAATGCCCTCGCCCACCTCTTCGATCTGCGCGCCGACCCGGATGTCGACCAGCCTGTCATCCAGCAGCGTGGCCCGCCGAATCAGCATGATAAGCACCGCCTTTCGGAGACGAGGTGCAGCACGGTGTCGTTGTCGGCACCGGTCTCGGGTCCCGGCTTGGTAACGTGCGGCCGCCTCGGTGGTGGCGCCGGGTGCGCCGAGACCGGCTCCGTCGTCGGCAATTCAGCATAGTTGGCGGCGACCGCGCTCATCGCCACTTGGATCAATTCGCCGCCGCCGCGGTGCAGCGAGTCGGTCACCGCCCGGGTCGCTTCCAGCCCGGTCAGCGGATCGGCGATAGCGTCCCCGCAGAACACCGGCCCGTCAACACCGGTACCGACCAGGCCGCCGGCGACCGCGGCGTCGTCACCGAACGCGGGCCGTCCGGAGTCGTCGTCGTATCCGGTGATCCGCAACCAGATTCGGCCATCTCGCGGCGCGAGGTGGTCAGGCCCGAGTCGGCGCCGCGCCAGCGCGGCCGGCCGGGAGCCCTCGATCACCACATCGGCGACCATCAGCAGCTGCCGCAGCTGGTCGGCCTGACTGTCGAAATCGATGCAGTAGGAGAGCTTTTCGCCGTTGATCCAGTCGAAGAAAGCGCGATCGCCGGTCCGGGTTCCGTCCGGTCGGCGCGGGCTTTCGACTTTGACGACGGTTGCTCCCGCGCGGGCCAGCAGGTGACCGCACAACGGGCCCGCCCACATCGACGACAGGTCGGCCACCAGCAGACCGGCCAACCCCGGCACGGGCGCCGGGGAGCTGATGGGGCGGATCCGCGGCGGCGCTGCCGCGGCCTCGCCGAGGGCGGCAGCCGGGATGTCGAGCAGACCTGTGCGTTCCACTATTTCGCCGGTGAGCCGGTTGGCGGCCCAGACCGTGAGCGCCCCCCACGGGTCGTCGGGCTCTTGGGGGGCGTCGTCGACCTGGAGCACCGCGGGCACAGCGGCGACGTCGTCGGGGCGGGACAGCGTGATCGCGCACCAGCCGTCCCGGGCCCGCAGCAACCGGGTGGCGCCACCGGCGGACACCCGCCCGCCGCGCGTCAGGCCGAGCAACCCGGCCCGCCCGGCCAGCAGGGTGGCCGCGTCGGCGGTAATCTCTGCGGCGCGGCTCAGGACGTTCGCCCGGGAGAAGTCTGGGGGTCCGTCGGGCAGGCCGGTGAGATGGGCCAGCCCGCTGTCGCCCCACTGCCCCGCCACCGAGCTCACGTCACCATGGTGCTCGAACGGCGGCAGCGGCGGCAATGGTCAGCAACGGCCGGGATCGGCCTGGCGCTCAGAACTGCAGCGCGCGGAAGCGCCAGTCCAGCACCTGGCGGTCGGGCTCGTCGGGCGAACCGCTGACCGCGTAGACCAGCGATCGCAACCCCAGCACGCCCCCGTGCGCGGTGGCCTCGGCCGTTTCGACGTGTAGTTCGCTGTACAGCGTGTCGCCCTCGTGTACCGGACCGGTGTGATCGCAGGATTCCCAGCCCAGCACCGTCACCAAGTTCGGCAGCAGCCGGTTCGCCTGCGCCAAAGCCAGCCCGATGGTGTGGCCCCCGTACACCAGGCGGCGTTCGCCGACACGCGAATCATGGTGTGTGGCGGCGATATTCAAAGTGAGTCGGGCCAGCTCGGGTGCGCTGCTGACCACGTCTCCGGTGCTGTGCAGCACCGCGCCGGCCAGTCCGGCCTGCAAACGATCCGCGAAATGCGGTCCCGGCACCCGGTTTCGGAAGATCTCGCCGTCCCAGTGCGCGGTCGGATCGTGGGCCGGCGGCACCGCATCCGCGCCGACGGTGGACAGATCGTCGCCCGGATCGCCGGGACGCCAGTCGGGGCTGGCAGGCAGCATCGCGCAGCGGTAGAAATCGAGCACCAGCTGATCGGCCTGGTCGATCGT